>JAZDIB010000030.1:0-3238 GCA_043805355.1 Patescibacteria group bacterium | reverse complement strand
GTGCACTAGACCGCTATGCGACCTCTCCTAGGTACTGGTTTGTTCTGACACTCTCGGCAGCCGCTCTCATCGGAAGATCCTTCGGTCGCTCCGACTTCCCCTCAGGATGACAGTACTTGTTGGCGGCGGGGACAATATAGTCGAAACGGCCCGAAGAATCAAGTCGAATACCAAAAGGGCGGGGAAAGTCCCCCGCCCCAGACTCACGGAATCGATTGTTATTGGAGCTGCTGGTCGATGATCTGCTTGAAGGAGGCGAGCGGGACGGCGCCTTCGATGAGCTGGCCGTTCACGAACGTGGCCGGCGTGCCCTGGACGCCCGCGGACATCCCTTCGTTCAGGTCCTGGCTGACGCGGTCCGCCATATCCCCGTCGTCGAGGCAGGAGGTGAACGTCGAGACGTTGAGGCCCAGGGTCTTCGCAAGCCCCTTCCACTTGTCGACCGACATGTCCCCGGCTTCGTTCGCGGCGAAGATGGCGTCATGCATCTCCCAGAACTTGCCTTGTGCGGCGGCGCACTCCGAGGCTTCCGCGGCCTTTTGCGCCTCCTCGTGGAACGAGAGCGGGAAATGGCGATACACGACGCGGACATCGTTCGGATAGGCCTCGAGGAGCTGCTCCATGGTGCCGTTGACGGTAAGGCAGTACGGGCACTCGAAGTCCGAATACTCGATGAGCGTGACCTTGGCGTCCTTCGCGCCACGGATGTGATCGACGGCCGCGTCGACCTCCTTCACGGGCTGGGACGGCGTCGTGTCCGTCGTATCGGTCGCGGTAGGATCCGTCACCGTGTCGGCGGCGGCGACCTTGTTCCCGGCGACGGCGGCGGTCGCGCCGAACGTCTTGCCGGTCAGGAACATTCCGAGGATGAGCGCGAGACATGCTGTCGTGACCGTGGAGACGCCGACGAAGAGGCCGAGAAGGAACATGGCCTTCGGCCCGCCTTCGAAGATGGAGCCTGGCTTCGCGGGATTGCCATCAAGCATGGACATAGAGACGTGAAATGATGATTTCGTTGTTTTAGGCTTATAGAGAATATCGAAAACGCCTCGGGGTGTCGAGGCGCTTGTCAACCCTCTTATGGCTGGCCCAATCGGGCCTTGATCTCCTTGTCCCACGTATCGCGGTCCAAAGCGCCGAGGAACTTCGTATCGTTGATGTAGAACGTCGGGGTCGCCTCGATGCCGATCGCCCCTCCTTCGCGCAGGTCATCCATCACGAACGACTCATACTTCCGGTTGGTCAGGGCCGCGTTGAACGCGGTAGCATCCAGGTCCAGGGCCTGGGCGTAGGCGATGAACTTCTCGGTCGGGTCCGCGAGCGACTCCCAATTCGGCTGGTCCGCGAACAGACGTTCGCTGTATTCCCAGAACTTTCCCTGTTCACCGGCGGCCCGAGCCGCATCCGAGGCGAGGAGGGAGTTCGCGTGGATGGACTGCAGCGGAAAATCGTTCCAGACGAACTTCACGCGATTGCCGTACGTCGCCATGGCATACCGAAGGCCCGCGTCCGCGGAACGACAGGCCGGGCACTGGAAGTCGCTGAAGACGCGGATGGTCACGGTCGCGTCCGCCGGACCGAACGTCTGGTCATTCGTGTCGACGAACGTCGGCGCCGTCGTCGTGCCGTTTCCTGCAGACGTATCCGATGCGATGGCCCACACGAGACCGACCACGACAAGGACGCCAAGGAAGATGGAACCGAGGATGAAGATCTTCTTCGACTGGTCGATGGAGGCCATAGGTTTCTGTGCGCAAACTACCCCGTTTTCGGCTTCGTGTCAACCGTCCGACGCAGGAGCAGGAAGGCACCGAACGCCATGAGCGGAAGGGAAAGCCACTGCGTGGGCGTGAGGGATCCGTAGCGGACATCGGCGATGCGGAGGAAGTCGAGGAAGAACCTCGAGAGGCCATCGAGGACGAGGAAGAGCCCCACCCAGCCGCCGGGCGTCTTCACGAGATGCATGCGGTCCGCGATGAGGAAGAGGATGCCTATGGCGAATCCGACGAGGGAAAGTTCGAGGCCGAGGTCATGGCGTGCGATGCCATCGGGATATCGGACGCCGATAGGAAGGGACGTCGCGATGCCCGGATGGTCATGAATGAGGAAACAGCCGATACGCCCGATGCCGATGCCCCACGGGAGCCCCCAAGCGACCGCGTCCGCGTACGCCGCGAGGTCGAGTTTCTTGATCTTCGTGAAGACCCAGACGGCAAGCGCGCCGAACAGGATGCCGCCCGCGATGGAGAACCCGGGTTTCGTGGGATCGATGGCGTCCCACGGATGCGCGAGGTACCACGAGAAATCGTAGAACAGGACATGAAAAATACGCGAGCCGACCATGGCGCTGATGAACGCCCAGAACGCGATGTCCCACAGGAGGATACGTTCGAGCCCCTTGGACTTCGCACGCCGCGATGCGATGGCGGTGCCGATGAGGAACCCGGTGGCGACGAGCGTCCCCCACGTGCGGACGACGACAGGACCGAGCTGGACAAGGTGCGATTCGAGCCACGGAATCATAGGAGATTCAGCATCTTCAGGGCGCGCTCGAACTCGTCGAGGGCCTGATGCGCCTGCCGAGGGCCGATCTGGTACGTCGACTCGTGCACGAGGCGGTTGCGTAGCTTATGCGCCCACCACACGCGCTCGAGCTTGGGATACTTGTAGCAGGCCACGCGCAGACGTTCGCCAAGCGTCGTGCCGGGCATGGTCATGGACTTGAGCGCAGCATCGAGCAGGATGTCCGCTTCCATGATGGCGAGCTTCGCGCCCATCATCCCCTTCTGGCTCGTCTCGCGGATCTGTATCCATCGCCGTTGGACGTCCTCGCGCGTCATGCCATAGAGATCGGGACGCCGGAAGAGACGCTGGATCTTCACGACGAGGAAGATGACGAACGCGAACGCGATGACGCCGACGAACACCCAAATCATGGGAGGGATGCCTGGACCGGTCGTGAGGAGGGTCTCGTCCATATCAGGTGCGTGTCGCTTCGAAGAGGCGCCCGACGGCCAGTGCGTCCGCCTCGCGGAACCACGGGGCCACAAGATGCATACCGATGGGCATGCTGGTCCGTGGGCCGCACGGGAGCGAAAGCGCCGGCAGGCCGGCCACGTTCACGCCGACCGTGAAGATGTCCTCGAGGTACATCGCGAGCGGATCCGAGAGCTTCTCGCCAAGCCTGAAGGCCGTTGAAGGCGTCGTCGGCGTGACGAGGAGATCCACGTCGCGAAAC
>JAZDIB010000029.1:0-11389 GCA_043805355.1 Patescibacteria group bacterium | reverse complement strand
TCTTCCGCCCGTCCTTCCAGAGCCGAAGGTCCACGGCGCCGCCGGTCATGTGCCCGGAGACGAACACGCCGTCCGACGGTGCGACGTATTTTCCGACCTCCTGGAGGACCCGCGTCTTGGACCACGCGGGATGCATCCTCGTGAAGCTCTCGATGAAGCCCGCGCGGATGCCATCTTGGACATGCCGAGGCCGCCACGCGTCGTTCACGATGAACGTCATGCCTTTTGGCAGGTACGTTTTCGCGCGGCAGATCATCTCGGCCACGGTCTTGCGGAGATACGCCGTCCGGCCGTCCCGTCCGAGGTTCACCACGATGCCGGGACAGGCCGTCCGGACGTCGACGAGCGGCTCACGGCAATCCTTGAGGCGGATCATGGAGAGCGGTCGTTTTTCGTCTTGCGCCACTGCAGGAAGTAGAGCGCGCCGATGAGGAACGCGGGTCCGGAAATGGTCGTGCTCCATGACAGCGCGAGATACCACGGGATGCTTCCGCGCACGAAGGTCAGGAACATATACAGAATCCCTGCGGCGACGAAGACGACGGTTCCGACGAGCGGGCGTTTCCACGCGACTAGGACGAGCGCGAGCAGGATGAACGCCGGGATGTTGTGCATCAGCAGCGCGAGGATTGTCCCCCAGAATCCGTAGCCCCCGTCGAACACGTCGAGCGAAAACAACATCAGGAACCCGACAAACATCAAAGACAAGACGCGCGGGGTCCAGTAGAGGAAGGGGCGTTCGTGTTTGGCCATATCCATCGTCAGCCAATCTGCGCGAACAGCACGACGTAGTTTTTCCCGTACGCCTTGGCGCACTTCGGGCACGTCGTGTACGAGAAATAGAGCTTCTTCATCGTCTTACCCTTGCTCGCGACGAATTTTGTCATTTCCTGCGCCCATGTCCCGACGTTCTGATACGGTCCCTCGAAGACTTTCGTGAGGAACGTCCCCGAGAGGGTCGCCATCTGCGCGCCCGGCACGTCCTTCGCGACGTCGATATAGATGTCCGCGCCCCACAGGGACTTCTCGTCGGTCAGCATGAGCTGGACCGGCGCCTTGGCTCCGGCCTTTTCGATGAGCGCCATGGCCTTCGTGATCTTAGACCCCATGTTCAGGGGGATATGGAAGATGCTCGTGATGTGGTCCTTCACGAAACGCCTGTTCGTCCACGTAATTTCCTTATCCCTCCATGGCTCGGGGTCGAAGACGTCGCAGCAGCCTGTGGGTTTGATGTTGGGGTCGATCATATGAAGAGATGATGGATGATTCATTGGTCATTCTTGGATCGCCTGTACCCGCCCGACCTCTCCGGTCGTGAGCCGGACCTTGATGCCACGCGGATGGACGGGCGCACTCGTCAGGATATCCTGCACGACGCCCTGCGTGAACTCGCCGGTCTTCTGATGATGCTTCTGCACGATGACCACGGCCATGCCGGGGCGGATGTCGGTGCGGATCGTTCCGTCCATATCATTCGTCCAGGTAAGCGAACCACTTCCTCTCCAGCGCCTTCTCCAGGTCCACGTCGAAGTGTTTGGCGAGCAGGAGCAGCTGTCCCAAGACGTCGGCGACCTCGTCCTCGAAACCGAGACGGATTTCCTCGTCGGTCAGGCCCTTCTTCCGACCGCGCTCGGTCATCATCAGGTACTTCTGCGTCAGCTCGCCGAGCTCTTCCTGGAGCTTGAACGCGAACCAGTCGCGGTCACGTACCACGCCGACCTTCTCCGCGTATTTGCTGGAGACGAGTTCGATCTTGTCCGTGAGTTGGGCGAGGTCCATATGTTCATTTTGTTCCGACCGGGCTGAAGCCTTCGAAATGGATTGCGTCGTCCTTGAACACCTCGGTGACTTTATACGTTCCTTTGGTATACGCGACACCATCGTCGAGAAAATGTGTCGCTTCCAGGATGATGATGCTTGCTTTTGGACGGGACAGGATCCCGTTCCCTTGCGTCTCCAGCAGGGGGATCTGTCCGTGCAGCCAATAGTTGCGTTGGTCGCGTTTCAGGAACGGATACGTCTCTCCCGCCTCGAGGTTTTCGGGGATGCATTCCTCGATCTTCCGATTCCCATTTTTGGATTCGGAGATGTTCCGCAACGCGAGGTCAGGATTGAATTCGACGCTGATGCCCATAGCTATCTTTCAGGTTATCCGAAATGCCCTGAGCGGTAAATGACCAGTCGAGGAAAGATGAGGTTGTGGAAAAAGGGACGTTCAGCCCATTTTCAGAAAATCCTGAACGACAGAAGTCACGGTTCCTGAACGGATGTTTTTCTCTTTGCAATACGACGATTGGAGCCAGTCGGACAGCCTTGATGCACCCTTGCTCGAATTGTATGAAGCGCAACACAGTGCGATGTTGGATTCGGAGACGTTATGTTCGTCGTTGTCGATATGTTCCCAGGTCGCCTTATTCGTAGTCGAATTCTCATCGAAAGTAACACCGCAATAAACGCAGACGCCGTCTCGTTATTTTATGATCTCCTCAAGCTCGTCAGGTATGCCCCAGTTGTTTACGGATGTATGTTCTTTAGTTATTTTGACCACTCTCTTGCAGAGTAGACGAACCTTCAGGTGGTTTCTGACCGATGGCCTCCAATATCTTATGCCAATGTTTATGGCCCTCTTCGTCGTCGAAAAAATCGAACAGCCGAATTTTGATATTCTTGAAACCCTGCTCGGTCAGTAGTCCATTCAAAACGTCGCGTGACAGGTCGGACGTGCTGTTCGTATCGGATGTATCGAACGTATGAATGAAAAACCAACCATCTTCTTTCAGATTATCGAAAATCGTCTGAATGAGCTGATGTCTTTTTTGGAGCTTATGCAAGACGTAATTCGAATACACCAAATCACATGGAGCATTTGTTGATGTATACGGCTTTTCGAGATCTACCCCATCTTTGAGATCGACCCCGTCGCATTCCCAACCCAGATGCCTCAAACCGTTGACGTCGCCAAAATCACCGGCGCCCAAGTCGAGCGCTTTTCCTGCAGCATGGAAGGTTGTTTCGACGAAATCCCTCAAGTATTGGTTCATATCGACATTCGTAGCATACGAGACGATTTTGATAAAGAAAAAGCCGCTTTTTGATGGGAGCGGCCTCACCCGAAGCGTCATGTCCAACAGTGAGGATCCTCCTCGAGGTAATCACCCTTCTGGATGAAAGCGCGGGCTCTACAGCCGCCGCATTGGTACTTCATCTGACATGCGCCGCATTTCCCCTTGAGGTTCATCGACAGCATGTCTTTGACGATCTGGTGTCGTCGGTAGCGCTCGGTGATTCCGACGACATCTAGGTCGAACACGTTCATCATCGGGATATCGAGGAGCGCGCAGGGGGTCATCGTTCCGTCGGCATCGACATTGAATGTCACGGCGGCTGCACCGCAGCCGTCGAAGATGATCTCGTCGTGGTCGCCGACCTCGCTCGCTCCGGACACGAGACACTTCAGTGGATCGCTCGTGGAAACCGCGATGTCCGGATATTTTTCCTGCAACTCGTAGACGCGGCGCAGGAAGGCCTTTTTTTGGTCCTTAGACAACCACAGGTCTTGCCGGCCGATTGCCCTACCTGCCGGGTGCACGGCCGAAAAACCGATTCGTTTACACCCGACATTTCGGGCGTGTCGGACCAGGTCTTCCATCTCGTCGATCTGCGAAGCCTGCACGGTGGAACGCATCGAAGGGACGATGCCCGGTATGTCGCTCTGTGCGACGAGGCGTAGCGCATCGTTCGCCTTCACGAAGGCTCCTTTGTGACCACGGAACGCATCGTGCACAGCGGAATGGACGCTGTCGAGGCTCACCGAGAGGGCGATGCTTGTGAAGTGTAACCCCTCGATTAACCGAAGGTGGTCGGCGGTGAGTAGCGAACCGTTGGTCGTGAGCGTGACCCGATTCCCTCCGTTCGCGCGAACGCTCTTGAGTACGCCCGCGATGTCGCGATGGATGAAAGGTTCGCCGCCGGAAAGGACGATTTCTTCATCCTCCGAACTGAATTGTCTCGCGAAACGGATAATCTTGACGATCTGTTCGATCGGCATATCTCTTCGCGATTGATTCGCAGCCCTGCAGTGCTGGCAATACATGTTGCACCGCCCTGTGATCTCTATCTGGATTTGTCCAAAACGGATTTCGTATACCGCATCATCCGTCTCTACATCCAGACAGACATCTTCAGATCGTTTCATCGGGTACTTCCTTTTCGATGCTGTAAAGGTGAGCAGGGAGGGAAAAGAGAAGCGCCTCTTCCCTCCCTGCGGGAGCTACTTGATAGGAGGTCCGTTCATGTCGCAGGTCCTGCAGTTCTTCTTGCCCACGCGCACCCTGATGCGCTTCTTCGTTTTTGCTTTCATGGAACTACCCTCCTTCCTGCCTATGGTCTTTTGCCGTCTCTCGGGTTGAAGATTCACCGCGAATCTCCATTTCACGTCGTTGGCCCTGAGAGAGCGATAAAGTCCTTTAGGACTTGGAGTGTGATGTCAAGGATCCATTCGGGACCATATCCGTCATTTTCCGTTTCGTCAACGGTTTTCGCTGGTCTCTGCGGTGGTGGAAGGTGGATATAGCGTATTCATACGAGTTGTGGAAAACTGACGTTCAGCCCCTTTTTTTCTTATGGTTTGACAGGTCTTTGCAAGTGTTCTATTTTTGTTTCATATGCCCCCTCTCACACCAAAACAGAAAGAGGTCCTCGACTTCATCGTCCAGTTCCTGAACGAGCGCGGATATCCGCCGTCGTTCCGGGAGATCGCTTCCGGGCTCGATCTCGCGTCGCCCTCGACCGTACACGTGCACATCCAGGCGTTGCGCGAGCGGGGGTTCCTCCGGAACAGCGGTTCGTCATCCTCGCGCGACCTCGAACCGACGGACAAGGCGGTGCGCTGGGGGAGGAGCGTCCTCCTGCCGCTCATGGGGCTCATCGCCGCGGGCCAGCCCATCGAGGCGGTCGAGGAGCATGAGACCATGGCCGTGCCGGTCGATTTGGCGCCGGACTCGTCCAATTCCTACGTGCTGCGCGTGAAAGGAGAATCCATGATCGACGACGGCATCCTGGATGGCGATTACGTCGTGGTGGAACGGAACCCGTCGCCCAAGAATGGGGACGTGGTCGTCGCCCTGCTCGACAACGCGTACGCGACATTGAAGCGTTTCTACCGCGAACGCGACCGCATCCGCCTCCAACCCGCGAATTCCAAGATGAAACCCATCTACTGCCACGACCCGCTCATCCAGGGCGTGGTCCGCGCGGTCATCCGGACGTTCAGGCCCGTATAAACTGTCGTCTCGACCAACACGGAGAGACCTTCCAATTGGAAGTTTTCTCGACAAGCTCGAAATGACTGATTTTCTATGTATTCCGCCGTCGCCGAACCCATCGAAGTCCTCGCGGCGTTCCGCAAAGGACGCACCGAACCCATGACGTTCAAGTGGGGGAACCGGTATTATCAGGTGAAGAAGGTGAACATGGTGCACACGGAACGGCGCGGCCGCGAGAAGGCCGTCATCTTCTCGGTCTCGGACGACGCGAACGCGTATCGGCTCTCGTTCTCGACGGAATCGATGAGCTGGACGCTGGTGGAATGCGCGTCCATCTAGAGGATTGTCGTCTCGACCAGCGCGGAGAGACCTTCCAATTGGACATCGGGTCTAATTCATGGCAGCGGTGGATGTATGGGGAGTCGATTGTACTTCGTCTACATCCTGACGAATCGACTGAAATCGGTCCTGTATATCGGTGTTACGAACGATCTGTATCGGCGTCTACATGAGCATCGGATGAAGGTCACGCCCGGATTTTCCGAGAAGTATCAGACGACGATACTCGTGTATTTCGAAGCGACCAGCGACGTCCTTTCGGCGATTGCGCGTGAAAAGCAACTGAAGCGATGGAGCAGAGAGAAGAAGGAATGGTTGATTGGCACGATGAATCCGCATTGGAACGACCTGTCGGACGAGTTTTAATCGGAAGATTTCTCGGCAAGCTCGAAATGCATATATATTGTCATCTCGACTAAGCGAAGCGCGCGGAGAGACCTTCCAATTGGAAGATGTCTCGACAGGCTCGACATGACAGTTTTATGTTCCCCCCGCCATCGACCCGACTGATCGCCCACGTGGACATGAACTCGTACTTCGCGTCCGTGGAGCAGCAGGCGAATCCGCATCTGCGGGGGCGGCCGTTGGGCGTGTGCGCGTACCTGCATCGGCATGGGTGCGTCATCGCGGCGTCCGTCGAGGCGAAGCGGATGGGGATGAAGGTGGGGATGACGGTCGAGGAGGCCAAGGGTCGGGTGCCGAGCGCCGTTTTCGTCCAAAATGACCCGTCCAAGTACCGTGCGGTGACGTCGCGCGTCTTCTCCATCTTCCACGAGCTGACGGATCGCGTGGAGCACTATTCCATCGACGAGGCGTTCCTCGACCTGACGGGCTGGTACCGCGACGCGGCCGAGGCGGCATGGGCGCTCACGCGCGTGCGGCGTCGCATCACGGACGAGGTCGGGGAGTGGCTCCGGTGCTCCATCGGCATCGCGCCCACGCGCTTCCTCGCCAAGACCGCGTTGGACATCGAGAAGCCGAACGGCCTCGTCGTCATCGACCAGACGAACCTCGACGACGTCCTGTCGCGCCTGGATCTCCAGGACGTCTGCGGCATCGGACCGCGCATCCGGCGTCGGCTCGAACGCGCGGGCATCCGGACGCTCATCGAGCTGAAGCGCACGGCGCCCGCGAACCTGATGCGACTCTTCGGCTCCAACGGGTATTTCCTGTGGGCCAAGGTGAACGGCCTTGAGGTCGAGACGGTCCGGACCGAGGAGGAGGTCCCGCCGAAGTCAATCGGGCATTCGTACTGCGTCCCGGATCGCGTGAACCGCGAGGGGCGCGTCGTCCCGGTGTTCCTCCGGCTCGTGGAACGGGCATCACGTCGTCTCCGCCGTCAGGGAATCCTGGCCGGAGCGGTCAGCGTGGCCGTGGGATTCCGTTCCGTCTCCTTCTCGCATCCGTACGAGGATGGTACCTCGGACTGGGTCCGGCTCGATGAGCCGGCATCCGATTCGTTCACACTGACGGACGCGGCCTGTGGCATCCTGCGGGACCTGTGGTGTCCGCCGCAGCGCGTCAATTTTCTCGCGGTGACGTTGTCCGAATTTTCGGAACCGTCGGGGCAGGGGAGGTTGTTTCTGGATTCCCGCCTACGCGGGAATGACAGAGGGGAGAGCGGGAATGACAGCAAGAAGCGGCTCGCGTCGGGCGCGGCGGACCTCATCCGCGACCGGTACGGCGACGAGGTCATCATGTTCGGGTCCATGATGGGCGCGGGCGACCATGCCCCGGACCGCATCGGCTTCCGGAAGACGGGCGACCTCGAGATGTCGCGATAGCGAAAAGCCCCTCGCGGGGCTTTTTCTCGTCAGTTCGTTCCTGTCGCGGGAACGGTCGGGTTCTGCGTGACGAACGTCCCGACGTCGAGGAAGGGGATCGAGCCGCCCGTGACCGAGGGGAGCCGGCCGTCCCACTTCTCGAGCGTACGGAGCTGAAGGACCAGCGGGTTGTCTTTCAGGGCCGCGGCCTCGACGCGCAGCGCCTCGGCCTTGCCCCTCGCCTCCACGATCTTCTGTTCCGCCTCGAACTTGATCTGTTCGAGCTTGTTGCGTGCCGCGAGCGCGGATTGTTCTGCCGTGACCTTGGCCTCGATAGCCTCGTTGAACGATGGGGAGAAATCGAAGTCCACGATGTTGAAGTCGTCGATCTCGATGCCGCGCAGCGGAAGCTTGGAGAGGAGGTGCCTCTTGATCTCCTCGCGGACGTCCTCGCGCTTGGTGATGAGCTCCTCGGCCGTGTACTTGGCCGTGGAGGCCTTCACCGCTTCCTGGAGCGCGGGGTCGATGAGGCGGGACTTGTAGTCCATGCCGATCTCCTGGTAGATGCTCGCGACCTTGTCCGGATTGATGTGGAAGTTCAGGGCCACGATGCTCGAGACGCTCTGGAGGTCCTTCGACGCGGCCGTCGCTTCGATCTGTTCCTTCTGGACCTTCACGTCCATGATGACCACGCGATCCGCGATCGGGATGCGGGTGAAGAGGCCTTCGCCGAAGACCTTGCCGGTGACGGCCCCCCATCGGGTGAGGACGCCGCGTTCGCCTGCGCCGACCGTGCCGAGCGGCCAGAGGGTGGTGAGAAGGATGACCGCGACGATGAGGACGGTCAGGGTGTTGAAGAGGCGCTTCGCATTCATATGGGGCTAGTGAACCGGGAACGGGCCGCGGTGTCAAACCGGGCGACGGAAGGGCCGGAGCGACAAAAAACCGCGCCCGTCGGTTGGAGCCGAGAGGGACGCGGGGTGGGTCACAGCAATCCTTTGGAGGAGAGCCAGAGGACGAGCAAGATGAGGAGGATCGTCGTCCAGACGATGAGGTTCAGGCGGACGTTCCGGATCCGGATCGGGTCGGTCCGGACGATGGTGAGGGGCGGCGGCCGTTCCGTGTCGGCCGTCTGGCTGATGAGGGAGCCCGACGCGACGATGCGGACCGAGGAGGCGGCCGCGATGGACGACTCGATGAGGTCCCCGATGGACGACAGATCCTGGTCCGAGTCCGTCGGTTCGTCCGCGATGGCGAGGTCCTTCCGCACGTCGTGGATGACGGCGAGAAACTCGTCGGCGGACAGGAACCGGTCCGCCTGCTTCTTGGCCATCGCCTTCTTGGCGGCGAGGGCGAGCTTCTCCGGGACCTTGGGCCGCAGGTCCCGAGCATCGGGAGGAGCGTTGCTGAGCTGCTTGCTCAGGATGTTGAAGAGCGGGTTCTCCGACGAGGGGTCCGCCGTGAACGGCGGTTCGCCCACGAGCATGCAGTAGAGGAGGGCACCGAGCGCGTAGATGTCCGTCGCGGGGGTGACTTCCCCCTGCGCCCTGGATTGAATCTGCTCCGGGGCCATGAATTCGGGGCTGCCGATCATGCAGAGCTTTCCGACCTGGATGCATCGGGACGTCAGCTTGGCATGCATGCCGGGCGCAGCCTTCTCGCCCAGGACCTTAGCGACGCCAAAGTCCATGAGCTTGGTCCGATGCACGCCCGTGCGTCCCGCGAGGACCATGACGTTCTCGGGCTTGATGTCGCGGTGGACGATGCCCTTCTCCTCGAGGACATGGCAGGCGAGGAGCAGGCCCTCCATGACGTCGAGGACGAGCGGCAGGTCGAGATGGGTGTCGTCCCCGGACGATTCGTCGATGAGCGTGTCGAGCGACTCGCCGTCGATGTGCTCCATGACGATGAAGTGGCCGTAGTCCTCGATGAAGAACCGGTCGAACACGCGGACGATGTTCTCGTGCTCGACGAGGCGCATGACCGCCTCCTCGCGCTCGAAGCGTTCGAGGAGATTCGGGATCTCCTGATCCCGCAGATGCTTGATGGCGACCAGCCGGTTCGCCTCGAGGTCCTTCGCGAGATAGACGACCCCGAACGCGCCCTGGCCGATTTCTTCCAGGATTCGGTAGCTCGTCGTGGGGAGGATGCTCCCGACCGACGGCTTCTTGTCCTGTCCGCGCGACGGTCGCTCCGTGCTGGCAGGCGGCCGCATCGAGACGACGTTATCTGTTTTAGCCACAGAAAGCCTCCTGTCCGCGTCGAAATGACGCAAAGTCTCAAGATGGAATGTGCTTCGCTATCCTAGTCTTTTTTTCGGTTTTGTCAAGGGTAATCCTTCGACCTATTCGTATCTCAACGCCTCGATCGGATTGAGTTTGGCGGCTCCTTGGGCGGGGAAATAGCCGAAGACGATGCCGATGGCGGCGGAGACCGTGAAGCCGAGGAGCATCGCGTTCCATGGCATCTCGAAGGTCCATCCGGTCTGGTAGGCGGACAGGGCAGAGAGGCCGGCCCAGGACATGAGGACGCCGAGGACAACGCCGATCGCGCCGGCAATCACGGTCAGGAGCACCGCTTCCATGAGGAACTGCGCGAGGACGTCCCGCGACTTGGCGCCGATGGCCTTGCGCAGGCCGATCTCGCGCGTCCGTTCCGTCACGGTCACGTACATGATGTTCATGATGCCGACGCCGCCCACCACGAGCGAGATGGCCGCGATGGAGGAGAGCAAGACCTGGAGGATGGTGCCGATAGCGCCTGCGCGTTCGGCCGCATCCTCCTGCGTGGTCAGCTTGAAGTCGTCCTTCGTGAGGTCGCCTTCCGGGTTGTTCAGCTTGTGCGTCTCGCGGAGCGCGACCCGGATCTGCTCCTTCGCGTCCGACATCGAGATACCCGAGACCTGGATCGTGATGCGGAGGAGTTTGTCGCGGTTCAGCTGCTGCATGAGCGTCGTGACCGGCACGAACACCACACGGTCCAGGTTCGTGAAGAACTTCGTCCCGGCGGGCATGATCAGACCGATGACGCGGTAGTTCTTCTTCGCGATGCGGATGCGTTGGCCGACGGGGTCCTCGTTGCCGAAGAGGTCCTTCGCGAGGTCGGTGCCGATGACCGCGACCGAGGTGCTGCCGTCCACGTCCGACGACGTGAAGAACGCGCCGCCGCCAATCTCGAGGTTGTAGAACTCGAAGAGCTGCTCGGTGCCGCTGAAGATGGACGCCGAGAACGAATCCGTGGACGATTCCACGAGCGCGGGCTGGATGATGGCGCCGTCCGTGAGCGTGACCCACGGGAACAGGCGGAGGCGTTTCATGTCCCGGATGGTCAGGACCTGCTTCGCGAGCAACGCGGTGGCCGGGGACGCGGTCTTCTCTTCGCCGGGGCCGTTCGTGACGAAGATGGTGTCGGAGCCGAACGAGGCGACCTGCGAGAGGATGAATCGCTCCGCGCCGTTACCGATGGCGAGCATGAGGATGACGGACGCCACGCCGATGATGATGCCGAGCATCGTCAGGAACGAGCGGCTCTTGTTGCGCCGCAGGCTGTCCATGCTGATTCGAAGCGTATCGCGATTCCTCATATCATTCGGCGCGCAAAGATTCGATGGGATGCAGGCGCGCGGCGCGGCGCGCGGGGAAATAGCCGAAGAAGAGGCCGATGAAGGTCGAGACCGAGAAGCCGAGGATGATGCCCGTGACCGAGACGGTGAAGGTCCATCCCGGGCTGTAGGCGTTGATGGCTTGGATGGCGATCCAGGCGAGGAGCGACCCGAGGACGATGCCGAATGCTCCGCCTGCGACCGTGAGGAGGACCGCCTCCGTGAGGAACTGCGTGAGCACGTCCGAGCCGCGCGCGCCGACGGCTTTGCGGAGGCCAATCTCAGAGATGCGCTCGGTCACGCTCACGAACATGATGTTCATGATGCCGATGCCGCCCACGAGCAGGGAGATGGCCGCGATGGAGGAGAGGAGGATCTGCAGGGCGCCCGAGACCTGGTCGATGCTCTTCACGGCGTCCGCC
>JAZDIB010000028.1:0-15775 GCA_043805355.1 Patescibacteria group bacterium | reverse complement strand
CTGGAACAGGCCGGAACCGTGCGTGCGGGGGATGACGCCGACTTCGGCGGAGAGGTCGCGGATCTCGTCGATGCCGCGTCCGTCCGCGCGCTTGCCCTCGTCGAGGATCATGCGCGAGATTTCGGCGTCCACGAACGCGTCCACCACCTCGGGGGCGCGCTTGCGGTCGTCGTCCGAGGCGTTCTGCGACACGAGGTGCGCGTCGAGCTCGGCCTTGAGGCGCGTGACCGCGTCCTTGCGGTCCGCCTTGCTCTTGAGCGGGGTCGCGAAGAGCGTCGCGTTGACGCGGGTCGCGAGGAAAGCGCGAGCCGCTTCGTGCACCCGTTCGGTCTCGACGCGTTTAACGCGCTCCTCCTCGTTCTTGGGCGCGAACACGTCCTTCTTCTCCTTGCCCACGGCCGCCCGGACCTTCTCGACAAGCTCGATGACCGGCGCGAGTTGGCCGTGCGCCCACTCGATGGCGTCGCCGACCTCCTCGTCCGAAAGTTCGCGCAGGCCTGCCTCGAGCATGATGGTCTTGCCGTTGCCGCCCGCGACCACGATGTCGACACCGCCCTCCTCGGTCTCCTTATAGGTGGGGTTCAGGACCCACGCTCCGTCCTTGCGGCCGACGCGCACCGCGGCGATAGGGCCGTCCCACGGGATTTCCGAGATGGTGAGCGCGCAGGAAACACCGATGAGTCCCGGCACGTCCGCGTCGTTCTCATGGTCATGCGAGAACACGGTCGCGACGGCCGCGACCTCGTTGCGCATCCCGTCCTTGAAGAGCGGGCGGATGGCGCGGTCGATGAGACGGCCGGAGAGGATGGCCTCATCGGTCGGTCGGCCTTCGCGCTTGATGAACCGCGAGCCTTTGATGCGTCCTGCCGCGTACATGCGCTCCTCGAAATCCACCTGGAGGGGGAAGAAGTCGATGCCGTCGCGCACGCCGCCCATGGTCGCCGTGCAGAGCGCCACGGTATCGCCGTAGCGTACCGTGCACGAACCGCTGGCCTGTTGAGCGAGCCGTCCGACGCTGATGGACAGCGTCCGTCCGCCCCACTCGATCGAAAACGTCTGTTCGTTTCTCATACCCGGGTATGTCGGTGCCCCGAAGACACAAGACCATTCATGAAGAATGCGTCTCCCTGTCTTCGGGCCACGTGTTAAGGAAGTAAGTTAGGAGAATAAGCCCGTCAGTACGTCACTTTGACACTTCTCGCGCCCCGTGTCGAGCCCGCGTCGGACGAGGTCTCAGACGGTTCGATATCGGGCTGCGCCTTCTTGCTGCCGGCGCGGAGCAGGTTGGCCCGCGAGGCCGAGAGATCGACGAAGCTGTCCGCCATGGCGCGGAGCTCGGCGTTGGTGGATTCGCCGAACGCGACGACCTCCACCATGACGCCATGGCCGTGGAGGTACTCGATGACCGGGCAGAAGTCGCCGTCGCCGGTCATGAGCACGATGACGTCCACCTTCTCCGCGAGCTTCACGGCGTCGATGGCCATCCCGACGTCCCAGTCCGCCTTCTTGGCGCCGGACGAGAACTCCTGCACGTCCTTGATGCGCGGCTCGATCTTCGCCTCGATGAGCGCCTCGAAGAACGACGCCTCCTCGCCGGTCTTGGACTTGGCGACGTAGGCGATGGCGCGCACGAGCGGCCGTCCGGCGACCGCGTCCTGCACGGCCTTACCGAAATTGAGCCGAGCGCCGAAGAGGTGCTTGGCCGAGTGATACATGTTTTGCGCATCCACGAGGACCGCGACGCGCTGAGCGGGGTGCTTGATCATACAAAGGTGTCGAGAGCGCGAGTTGAAAATGAAGAGTGAAAAAGTGCGCTTCTCGACGTCTGGAAGATACACGAAAACGAGGGTCTTGGCAAGCCCTCCCCATCAGACATTGAAGCAAAGCCGGCCGTTACGAATATATAAAGACCCTCGCGTTCCCAGCGGAGGGTCGATTGAATGCGCGAGCTCGAGATCTCATTTGAACTCGAGCGTGTATATGTTTCTCGAAGCGCTTCTAATGCGATGCGGACGTAGGCCAAACGTCAGCCCGATGAAGATGGCGAAAAGCGTGAATTCTCTTTCGTCACGGAGGAAGGGGCAGAGGCGTTTGTCATCATCAGCGGTTAAGAGTGGCCAGCGCAAGGGGAAAAAGATGTTGTCGCTATCTTTGCGGTAAATACACACCGTGGAGTCTTTGAGAGCGAAAGCGATGCGATCTCCCGCTTTGATGCGCGTCAGACGGCCGTTCAGATCACGTAAACCATCCCGACGCTTCTTTGTTTGTGTTCCCATTCCATCTCCTTCACATGGTGATGATGTCCGACGTGTACCGTTGAGGATATAGCACGAACATCGCTGTCGGTCAAGACTCCATTCAGTGATCCGGTCGAGTACGAGTATCGAAAACCGCCCCTCGTGGGGCGGTTCGTCGTCAGATCTTCAGCTTGGTCATCAGGTCGTCGTAGGCCTTGGCGTCCTCGCGCTTGAGGTACTTCATCAGGCGGCGGCGCTCGCCGACCTTCTTGATGAGGCCGCGGCGGGACGAGAAGTCCTTCTTGTGTCCCTTCAGGTGCTCGGAAAGGTCCTTGATCTCCTCGGTGAGGATGGCGATCTGGACCTGGGGCGAGCCGGTGTCGGTCGCGTGCGTCTTGAACTTCTCGATGACGCGCTTCTTCTTGTTCGGATCCAACATGTCGTGTCGGAGACGTGCGCCCGCGATCGATCCCGGATGGATTCCCGCCTTCGCGGGAATGACATGGAATCGGATCTGAGGCGTACGTGCCCGGATTCGCGCTGCATCCCGTCGAATGACCGGATGGGCGTAGTGATTTATGTGGCCCAAAGCTATCAGATATCGGCGAATATGGCAAGACCAGCGGTCACCGATGTCCGTTTTACGACGCCTTTGCGGTATACTGTGGCGATGTCCAAGAAGATCTCCCTGCATCTCCGTCCGTTCCTCGAATATCTCGAGATCGAGAAGGGGCGGTCGTCGCTCACGGTGCGCAACTACGAGTTCTATCTCGGGAGGTTCATCGAGTGGACCAAGGACCCGCCCGTGGATGAGGTGACGTCCGAGCTGGTCCGCCAGTATCGGCTGTACCTGAACCGTCTCGAAGACCCGCGCCGCGGCCTCCTGAAGAAGAGCACGCAGAACTACCACCTCATCGCCTTGCGGTCGTTCCTCAAGTACCTCGCGCGCACCGACGTGAGCACGCTCGCGCCCGAGAAGATCGAGCTCGCGAAGCAGGGGAGCCGCGAACCGTCGTTCCTCGATGCCGTGGACCTCGAGCGCCTACTCGACGCACCGACGCAATCCGACGCGCCGCCGATACTGAAGGCGCGCGACCGTTCCATCCTCGAGCTCTTCTTCTCGACCGGCATGCGCGTCTCCGAGCTCGCGGGACTCAAGAAGGACCAGATCAACCTCGACCGCGACGAGTTCTCGGTGCGCGGCAAGGGCGACAAGGTGCGCGTCGTGTTCCTCTCGCATCAGGCGCGGCACTGGCTGAAGGAATACCTCGCCAGCCGCGAGGACGAGTCGCCGTTCCTCTTCATCCGCCACGACCGCGCGGCCGGGAAGAAGGACGCGAAAGGCGTCGTCGTGCCGAAGCCCATCACGCCGAGGTCCATCGAGCGGCTCGTGTGCCACTACGCCGCCGCGGCCGGCATCCCGAAGAAAGTCTCGCCGCACACGCTTCGCCACTCGTTCGCCACGGACCTGCTCATGAACGGCGCCGACATCCGCAGCGTGCAGTCCATGCTCGGCCACGCGTCCATCACGACGACGCAGATCTACACCCACGTCACGAACCAGCAGCTGCGCGAGGTGCACCAGGCGTTCCACGCCAAGCGGAGAGGGGAAGAAGAGTCGGGATGAGGCCTTGCCAAAGAGGAGAAAACCGAGTATCGTCGTGCGTCATGCCCCTGTAGCTTAACTGGATCAAGCACCGGACTTCTAAGCCGTGAGATGGTGGTTCAAATCCACCCGGGGGCACCACGTAAAAGCCGCGCTTTATAGGTGCGGTTTTTGCTCTATGCGGCTCACGTGGCACGGCCAACGATTATGTAGCCAAGAAAAAACCGATCCCAGATGGATCGGTGGCGTCCGCGGGTGCGGCCGGCGAGGTGGTGTCAGGCGCTTTTCAGGTCGCGTGAGGAGACGACGATGAGATGCCCGCTCGGCGACGGTCGGTCGACCGACGGGGCTTCGTCGCCCTCTTCCTCGCCGGTGATGTCCGGCGGCAGGGAGACGAGCTCTTCGAGCTTCCAGAGGAGGCGTTCCGCGTCCTGCTCGTCCGGGACGCCTTTCCGGACGAGCTCCTTCAGCGCGTCCGCGTCGGCGTGGCGCAGGAGGATGGCGAAGAGGTCGCACATGTCTTTCGCGGCCGAGGATGTGAGGTCCGCGGGTGCGACGCTGAAGATTTCGAAGGCTTCCAGGGCGCCGTCCGCAAACGGGGCGGGCTTCGTGAACGCGAGTCGGTTCCTCCGCATCGTCAGGTTCGAGCAGAACGCGCGACCGAGGCGATGCGCGGGATGCTCCGCGCCGTTCGCGAAGAGGTAGTCGGTGTCCCGCCGGACTTTCTCGGCGACCAGCGTCCCTTCCTCGATGAGGAGCTTGATTGCCAGCCGGCCGACCGTGTCGATGTCGATGCCGTATCGCGCGAACCGCTGGTACGTGAGGTTCTTCCGGACGCAGGGCTCCGCGTCGGGCGACGTGGAGAGGTCCGAGAGGATGATGAGCGCCGCGAGGGCGACGCCGGGCAGGCTCCCGCGGGCGGCCGCGAGCTGCAGCGCCGTCAGCGCGGACGCGTGCGTGGCCTCCGTGACCGTCAGGATGCGTTCGAGCCAAGCATACGCTTCGGGTTCGTCCCGTTCGAGCCGCTCCATCTCATGAGTGGGGGCGTCCTCGACGTCCGCCAGGTAGCGCTCGATGGGCCGCTCGTCGTCCGCATACCGCTTCGCCGGGAGCGGCAGCGAATCCACGATCTTCGTTATCGAGATCCATTCGTCCACATAGGCCGGTCGGACGCCGCGTGACGGGTCCGGCGCGATCATGACGATCCTGATGCCGTACTCCTTCAGCTCGGAGTAGACCCAAGCGGGGAGCCCGTTCGTCGAGACGATCACGACGGTCCGCACCCCGAGGTTCTTTGCGTCGCGCGTGACGAGCAGGGGCGAGGGATTCTGGATCCCGGGCATCGCGTCGTTGGGCGTCCGCTTCGAGGTGATCGCGATCGGGTCGAACCCGTTGGCGATGATCGAGCTGTAGAGGCCGAAGTCCTCGAGAGCCCTGGCGTCGACGCACGCGAGGGCGCGCACGACGTGGCCGTACGTCTCCGTGAAGTCGCGGAGACGCTTGAACGAGATATAGCAGCCGTGTTTCTTCTGCCCATCCCGGAGATCCGGGACATGGGCGATGATCATGGCGCGATCGGGGGAGATGTAGGTACTCCGTCGCTCTGACGGGGCATGGGTCGGCATTCCGTTCTCCTATATTGCCCGACTCGTTTGTGTGAAAGGGCGTCGACGTGAGTCGGAAATCGTCGATTCACCACCCTATCCGATATTTACGGTCATGTCAAACCCCTATGATGCGGCGTTGACGTCATGACGGGTACGACGTACCGTACCTACAGTCTCATCCATTCATCCGATGTATGACCTATCTCTATTACCTGCCGTGGATCATCGTGTTCTTCATCGTCTTCGTCCGTCAGGTCAACCAGTATGAACGTGGCGTCAAGTTCACGTTCGGCCGATTCTCGGGCCTTGTGGGTCCGGGCTGGCGCATCATCATCCCCATCTTCCAGTCCATGAAGAAGGTGGATGTCCGCACGAAGGCCGTCGAGGTGCCGTTCCAGGAAGCCATCACGAAGGACAACGTCTCATGCAAGATCAACGCCGTCATCTACTATAAGGTCGTCGACGCGGGCAAGGCCGTGCTCGAGGTCGAGAATTTCTGGTTCGCCGTACTCCAGCTCGCGCAGACCACGATGCGCAACATCGTCGGCGAACTCTCGCTCGACGAGTTGCTTTCCGAGCGCGACCAGGCGTCGGCCCGCATCAAGGAACTCATCGCCACGCATTCCACGCTGTGGGGCATCGAAGTATCTGCCGTGGAGCTGAAGGATATCCAGCTTCCGGAAGACATGGTCCGCACCATCGCGAAGCAGGCCGAGGCCGAGCGCGAGCGACGTGCGGTCATCATCAGCGCCGAGGGCGAGGTCATCGCCGCCGAGAACCTGAACAAGGCCGCCGAGATCCTCATGCGGAATCCTGCTGCGCTCCATCTCCGCACGCTGAACTCCATCAACGACATCTCGAGCGACGCGTCCAATACGGTCGTCTTCGCCATACCGATCGAGATCATGCGCGCGTTCGAACGTTTGGGCGGGAAGAAGGAATAGAGAGAAAAGAACGGAAGACAAAAGGCCTCCGCGCGGAGGCCTTTTGTCTTGACGGAGACCGCGCGCGTCTGGTGAGGTTCTCGTCTCGCACGTTCGACCGCAAGGAGGATCCATCGCATGGACGCCCGAGGCCATTCCGATGCCTTCGAAGGAGGATTCTATATGGATAAACGCACCGAGGACGGACAGGCACCTCATCGAGGCACGCGCCTCTCCCTGGCGATCACTCTCCTTATCGTCGCAATCGCGGGGTTCCTCGTCGGAATCGCCTCGAAACGATACAGCCGCTGGCCGGAGGAACGTCCTCCCGATGTGCGGCAAGCTGTGCCGTTCGCGCCGTCCGCCTCCGTCAGCGTCATGCCATGACGCGGCACCCTCCTTCCCCTCCCGACCTCCGTCGGGTTTTTCGTTCCATGCCGCACGCGTCTCTGATACACTCTTCCGCATATGACGTCGTTCGAGAATCCCTTCAAGCCAGACGCGCATCTGAAGGCTCCGATTAGGCCAGATACACCACCGGCGGTCCCGGAGAACGAGATGGAAATCACGTTCGTCCGTTCGTCCGGACCGGGAGGGCAGAAGGTGAACAAGACCTCGAGCAAGGCCGTGATCCGGTGGAACATCGACGCGTCGTCCGCGTATAGCGACGAGGAGAAGGCGAGGATCCGCGAACGTCTCGCGCACCGCATCACGAAAGAAGGCGACCTTATCGTGACGCGCATGCAGGAACGGTCGCAGCTGCAGAACAAACTCGACGCCATCCAGACGCTCCGCGACGTCGTGTCGGAGGCATTGAAGGAAGAGAAGGAGCGCGTCGGGACGAAGCCGACGCGGGCCGCCAAGATGCGTCGTCTGGACGAGAAGAAACAGAACGCGAGGAAGAAGGTCGAGCGGAAGGGCGGGTGGGAGGAGTAGCTCTCCCGGGCCTTGCCAGTCTGCCGGGAATCCGTTATATTCCGACGGCTTTCACGCAATCATGGTGGCCATAGTTTAACGGTAGAACAGCGGGTTGTGGTCCCGCTGGCGAGGGTTCAACTCCCTCTGGCCACCCCATGTGGAAACGACGGTTACCCCGTCGTTTTTACGCGTCTATCAGTCGGGATCGACGGATAGGCACCAGTCCGAGGATTGGCGCTGACGCGCATTAGGACCGCGTGGTAGCATCGGGCCTTCGGAGCATCGTCGGCGCGTTGACAACCACAGGGGCTCCATGATAGCGGTGAAGAGAGATTCTCCCATGCTCGACCTCCTCAAGAAACATTTCGGATACGACGCGTTCCGGCCGCTCCAGCAGGAGATCGTGGAACACTGCGTCGCCGGTCATGATGCGCTCGTCCTGATGCCGACCGGCGGCGGGAAGTCGCTCTGCTTCCAGCTGCCGGCCCTGAAGTTCGATGGGCTGACCATCGTCATCTCGCCACTCATCGCGCTCATGAAGGACCAGGTGGACGCGCTCCGGGTGAACGGCATCGCGGCCGCGTTCCTGAACAGCACGTTGGCGCCGTCCGAAGCGGCCCAAGTCGAGGCGCTCGCAAAAAGCGGGAAGCTGAAACTCCTCTATCTTGCGCCGGAACGTCTTGCCATCCCGGGCGTCCGCCAGTTCCTCCAGACATTGCGCATCAGTCTGTTCGCGGTCGACGAGGCGCATTGCATCTCCGAGTGGGGGCACGACTTTCGGCCGGACTACCGGAACCTTGACCTCCTGCGCACGCAGTTCCCCGGCATCCCGGTCATGGCCCTCACGGCCACGGCGAACGTGCGCGTGCGGGACGATATCGTCGGGCACCTGAAGCTCGGCCGGGGCCGCATCTTCCAGTCGAGCTTCAACCGGCCGAACCTCACGTACCGGGTCGTCCCGAAACGGAAGTCGTTCGAGCGTCTCCTCGCCGAAATCCGCAGCCGTCCGGACCAGTCCGTCATCGTCTACTGCTTCTCGCGCAGCGGGACGGAGAAGGTCGCGAAGGACCTCGTCGCGAACGGGGTGAAGGCCGCGGCGTACCATGCCGGGCTGCCGGCGCACGTACGGAGTCGCGTGCAGGAACGGTTCATCCACGACCAGGTCTCCGTCATCGTCGCGACCATCGCGTTCGGGATGGGCATCGACAAGCCGGACGTGCGCCTCGTCGTGCACATGGACCTCCCGAAAAGCGTCGAGGGCTACTACCAGGAGACGGGACGCGCCGGACGCGACGGGCTGCCGAGCGACTGCCTCCTCTTCTTTTCGGCTGGCGACAGGATCAAACACGAGTATTTCATCCGCAAGATGGAGGACCCGGACGAACGGACCCGGGTCCGCGCCCAGCTGCAGGACGTGATGCGGTACGGTGAACTCCACGCATGCCGCCGCAGGTTCCTGCTCGCGTATTTCGGCGAGGCGCGGCAGGAGCTGACATGCGGCGCGTGCGACGTGTGCGTCCCGCGCGTGGAGGCGGAGCCCGTCAAAGAGGCGCCGGCGGATTTCGACGACGGGCTTTTCGAACAGCTCCGCGCGCACCGTCGTCGTCTGGCGATCGCGTCCCATGTTCCGCCGTACGTCATCTTCGGCGACAAGACGTTGCAGGAGATGGTGCGGTCCTTTCCGCAGAGTCCGGAATCCTTGTCTCTCATCTCCGGAGTGGGCGCGCAGAAGCTCCGGCAATACGGCCCCGGATTCCTGGAGATCATCCGCTCATACGCGAAGGCGCATGGGCTCGCCGAGCGTGTTTCGACGGACCATGTCGTCCGTCGCCCGAAGCGTTCGGTTCGCGCGTTGAGCGGGACGATCCAGGAGACGATCCGGCTCTTCGGGATGCGGTTCTCGCTCGAACGCATCGCGCTCATGCGGAAGCTGAACGTCGGGACCGTCCTCCAGCATCTCGAGGAGGCGCTCGAACAGGGAACGAAGCTCGACGCGTCGCATCTCTCGACCCCGACTCCCGAACGTCGCTCGCGCATCGAGGCGGCCTTCCAGCACATCGGGAACGACATGCTCGCGCCTGCCCGCGCACGTCTCGGCGAAGGCTTCGGATACGATGAGATCCGCATCGCGCGGCTGATGCGGAGGGCGGAGAGCAGCGGGTGAGTCTTCATGTCGCGCAGATGACATGCGCGGCGCAAGCGGTTACCATATGCGGCATATGAAACGCCTCTCATCGGCCCTTGCTATCCTCTCGTGCATCGCGCTTCTCGGCGCCGGTTGCGGACCGTCGAAGGACACGTCGACATCGACAGGGACGGACACGTCAGCGACGCCGCGAGGCGACGTGAATCAGGACATCTGCGCGTTCTTCACGCCGGACTTCGTCCATTCCGCGACAGGCAGGACCATCGTACGCGTGGAGCCGTCAAAGATCGCGGGCGTCTTCGCGTGCCGGTACTTCCTTGATTACTCCGAGGACTTCTTCCTGTTGCCGGACGGGTCGACGATGCCGGGCGGGCCGAATATCGACATCGTGCTCGACAACCTGAACGTGGAAAAACAGAAAACGGGCCTCACGGCGCTGGGCGCGCGCATCGGGACGGATAGCCGCGTGGACATGGAGCACTACGTCGTGCGACGCGAGAAGGACGATTCCGTGTGGGAGGTCGCACTCGTCATCAACCCGAACCGGTTCGTGTGGGTGAGCACGCTGAACGAGGGGCACTTGACCGACGAGGAAGTCATCGGTCTCGCCGCGAAGATGGCGGACCTTATTCAGGGACGCTCGACGCTCCGCATCGAGAAGAATCCCATCGACCTTTCAGCGCCGGAGGCGGATACATCGCCCACGCAGGAAGGCGCGGTGCGCTCGTTCTTCGATGCTATCGGAGGCAAGGACATCGAAGGCGCGCTCGCCATGATGGACGCGGATGACGGGACGAAAGCTGGATGGCGTCAGAATTTCGGTCAGCTCGCGTCATTAAAGGTCGTCGCGGTCGAGCCGACGTTCCAAGAGGAGTGGACCGCTGAACGCCAGACCTATAAGACTGAACTCGACGTGAAGCTCCAGTCCGGCGACGAGGCCATGGGATGGACGAACGGGAGGAACTTCCGATGGGTCACGATGCAGAAGGTGGGGGACCTTTGGAAGGTCCACGAGCTCGCGAATAATCCATAAACAGGCGAAACGTAAGAAAACCGGCTCAAGGACGATGCTGCGCATCGTTCAGGGCTTGATAAAAGGCGCAAGATGAGGTATTGTCTGGCGACTCAACCATGGCCTCGATCCGCAACGTCGCCATCATCGCTCACGTCGATCATGGCAAGACCACCCTCGCCGACGCTCTGCTCAAGCAGAGCGATACGTTTCGCGAGCGCGGGCTCGAAGGCACGACCATCCTGGACTCGAACGACCTCGAGCGCGAGCGCGGCATCACCATCCTCTCCAAGAACTGCGCGGTGCTCATCGGCGACGTGAAGATCAACATCGTGGACACGCCCGGCCACGCGGACTTCGGCGGCGAGGTGGAGCGCATCATGAACCTCGTGGACGGCGCCCTGCTCCTCGTGGACGCCAAGGAAGGCCCCATGCCGCAGACGCGCTTCGTGCTGAAGAAGGCCATCGAGGCGGGACACCGCATCATCGTCGTCATCAACAAGATCGACAAGCCGGACGCGCGTCCGGACTGGGTGCTGGACCAGACGTTCGACCTCTTCACGAGCCTCGGCGCCAGCGACGCGCAATCGGATTTCCCGGTCGTGTACGCGTCCGCGAAGCAGGCGAAGGCCGGCTTCACCACGGACCTCGCGTCCATGACGGACGTGCGGCCGCTGTTCGACACCATCCTCGCGGAGATCCCGGCGCCGACGAACGACATCGAAGGTCCGTTGCAGGTTTCGGTCGCGAACGTCTCGTACGACACGTTCAAGGGTAAGATGGGCATCGGCCGCGTCGTGCGCGGCGTGTTCCGCCCGGGGCCGGTCGCCTGGATCGACCGCGACGGGCTCGTCAGGCAGACGAAGGTCAATTCGGTCTTCTCGTTCATGGGCCTCGGCAAGATCGAGGTGGACCACGCGGACGCGGGCGACATCGTGACGTTCTCCGGCATCCCGGACGTGAACATCGGCGAGACCATCGCGGACCCGCTGCATCCCGACGCGCTGCCGGTCATCGAGATCGAGCAGCCGACCGTGAAGATGACGTTCGGCGTGAACACGTCGCCGTTCGCGGGCCAGGAAGGCAAGTTCACGACGTCGCGCAACATCAAGGAGCGCCTCGAGCGCGAACTGCAGAACGACGTCGCGCTCCGCATGGACCAGGGGACGAGCGAAGGCAACTTCGTCGTGTCCGGACGCGGCGAACTGCACCTCTCCATCCTCATCGAGAAGATGCGGCGCGAGGGATACGAGCTGCAGGTCTCGCGGCCGCAGGTCATCTTCCGCGACATCGGCGGAGTGGAGTCCGAACCGTTCGAGGACGTGACCATCGAGTGCCCCGAGGACGCGAGCGGGCCGGTCATCGAACGCGTCGGACGTCGTCGTGGCGAGATTTTGGATATGCACGTCGAGAATGGCACCGTGAACCTCACCTGCATCTTCCCGACGCGCGGCCTCATCGGCTATCGGTCGCAGTTCGTGAAGGAGACGCGCGGCCGCGGGGTCATGTATTCGGTGTTCAAGGAGTATCGTCCGACTCTCGGGAACATCGATGCGGCCGCGCACGGATCGCTCATCGCGTTCGAGGACGGGACGGCGGTGAACTACGGGCTCCTGAATGCGCAGGAACGCGGCCAGCTCTTCATCGGCGCCGGAACGAAGGTGTACGAGGGGATGGTCATCGGTCAGGCGGCCAAGCCCACGGACATGGAAGTGAACGTCTGCAAGGAGAAGCGCCTCTCGAACATGCGATCCAAGGGCGACGGTGTCTCGGAATCGCTCGAGACGCCCCGTTCGCAGAGCCTCGAGGAAGCCATGGAATACCTCGGCGAAGATGAGTTGCTCGAAGTGACGCCTGTTTCACTCCGCATCCGCAAACACCTGCTCAAGGCGCACGAGCGCAAGCGCATGACGTAAGGCGCCCGAATCGTCGCCTTATGGTATCCTTTTGTCATGATGACTCTTCGTGAGATGATTTGGCGTGCTCGAGGGTATGTGGGTGTCAGGCATTTGAGCAGGCTCGGGCTCAAGATCGGGAGGAACTGCAAAATCATGGAGCGCGTCGTCATCGATTGCAGCCATTGCGCTCATATCGAGATTGGCGACGACGTCGTCATCGCACCCGAGGCGTATATCCTCGCGCACGACGCGAGCACGTATCCCTTCGTCGGACATACGGCCATCGGGAAGGTACGGATCGGCGACGGCGCGTTCATCGGCGCCCGAGCCATCATCCTGCCGAACGTCACGGTCGGAGACCGGAGCATCGTCGGCGCGGGCGCGGTCGTGACCCGCGATGTTCCGCCCGACACCGTCGTCGCCGGCAATCCGGCCGTCCCCGTCGAGACCATCGACGCCTTCGCGGACAAGCATCGGAAGCGCCTGAAGACCGCCCCGCGATTCGGCGAGGAATACACGCAGCGCTTGGGGGTGAAGCAGGCGATGCTGGATGAAATGAACCGCCGCATGACGAAAGGTCGTGGGTATATCAAATGAGCATTCAATAAACATCATCCCTATGATCAGCAAGACGCCACGAGCCAAGAAGGAAAAAATCGTCTCGGTCGCACGCAAGGGCAAGCCGCCTGTCGCCGCGATGGTCGCCGTCGCCGTGGTCGTGCTCGTGGCTGGTGGTGTCGCCCTCGCGAAATCGCAAGGATGGATCCTCCGCCCCGCCGCGCCCGCACGGCCAGCCCCGGTCCTGTCCGCGGATGAGATTTCCACCCTCGTGCAGAAGATAGGCACGCAGCTTCCCATCAAGGCGGACGAGGACCCCACCGTCGCGACCATCAAGGATGTCGACACGTTGCGGCAGCAGAACCCGGAGTTCTACGGGGGCGCGAAGAACGGCGACCGTCTCCTGGTCTGGTCCGACACCGCGGTGCTCTATTCGACCGAGCAACAGAAGATCCTGAACGTCCTCACCATCCAGCCGCCGACTTCGACGCAACCTACCACGCCGCAGGCGGCGCAAGACGAGAAGAATCCGGTCGTCGGCGAGGATGACGTGCGATAACGCACGCTGGACATCGAAAGGAAGCCACCCGGACGCCGGGTGGTTTTTGGTCGCGACTCTTGACAAAAGCATCGATTTCTGGCTCCGTACAGCCAGAAACGCCCTTTCAAGTCACAGGAGGTATGGGGGATGGGAATCCTCGAATGGTTGGTGGAACGTGGGTATCGCGGCATCGCGTACCGTCTCGTCTATGAGCATGAATCGCAGCACGGTTCCATGGAGGAGGTGGAGCGCTACGACGTCGCCGCCCTCATGGGCAACGTAACGCCGAGGCGCTTCACGTACAGCACGGTCTCGGACCGGTACCGGCCTATGCGACGCACCGTCTCCGACGAGAAGGATGTCACGCAGGCGGAGTACGATGCGGAAATCGAACGGCTCGGAGGCATCAAGGACACGCAAGCGTGGCATGTGAACCGCGCGCGGGCGGAAAACCTCCGCAAGCGGCTCGATACGGAGCTCGAGCGGGCGTATCCGGTGTGTCCGCTCTGCGGGGAACGTACGGTCATAAAATACCGTGGCCACGACAAGAAGCCCTTCTTCAGCTGCGGGGACTTCCCGAAGTGCCGAGGCTCCTTGAGTGCGCATCCCGAAGCGCTGCAGCGCATCATATCGCTCTTGGACCAGAAGTCCTCTCTCACGATGCGGTGATCCGCGTCTCTCGGCCGTCCCCGTGGACGGTTTTTCGTATCGGACTGCCGGGGCGGGCGGTATCGTGTATCATGGTGGCATGCGGAACCCTTTCCGACCGGACCTCCAGGACCCGGCGACGTGCCGTGACCTTATCCTCGCCCAAGACAAGAGGCTGTTGGAGGCTGCGCGGACGGTCGCGGGCGCGGTCCCGCGGGCAATGCTCGTCGGCGGGTTCGTGCGCGACGCCCTGCTCGGCCGGATGTCGCACGACGCGGACCTTGAGGTCTATGGTATCGCGGCGGAGGAGCTCGAACGGACGCTGGAGAAGCTGTTCCCGGGACGTGTCCACGCGGTCGGACGGGCCTTCGGCGTCTTCAAGGTGCGTCTCCACGACGACGTCGACCTCGATGTCGCCATCCCCCGACGCGAATCGAAGTCCGGAGCAGGCCATCGTGGGTTCGTCGTCACGGGCGACCCGGACATGTCCCTCGAGGATGCGTCGCGTCGAAGGGATTTTACGGTGAACGCGATGACGGCCGATTCCGTCACGGGAGAGGTGTCCGATCCGCACGGCGGACGGAAGGACCTGTCCGACATGACGTTGCGGGCGACCGACACGGCCGCGTTCCCCGACGACCCGCTCCGCGTATACCGAGCGGCGCAGTTCGTCGCGCGGTTCGGGTTCGCGGTGGAGCCGGTGACGATGGCGCTCATGACGGAGATGGTGCGGCGTGGCGACCTCGACGATCTTTCGGCCGAGCGCGTGACCGACGAGGTCCGCAAGATCCTGCTCGCGCCGACGCCCTCCGCCGGATTCGGCCTGTTGCGCGACCTGGGCGTCATCGGCCGGGACTATCCCGAACTGCAGGCGCTCATCGGCGTCGAGCAGGAGCAGGAATGGCATCCCGAAGGCGACGTCTGGACGCATACGCTCATCGTGCTCGACATGGCCGCGGCGCTCTCCGTCGGGCTGGATGCCGAGTCGCGCCTCGTCGCGATGCTCGGCGCGTTGTGCCATGACCTCGGCAAGCCAGCGACCTCGGCCGTCGTGGACGGACGCATCCGCGCTATCGGGCATGAGGAGGCCGGGACAAAGCAGACAAAAGCCCTGCTCGACCGATGGACGTTTTCCGCATCGGTCGTCCGCGGAGCCCTCGCCATCGTGGGGAACCATATGATGCCCATCCGCCTGTGGAAGGAGCATCAGGCCGGGAAGATGGACGATCGGGGATACCGGAACGGCGTCCGACGCATCCTGAAGCGCATCGCGCCGCTGCCGTGGGAGGCCTACCTGACCGCCGTCGAGGCAGACCGGCGCGGACGGACGAGCGAGAAGGCCGCACGACCTGTCCTGCCTGCCCTGGAGGAGTTCCGCGAGATGGCGATGGACCTTGAGACGATGGATGGCGCGCTCGCGCCGCTCCTGACGGGTGAAAATCTCATAGGTCTCGGCATCGCGCCAGGTCCCGAGATGGGGGAGTGGCTGCGCCGCGTGGAGGAAGTGAGGGATGCGGGTGAACTTGAGACGAAAGAAGAAGCGATAGCGTACGTCAGACGACGTCTGGTCACGCCCGCTCCTTGAACAGTCGGCTGGAGTTCAGGAGCGGGAAGAAATCCGTGATGAAATTGTAGAAGGCGGCGAGGGCCGGGCCGAGGAAGCCCGTGAAGACGAGGGCGA
>JAZDIB010000027.1:0-12122 GCA_043805355.1 Patescibacteria group bacterium | reverse complement strand
ATGGAACATACGACGCTCCACCTCCTCTATTCGCGCTTCTGGTACAAGTTCCTGTGGGACCTCGGCCTCGTCCCGAAGAAATGCGGACCGGAGCCGTACAAGGCGCGGCGGTCGCATGCGCTCATCCTGGGCGAAGGCGGGGTGAAGATGTCGAAGTCCAAGGGTAACGTGGTGAACCCGGACGACGTGGTCGCGATTTACGGCGCCGACGTCTTCCGCATGTACGAGATGTTCATCGGCCCGTTCGACCAGGACGCGCCCTGGGACACGCGCGGTATCGAAGGCGTGAAGCGGTTCATCGACAAGGTGTGGAAAATGTTTTATGTCGTTCCTGCGGAGGCAGGAACCCCTCCGGAGGGGTTCCTGTCGTCGGCATCCAGCCTCCACGGGAACGACAAAAGGGGTGATCTCGAGACGCTCCTGCACCGGACCATCAAGAAAGTCGGTGACGACATCGAGACGTTGAACTTCAATACGGCGGTGTCGGCCATGATGATCCTCGCGAACGCGATGGCGGACGCGGAGGCGCTGTCGGCCGAGACCTTGGAGGCGTTCCTCAAGATCCTCGCGCCGTTCGCGCCGCACATGACCGAGGAGCTGTGGCACCGGATGGGGCACGAGACGTCCATCCACGTCGAACCGTGGCCGGCGTATGACCCGAAGAAGACCGTCGCGCCGACGTTCGAGTTGGTCGTGCAGGTGAACGGCAAGGTCCGCGACCGCCTCACGGTCGACGCGGACATCTCGGAGAAGGACGCGACGGCGAAAGCGCTCGCGTCGGACAAGGTGACGCCATATCTCGAGGGGAAGACGCCGAAGAAGGTCGTGTACGTGAAGGGGAGACTGATAAGTATCTCCATCTGATTATCTATGCGCGTCGCCGTCATCGGGACAGGGTATGTCGGGCTCGTGTCGGGCGCGTGTTTGGCTGAGCTTGGGCATCGCGTGACGTGCGTGGACGTGGACGCGGGGAAGATCGAGCGGCTGAAGGGCGGGGAGATCCCCATCTTCGAGCCTGGGCTGGAGGAACTCGTGCGGCGGAACGTCGAGAACGGGCGTCTCACCTTCACGACCTCGTTCGCGGAAGCGATCCCCGACGCGGAAGCGATCTCCATCGCGGTCGGGACGCCGTCTGCGGCCGACGGTTCCGCGGACATGCGGTATGTCGACGCGGCCAGCGAGGAGATCGGCCGTCATCTCTCTGGGTACGCGGTCATCGCGACCAAGAGCACGGTGCCGGTCGGGACGTCGGAGCGCGTCACGTCGCTCGTCGCCGGGCAGACGTCGCATCCGTTCGACGTGGTGTCGAACCCGGAGACGCTGCGCGAAGGCCGTGCCGTGTACGATTTCCTACATCCTTCGCGCATCATCATCGGCGTGTCGTCGGAGCGCGCGGCGGACGTGATGACGCATCTCTTCGCGTACCTCGATTGCCCCAAGGTCGTGACCGACCCGCGCAGCGCGGAGCTCACCAAGTACGCGGCGAACGCGTTCCTCGCCACGAAGATCTCGTTCATCAACGAGATGTCGCACCTGTGTGAGGACGTGGGCGCGGACGTGGAGGCGGTCGCGAAGGGGATGGGCCTCGACCCGCGCATCGGCAAGGATTTCCTGCGCGCGGGGCTCGGATGGGGCGGGAGCTGCTTCCCGAAGGACGTGCGGGCGCTCTCCAAGCTCGGCGAATCCGTGTCGCATCCGCTGCCGGTCGTGAACGCGGCCATCGCGACGAACCGGATGACGCGGACGCGTGTCGTGGACCGGCTGGAGAAGGCACTCGGCGGCTTCGAAGGCAAGACGGTCGCGGTGCTCGGCCGCGCGTTCAAGGACAACACGGACGACACGCGCGAATCCGCGGCCGTGGACATCGTGAAGGAACTCGCGCGTCGCGGCGCCACGGTCCGCGCCGACGACCCGGTCGCCCGCGTCCCGTCGGAACAGGCCGGATTCGACCTCGTCCACGCGGCGGATCCGTATGAGGCGGCCCAAGGCGCGCACGCGGCCGTCCTCGCGACCGAGTGGGAGGAATTCCGCACCCTCGACCTCGCCAGGCTCAAGTCCGTGATGGCGGGGGACGTGCTCATGGACGGAAGGAACCTCCTGAAACCGGACGAAGCGCGAGCGCAGGGGTTCAGGTATCTGCGGGTGGGGAAGAGGATCGTCTGATAAAAATTTGTCTAGACATCCAGGTAGAAAAATCAGCTATGTTTCAAACATTGCAAATAACGCGGCTTGACCGTATATTGTTTCCATATGGCTCTCAGAGGAAGAATTGAAAGCGAAAAGAAGGGTGAAGAAAGCAAAGAGCTTTTTCTTGCCGAATTTACCAACGGAACCCTTCAACAGCTTCGAGATCTTGCCATTTATCTCGAAAAGGAGGGTTTTCCTTTCCCTGTAGATGAAGCTGGAAAAATGACGCAAGTAATAAAAATTGGCATTGGATGGCTTGAGGCTGTAAAGAAAAGAAAAGTCGAAGATGGTACGCAATCCCAATGACCTATGCCGCCGGTTGGCCAAGATGAGAAGATCAGAGCCCTCTCTGAGAAGGAAACAGAAAAGCTCTTAGGAAGAGAGCTTTTCAGGTCTCGTACTAACGAAATTATTTGCGAATACGTCGAAAAAGTGGATTTCATGAAGAAGGTGCGTGAATACGCGGGGATGGAAATCGATTCGCGAGTTTTCAAATCTTGGCGATACTGGGGCACGCTTATATTTTCTGCAGTAATTACATCGTTAATTGGAGTGATGGTGGCCAAGTCACTTTAAAACCAGGCGGGACTGATATGAACAACCTCAAAAATCCCCTCGTAATCGGAGGTGCTATCGTCATTTTGATTCTTGCTGGCCTTGCATGGAATTATACAGAGGCAATCAAGGAGAAAAACGCCATTGAAAAAGAACGTCTTGCGTTGGATGCTGGGGCGTCAAAAACGGTTGCGGATGAATCAACTGTGGACTTGATGAAGAAAAAACAGGAGTGTTCTAAATACCTTGATAAATATTTGAAGCTTTGGAATGACGGTATTAATGGAATGCTCTATCTTCGACCGGAAGTTTGTTATGACAAGAGCAGGAATACCTGCATTCTTATCGAACAGATGATTTACACTGAAACTTCTGAAAAAGAGTTATCCATTACCGATCTTCTGACAAATAAAAGTTTGTTTGATCAGATGTTCTCAAAAGACGATCCGCTGAAGTGGACAATAGATAAACTCATATCAGACAATTCCGATTGTGCCCAATAATACGTTGTTCGTAGTCAGGGTATAGTCGCGAAAAGTATTAGCTTGTAGATATTTTGGATGCACGATATCATCGGGATGTAGGATATAGGCTTACCGGATTTTGATTGAATCCCGCCATCGAGCGGGATTTTGATATCTGCTTCCCATTTTCGTTGCGTGTGGTAGCTGTGGAGTATGGGCTTTCGATTCCCGCGGACGGTCGGGGCTGTTTCGGGATGGATGATGATGGCGTTCATCCTCGCGATCGGCCTGCATTCGGCGTGGCGTTTTATGCGATTCCCGTCATGGATGTGGACCGCGGCGTTCCTCGCGCTTGCCGTCGTGGCATACGTCTCCTCGTCGCGACAGAAGACCACATTCGTCGCGACCCTTATCCTCCTGTCGTTCGTTCTCGGGTGGTGGCGTGTCGAGGCATTTCCGGCGCCGTCGTTCCGGCGCATCGGCGACCACGAGATCGTCGTCAAGACGAAGGATGATTCGTCCATCCTCGCACGGTGGCGCGCCGTCGTGACGGCGCGTATCGAATCCGCGATGCCGCAGGCGCAGGCGACGCTCATTTCCGGCATCCTGTACGGCGACCAAGACCTGTCGAAGGAACAGCGCGAGGCGTTCGTCACGTCCGGCCTCATGCACATCGTCGCGGTCTCGGGGTCGAACGTGACTATCGTCGTGCAGGTCATCTCCTTCTGCCTGCTCGGCATCGGCCTGCGTCGGCGGCACGCGTTCATCGGGACCTCGGTCACGCTCATCCTCTTCGTCGGGTTCGTGGGCGGGGCCGCGTCCGTGATGCGTGCGGCGTTCATGGGGTGGCTCTTGCTCCTCGCGCGCGAGGTCGGTCGTATCGCGTCGTCGTTCCGTCTTCTGCTCGTGGCCGCGACCATCTTGCTTCTCATCGATCCGTGGCAGCTTTTCTTCAGCGCGAGCTTCGCGCTGTCGTTCCTCGCGATGTGGGGCATCCTCGCGTGGCCGCCCATCTTCGAACAACGCCTCACAGTCCTTCCCGAACGTTTCGGCATCAGGCAGACCATGGCCATGACGCTCGGCGCGACCATCATGACCGCGCCGTATCTCGCGTGGTCGTTCGGACGCCTCACGCTCCTCGGCTTGTTCTCGAACGTGCTCGCGCTTCCGCTCATCCCGTTCGCGATGGGAGCCGGGACGTTCGCCGCCATCTGGGGTCCACTGCCCGGTTCCGTGTTCGTGAGCGCGCCCGCGGTCGGTCTCGCGCAGTCGATCCAGGCGATTGCCAACCTTGCCTCGTATGCACCATGGCTCGACCTCCGTGTGGAGGGCATGGATCTGTCCACATGCCTCGCGACGTACGCGCTTCTCGTCTATCTCTGGCGTCAGTGGAGCGGAAAAACGGACTTATCAACACAAAAACACGTCGTGAGATGATTTTTCATCGTCGCGCGAAGGTTTGTCGGATGACGCTGACACGCACAATCGCGGACGTCGGACGCCGACATCGCGGATGAAAGGTGACCGCGTTCAACGCGATGTCAAATATGTGTGACATGTATTTTTGACGCGATTCCTAAACCTCTCATACTGGATAGTGTGGGAAGAACAGCCCGCACCTCGACAGACGAAGGAGACGGATAGGTTCCGCGGCGAGGAACGCCGTCGAGGATCAGGATGGTCATGTGCCCGGGCGCGGGCAGGGAGAGAAGCGGCCCTGTCATGCGCCCCGATCTGGTCTGGCGACTGGATCGGAGATGGACACGAGGAGGAAACTGACCATCGCGATCCTCGACCGGCAATGTTGAAGCCGCACAAGCCGCACGTCGCGCCAGCGCCGTCGCGAAGGGTGGGGAGCTTTGGTGGAAGAGGGCACAATGCCCGCATGCATTCCGCCACGGCACCCTGCCAAGACGTCGTCCAGGTCCCGTTCCGGTCAGTGTCGACGACATCATACGACTCGTCCGTCTCCTTCCCTGCCGCAATTCCGATCGAAGGCCGCGTCCGTCCTCGCCGCGATGCATACCGGCAAGGACGGGACGGCGTTCCGCACGGTGCGGTTCGATGGTCCCCTCGGCGTTTGCCGGGAGCACCTTGGATAACTGAAGAGGTTCGTCATGGATGGCACAGCTTTCCTGCGCTTCATGGTATTCGGCATTCTCATTGCGGCTGTGGCGGCTCCGTCCGCCTGCGTCGCAGACCCCGTCGCACCGCCCTCGATTGCGAGCGCGGAAGACGACCTGTCGGGCCCGGTCCAGTGCACTGTGGATGGCGCCCGCTATCCGACGGTGCCGAGCGACATGGTCAACGTCTACGCCGGCCGGACGTTCTACGTGGACGGCAATCACCTCGGCCACGACATCGGCTACGATGAGGGGACGGCGATCCATCCGGTCGCCTGCGGCACGGTCCGCGTCTATCGCCCCGCGACGGGATACGGACGTCTCGTCGTCGTCATCGAGCATCGTCTCGCCTTGCCCGCGCCGTTCGTGAACGGGATGGGCGAGACCGTCACGGTCTCCTCGTTCCTCACGGTCTACGGGCATCTCCGCATGTCGTCGGATCGGAACGGGACGACCGGCATCCTCGACATCCGCGACGGCGATACGGTGAACCCGGCCGACGTCATCGGATACGTCGACGACGGCGCTCATAACGGCGACGGCGCGGAGCATCTGCATCTCGGTGTCCGCCTGCAGACGGCGCAGCAAGCGAAGGACACGGACACGAGCTGGTTCCGCGGCTACGACGGCGACCCGAGCCAGAGAAAATGGTTCGCGGATCCGACGCTGTTCCTCTCGGACCTCACGTCCGGCGACGGGTCGACACGCTGGCATCCGGGAGGCACAGTCGTCCTAGACGGAGACGGAGGCCCGTGGATGCTCGATGAGGACGGAGTCCGGCACGCCATCCCGGCAGAGACCTTCGCGCGGGAACGCCTGCATGAACGGGCTATCGACATCTCCGACGCGGAGCTCGCATGCCTAGAGCCGGGGGACGACTTCGTCTCGCCGCGCGCCTACAACTGGGCCATAAAGTTCGACGACGCGTCGACGGTCTATGAAGCCGCCGAGTTCGGCGACGGCTCATCGCGCTGGGCGTACATCACGTACGAGGCCTTCCGTTCCTGGGGATGGACGGACGCGGAAATCATCGTGTGGCCGTCAAGCCAACGCGACGACCTCTTTGCCTATACGGACGATTTGGGATTCCGCATCATGCGGGACGGGTCGCTCGTGAAATCCGACGCCTCAAACGAAGTGAGCGTCGTGGCCGCCGGCCGGCGCCTGCCGATCTACGACTGGGCGACATTCCTCGCCCTCGGATATCGTGAAGAGCGCATTGTCGTCATCCCGGAGAGCGTCATCGACCTGGTCGCCGGACCGCGCGGCCCCATCATCACGCCAGATCTCATCCATGTCTGCATGCACCCCTCCTCCTGCATCGACGACTGTCCAACGCCCACGCCGGGTGGGGGAGGAGTCGGCGGCGGAGATGCGGGCGGCAACATCCCCGTTCCCGACGGAGGACAGGGCGGCTCCGGAACGACAACGAGCCATGGCGGCCACGGCGGGAGCGCGTCGACCGGAGATGGAGGATGCGGCGGCGATGCGGTCGACATTCCGGTGACGGACGTCCCTATCGGCAAGGTCCGCTTCCGGTACGACGGCCCCATCCTGTCCGGACTGAACGCATTCCAGGGCATGTGGAACCCGCCCGGCCCCGCCTTCTACGATTGGATCCCATCCACGTTCGCCCTCTGTCCCGATACGGTGTCGGGCGATGGAATCCTCGAATGCCTCCTCGACGCACCGAGCGGCACGGTCGGATTGCTCTTTACGGTCCATCTGCCGGACGGCCGGTGGTGGGGCGACATGTCCTATGATCCGACGGGCGGACACGGGTCCACCATCGGCACGGTCACGCTGACCGGCCCGGGCGGCGACATCCCATACGCGATGGTCTCAAACGGCACTGGACCTCTCTATAAGAATGGGAGCGTCCAGGCCATCCCATGAGGCCGGAGCCTCTTCAGCTCGACGCCTCCCGTGAGGCGTCTTTTCTTCACGGGGTTATCCCCATTTACCCTCTTGCATGGTAATGTCCCATTTGAGAGGATATAGAACGAAAATAGAACACTATCATATTATGGCCAAGAAACACGATGAGCGGGACGAGCGCAGGCTCGCGGCGCAGGAGGCGATCGACCAGATCAAGGAACGGTTCGGTGAGGGGGCCATCATGCGGCTCGGAGAAGCGAAGAAGATGGAGGTGGATGCCATCCCGACCGGGTGCCTCTCCCTCGACCTCGCGCTCGGGGTCATGGGCGTGCCGCGCGGACGCATCATCGAGATCTACGGACCGGAAGCATCCGGCAAGACCACGCTTGCGCAGCATGTCGTCGCGGAGATCCAGAAGAAGGGCGGCATCGCGGCGTTCGTGGACGCGGAACATGCGCTCGACCCGGACTACGCCCGCAAGATTGGCGTGAACATCGACGAACTCCTCATTTCGCAGCCGGACAACGGGGAGCAGGCGCTCGATATCGTGGAGACGCTCGTGCGGTCGAATGCGGTGGACGTCATCGTCGTCGACTCGGTCGCGGCGCTCACGCCCAAGGCCGAGCTCGAAGGTGAGATGGGGGACTCGCACATGGGGCTCCAGGCGCGCCTCATGAGCCAGGCGCTCCGCAAGCTTACGGCCATCATCTCTCGATCCAAGGCGACGGTCATCTTCATCAACCAGATTCGGCAGAAGATCGGCGTCGTGTACGGCAACCCGGAGACGACCACCGGCGGCCTCGCCCTGAAGTTCTACACGTCGGTCCGTATCGAGGTCCGGCGCAGCGCCCAGATCAAGATGGGGGAGCGCATCATCGGCAACCGCGTGAAGGCGAAGATCGTGAAGAACAAGGTCGCGGCGCCGTTCCGCACGTGCGAGTTCGACATCATGTACAACGAGGGCATCTCCATCGTCGGTGACCTCATCGACGTCGGCACGGAGCTCGGCATCGTGAAGAAGAGCGGCAATTCCTACAGCTACGGCGAGGTGAAGCTCGGCATGGGACGCGAGAACGCGAAAGCGGGCCTGCGCGAACAGCCGGAGCTTATCGCCGAGATCCGGGAGAAAGCCATCGAGGCCTGGCAGTCGCGGGAGGACACGGCGAACGGCACGGCACGGCCGCCGGAGGGGCCAGAAGCCGACGAAGTCCCGCCGCCGGAGGACGTGTAGGGGTGTTATAATCAAAGACGAAGAATCGATATGACGAAAGAACCCACGATACAGGACGTCTTAGAAGCTATCTCGGAATTTTCGACGCGCGTCGATCAGCGATTCGATTCGGTGGAACATCGACTCGGTACGGTGGAGCATCAACTCGGTACGGTGGAGTCAGACGTCGGATCCCTCAAGAGCAGGGTCGCGAACATCGAAGCGACCATGGTCACGAAGGACTATCTCAACGGCAGGCTCGATGCGGTCCACGGGAGTATCGTGTACAGCAGGCCGTAGTCGATGATCAGGAGACGGTCGGGGCGGGGGGTCATCCCCCCGTCCTTTTAGTCTTAGAGTTTATGTGTTGTTCTTGTCATTCCTGCGGAGGCAGGAATCCCTCCGGAGGGTTTCCCGCCGTCGGCACGTAGCCTCCGCGGGAATGACAGAAAAGGGAGGTGTCCGTTTGCGTGACTTCTGGTGGTTTTCCCGCTAGGATACCGATAATTCCCCATGCCACGCCGCCGAAAACCCTTCAAACTCGACCTGTCGCTCGACGCGGAGACGCGGAAGGGCGTCTTGACGGTCGTCGTGTTCGTCCTCGCTGCGCTCCTGCTCCTCGCGCTGTTCGACCTCGCGGGCCGCATCGGCGTGACGCTCGACCAGGCGGTCGCGCACGTGTTCGGCTGGGAGCGGCTCGTGTTGCCGTTCTTCCTCATCGCCATCGGATACCACATGCTCTCGCCGGCGCGTCTGCCCATGAAGGCGACGAACTACGTCGGGTTCATCCTGTTCTTCCTGTCGTTGAACCCGCTCGTGCACGTCGGGGCGTTCGCGGGCTCGCTCGCGGCATCCGACGCGCTCGACGCGGCCGGCGGCAAGATCGGCATGCTCGTCGCGGACCCGCTCATCGGGCTCTTCGGCCTCTTCGGGGCCGGGACGCTCTTCGCGGCGCTCTTCGTCGTGTCGCTCCTCCTCATCTTCAACACCTCCCTGCGTCGTGTCGTCTCGCTCCTCGCCATGCTCCTGAACCTCCTGAAGCGTATCGGCCTCGCGATCATCGCGCCCTTCCGGTGGCTGGCCGGGCGCATGTCCGCGCGACGTGAGCAGGCGGTCCGCGACAGCATCATGATTCCGGATGTCGGGCACCTGACCGGCCAGGCCTCGCCGGTCGTGCCATCCGTCGACGAGGAGGTCATGGACGAGACGGTCGACGGCGCGACCGCCGCCACGGAGCGAGCCGTCGCCCCGCCGCCGAAGCCGCGCAAGCGACGTCCGCGCGTCGAGATTCCGGTTGAGCTCCTCACGAAGCGCGACCAGAAGCCGACCTCCGGCGATATCGAGCACAACAAGGCGGTCATCCAGCGGACGCTCGAGCATTTCGGCATCCCGGTGGAGATGGCCGAGGTCTCGGTCGGGCCGACCGTGACGCAGTTCACGCTGAAGCCGTCCGAAGGCGTGCGCCTCACCAAGATTACGGCGCTGCACAACGACCTCGCGCTCGCGCTCGCGGCGCATCCCATCCGCATCGAGGCGCCTATCCCGGGCAAGTCGCTCGTCGGCATCGAGGTCCCGAACCAGACCATCGCGACGGTCGGCCTGCGCGAGATCCTTGAATCGCGCGAATGGCGCGAGCGCCGCACGAACCTCACCTTCACGCTCGGCAAGGACGTCTCGGGCAAGCCGTGGGTCGCGGACCTCGGCCGCATGCCGCACATCCTCGTCGCCGGCGCGACTGGTTCCGGCAAATCCGTGTGCCTCAACACGCTCCTGATGTCGCTCCTGTTCTCGAACGGGCCGGACGACCTGAAGGTCGTGCTCGTAGACCCGAAACGCGTCGAGCTCCCGGTCTACAACGGCGTCCCGCATCTCGTCGTGCCCGTCATCACGGACGTCGAGAAGACGGTGAACACGCTCAAGTGGGCATTGCGCGAGATGGACCGCCGCTTCGACGTCCTCGCGAAGTTCGGCGCGCGCGACCTCGGCAGCTACAACGCGAAGGCCGAGGAGAAGATCCCGAACCTGGTCATCGTCGTGGACGAGCTCGCGGACCTCATGATGACGGCGATGGCCGAAGTCGAGGGAGCCATCGTCCGGCTCGCGCAGATGTCGCGCGCCGTCGGCATCCACCTCGTGCTCGCGACGCAGCGGCCCTCGGTCGACGTCATCACAGGGCTCATCAAGGCCAACATCCCGGCGCGCATCGCGTTCGCGGTCGCGTCCTCCACGGACTCGCGGACCATCCTGGACCAGATCGGTGCGGAGAAACTGCTCGGCCGCGGCGACATGCTCTTCTCGACGGCGGAACTCACGACGCCCAAGCGCGTGCAGGGCGCGTTCGTGTCGGACGACGAGATCAAGCGCGTCGTGGAGTTCCTGAAGTCGCGGTACGAACCGGCGGACTACGACCTCTCGATCATCGAACGGGCGAACAGCACCGAGACGAGGTTCACGAACGGCATCCCGGTCGAGGACGACACGGATCCGATGCTCCCGGACGCGAAGGAGGAGATCCTGCGCGCGGGCAAGGCGTCCGCGTCCCTGCTCCAGCGACGGCTCAAGGTCGGGTACGCGCGCGCCGCGAGGATTCTCGACCTGCTCGAGACGGAAGGCTTCATCGGGCCGGGCGACGGGGCGAAGCCGCGCGAAATCCTGAACGTGCAGTTCTCGAGGCAGATGGAGCAGGTCCCCATCCCACCCTCGGATATCGACGAAGGGAACGACGAGCCGAGCGGCTTCTGAACCGGCTATGCCGTTCATGCAGGTGAACGTGGGCGGCGTGGGATTCGGCCCCGCCCTCCGCCAATTGCGCGAGCTACGGGGATTCACCCGCGAACAGCTCGCCGACGCCACGAAGATCCACATCTCCGTCATCACGGCGTTCGAGGAGGAACGGCTCGTGGACATCATCGACCCGGCATATGCGGAACGCCACGTCCGGGCGCTGCTCGTGCCGCTCGAAGGACGACCGGCGTATTTTTTGCCGAAGTACCGAGAGCTATTGGACCGGAAGGGCGTCGGCCAGACGCGTTCCGTGAACGCGCCGCGTGCCGTGCGGCGTCGCGACTTCTTCGTGACGTCGCAGGCGGTCGCGTTCGTCGGATTCCTCGCGCTCGTCGCGCTCGCGGCCGGATACCTCGTCTGGCAGGCGCGCATCCTGCAGGAACCCCCGCCCCTCGCGATCCTCTCGCCGATGGAAGGACAACGCCTCGCGGATCCGCGCGTGGACGTGCGCGGCGAGACGGCCCCGGGCGCGCTCGTGACCGTGAACGGCCAACCCGCCGTGGTCGCGGCCGACGGATCCTTCACGCTCTCGTTCGACGTGCCGCGCGGACTCACCACCCTCTCCATCGTCGCGAAGCGCCGATACGGTTCCAGCGCCACGGATACGCGAAGCGTGACGTACGACCACGTCCCGGCGCCGCCGCGTCCCGTGACCGAAACGCCGACCTCGACCTCGGCGACGGGAACGAGGTGACGCGAGATGTCCAAAAAAACACGACAGCCGTTGGCTGTCGTTTTTCGTGCGCTCGAACCTGCAAAGCGTCGTCGCGTCGAGGAGGACGTCGTCGTCCATGGGAGGAGAGAGATCCCATCCTCCCGCGCGAACGCGAGGGACAGGGACCATGGAAGCCGATGTCTAGAAGACGGTCGCCGCCTTGCAGATCCGAACGTACGCGGCATCAGGGTACGAAGCCGCGCGGC
>JAZDIB010000026.1:0-16332 GCA_043805355.1 Patescibacteria group bacterium | reverse complement strand
AGACGATTCGAACGTCTGACCTCTTCCTTCGGAGGGAAGCGCTCTATCCAGCTGAGCTAGGGGCGCGCGATGCCAGGCGATGATAGCCGGAATCGTCGGAATCGACAAGGGTCGCACCGACCTTGACGGACATGGGGAAATTCCGTATGCTCCCTGCGCTTTTCTACCACACTTGCGTCGGTACTCGAGGACTCGTGCCGACGCGACATTCGGCCCTTGTGTCCTAACGCTTGTTCGTCCACAATTGCCTCACTTGCGTCGGTAGCTCAGCTGGTAGAGCAGGGGCCTCTTAAGCCCAAGGTCCTGGGTTCGACCCCCAGCCGACGCACCATCACGACACCCGCCATCCCGGCGGGTTTCGTGTTTCGGCACACGCCGATCCTTCCGCGTCTCCGACCGTTGTTTTTTATGGGCGTTTCCGATAACCTGTGCCGCATATGACGACGAAACGATTTGAAGCGGACTCTGGTGCGACGAAGGCGCTGACGCCCCGCGGCGAGGACTTCTCTGCGTGGTACCAGGAGGTGGTGGAGCAGGCGGACCTGGCGGAGCATTCGCCGGTGCGCGGGTGCATGGTCATCAAGCCGTACGGCTACGCCATCTGGGAGATCATGCAGCAGGATCTCGACCGTCGTTTCAAGGCCAAGGGCGTCGTGAACGCGTACTTCCCGCTGTTCATCCCGCAGAGCCTCCTGACGCGCGAGGCCAAGCATGTCGAGGGCTTTGCGCCCGAGGTCGCGGTCGTGACGCATGCCGGCGGCGAACTGCTCGACGAGCCGCTGGTGATTCGTCCCACGTCCGAGACCATCATCTACGAGGTGTATTCCAAATGGGTGCAGTCGTACCGCGACCTGCCGCTCCTCATCAACCAGTGGGCCAACGTCGTCCGGTGGGAGAAGCGCACGCGCCTCTTCCTGCGCACGACCGAGTTTCTGTGGCAGGAAGGGCACACGGTCCACGCGACCGAGGACGAGGCCGAGGCGTTCACCAAGACCATGCTCGGCGTGTACCAGGACTTCGCGGAGAAGGTGATGTCCGTGCCGACCATTCCGGGACTCAAGAGCGATTCCGAGCGGTTCGCCGGCGCGGTGCGGACGTATTGCATCGAGGCCATGATGCAGGACGGCAAGGCGCTTCAGGCCGGCACCTCCCACATGCTCGGGCAGAATTTCGCCAAGCCGTTCAACGTGAAGTTCCTCGACGCGGACAAGACCGAACACTACGCCTGGCAGACGAGCTGGGGTGTCTCCACGCGGCTCGTGGGCGCGCTCATCATGGCGCATGGCGACGACAAGGGGCTGGTCCTGCCGCCGTCCCTCGCGCCGTTCCAGGTCGTCATCATCCCCATCGGCAACGACGCGGACCGCGATGCGGTGATGGAGAAGGCGACGGAGATCTCGGGCCTGCTCGTCGAGAAGGGCCTGCGCGTGAAGATCGACAGCCGCGACACGATGCGGCCGGGCGCGAAGTTCTTCGAATGGGAGAAGAAGGGCGTGCCGATGCGCATCGAGATCGGTCCCAAGGACCTGGCCGCGAACCAGGTGACGGTCGCGCGGCGCGACACGTCAGAGAAGCAGGCGCTCTCCGAGGAGAGCCTCGTCGACGCCGTCACGGACATGCTCGCCCAGATTCAGACGAACCTGCTCGAGCGGGCGCGCGCGTTCCGCGAGGCGAACACGCTCACGGTCGAGGACTACGACGCGTTCAAGGAGAAGCTCGAAGGGCACTTCCTGCTCGCGCATTGGTGCGGCGGCGCGGAGTGCGAGGCGAAGATCAAGGAAGAGACGAAGGCGACCATCCGTTGCATCCCGTCCGACAGGCCGTCGGAGAAGGGTGCATGCCTCCTCTGCGGCAAGACCTCCGAAGGTCGCGTCATCTTCGCGAAAGCGTACTGATCGCGAACGTCATCCATCCACCATTGTCATTCCCGAGGAGCCTGCGTGGCGACGTCGGGAATCCATCCGACTGACGGATTCTGGATTCCCGCCTCCGCGGGAATGACAGATATATAGAAAAACCCTCACGCGAGCGAGATGCGGGAGGGGTATTGTTTGTGCGCGCGGCGGGCGGTGCGATGATGCGTCTCAGCACGTTCGATCTTGAGAATGCGGACCGACGTCGGTTACGGATTGTCTCGTTGAAGACTTTGGCCACAAAAAATATCCGAGGTTGACCGCCGTCGCGGCGAAAAAGAGGAAGATGGTCCAGTTCCCCGTGCTCCAATCCTTGAAGTGTGAATATGCGTCGATGACTAAAAACAAGGAGAATAGGACGAGTTGTGCGGTGAGAGTCGTATCTTCTCGTTTTTGGAAAGAAGCACGGTCTTCGTTCATGTGACACCCCGTTCTCGCGTGAAGGTTCCGCTGGATTTGTATGGCAAAAACCGCAACTCGTCAATGCGTAGGCTGTAGTCGCGAGGAGCTGGACAAGTTCTCTCCCCTAGGTCTGATAGGGAGATTGCTTCGCAGAGCCTCGCAATGACAGCAGTGGGCGGCGTTCGCGGCGTTCTACCGTCTTCCCTAGAAATTCTTCGGGTTGTGGGCGTGGGCCTTGGCGACGTCGGAGCTGATGGTGTTCTGCTCGACGAGCCACTTGAGCTCCTGGTCGAGGTCCACCATGTGCTCGTCCGTGGAGGTGAAGATGGTGTTCTGCAGCTGTTCGGTGCGTCCCTCGCGGATGATGTTGGCGACCGCATGCGAGTTCACGAGGACCTCGTGCGCTGGGGTGAGGCCGCCGTCGATTTTGGGGAGGAGGAGCTGGGAGATGACGCCCTTCAGCACGAGGGAGAGCTGGAGGCGGATCTGTTGCTGCTGTGCCCCGGGGAACGTGTCGATGATGCGCTCGATGGACTGCGCCGCGCCGTTCGTGTGCAGGGTCGCGAACACGAGGTGGCCCGTCTCGGCGAGGGTGAGCGCGAGGCCGATGGTCTCGGGGTCGCGCATCTCGCCCACGAGGACGATGTTCGGGTCCTGGCGGAACACGTGCTTAAGGCCGTCCGTGAAGGAATGGAAATCCATGCCCAACTCGCGCTGGGTGATGAGGCATTTCTTGGATTCGTACACGAACTCGATGGGATCCTCGAGCGTCATCACGTGCTCGATGCGGTTCTGGTTGATCTGCTCGATCATGGCCGCGAGGAGCGTGGACTTTCCGGCGCCTGTCGGCCCGGTGATGAGGACGAGGCCCTGCATGAGCGCGACGAATTCGAGCGCGGCTTCCGGGGCATCGAGCGCGTCGAGCGTCGGGATCTCCGCCGGGATGAAACGCGCGGCCATCACGGGGCGCCCCTTCTCCCAATACACGTTGATGCGGTAGCGCTCCTTGTTCGGCAGCTGGTAGGACACGTCCACGTCGTTGCGCTCCTCGTACTTCGTCATCTTCTCCGGCGGGAGGATCTTCTTGATCTCGGCAAGGAGAAGCTTGTCGGAGAGCGGCGCTTCGCCCTCGACCGCGTTCAGGTGTCCCTGGATGCGGAAGATGGGCGGCTGGTCGACCTGGAGGTGGATGTCGGACGCCTTGAGCTTCGCGGCGTTGGTGAACAGCTTGACGATGAGGGAGTCGTTCGCGGTCGGCATAGTCCGTATAGGATACCACGAGAGACCAAAAATCCCCGATGCGGGGATTCTGGTTCGATGACGTCGTTCCGCGTCAGGCGACCGGAGCGGCACCGCTGGCCTTCAGCGCGTCCTTCAGCCCCTTGCCGGCCTTGAACTTGGGCACGGTCACGGCCGGGATCTGGATCTTCTCCGTCGGGTTCTGCGGGTTGACGCCCGTGCGTCCCGCGCGGCGCTTCGCCGAGAAGGCCCCGAACCCCGCGATCGTGACTTCGTCGCCCTTCTTGAGGGTCTCGACGACGGTGAGGACGAACGTCTCCACCATGTCCTCGGCCTGCTTTTTGGTCAGGCCGACTTTTTCGGCGATGACGCTGATGAGCTCTGCCTTGTTCATACGAGGTGTTAGGAATGAAATCCCTTCCAGAGTATCGGTTTTGGGCTTAGACATCAACGATTTCACGAAAGGCGTCAAGCCCCACGGCCCTGCTCGTCTTCGGGTCGAGCCGGAGGACCGCGAAATCGACCTCGGCCTTCCCGCTCCGTTCCAGGTCGTATTTGCCGTGTTCACCGCTCAAAAACCGCTGGACTGCGGTCTTTTTGTCGAATCCGATGACCGAATCGAACGAGCCGCAACGTCCGATATCCGTGAGATACGCCGTGCCGCTTGGGAGGATTTTGGCGTCCGAAGTCTGGATATGGGTGTGGGTTCCAAGGACCGCGGTCACGCGTCCGTCCGCGAAATGACCGAAGGCCTCTTTTTCGGCCGTCGCCTCTGCGTGGAGGTCCACGATGACGGCGTCCGGCTTCGGATCCGCGTGGAGCGCGAGCAAATCGTCTAGGGCGCGGAACGGAGAGCGCGTGTCAGGCTCCGTGAAGAGGGCGCCGGCGATGCTTAGGATGAGCACGCGCCTTCCGTCGACGGTCCGAAGGACGTCGGCATGGCCGCTTTTCGCGCTGCCGCTGTTCATGGGGACTGCGAGCCGCTCGCGCCAGGCGGGATCGTCATACGCCGGGGAGCCGACCGGATTGCTCCACGAATGTCCGCCGCCCGTGAAGACGTCGATGCCCGCCGCGGAGAGGTCCTCGAGCGTCTGCGTCGTCACGCCCGCGCCGTGCGCGAGGTTCTCGACGTTCGCGATGGCGAGGTCGGCGCCATGACGGCGCTTCAGCTCCGGCAGGACCTTGGCGAGCGCCTGGCGCCCGAGCGCGCCCACCACGTCGCCGAAGAAGAGGATGGTCAAGGCCATAGTGGCCGTAGTATGGCCTGAAGCCGGGGAAATGCAAGACCGTCCCGTCCCGTCTGATATACTCGCGACATGGAAAGACCCCCAGGTTTCGGTCCGAAACCCGAACAGAATCCGTTCCGTCCGCCCGAGACGAAGGAGTCCGAACGGAAGGTCGAGCTGAAGATCGCAAACGCTTTTTTGCACCAGAAATATCCGTTGAGCGAGAAGGGGCTCGAATTGCGCGAGCGTCTCGTCCCTCTCGTGGAGACGCTGAAGCGCAACGCGTCGGATCCGGAAGCGGGAGGGGAGTTCGACAAGCTCGCCTCGGGACTCCCGACCGTCGAGGAGCCGCATCTCGACCTGTTTCGCGATTTCGATCTCACGCCGGAGGAGGAGACGAGGATCTTCGGTCCGGAACTAGCGTGCGTGCAGGTGACGAAAGGGTGTAGGCATCAATGTTCGCATTGCGCGGCTGGCGCGGAGAAGAGGGTTCAGATCATGCCGTTCGCAGCGGTACTAAAGACGGCAGAGATAGTGAAACATCAGTCGGAACTGACATCTGAATTGTGGCATGAGCTGAAGGATACGTTACCGAAATTTTTATCTGATGCCGAAATTCAGTCTCAAGCGGAAAAGGTTCGGGCGCACGCGAAATCCTCCATTGATAGCGTAGCTGGTCTAAATAGCGCAAAGGGAGTGAAGGAGATCATTAACAGAAGTGTTCAGTGGATGATAAGAATCTCTAACGACGTGGATAAAAAGAAAACAAGAAAGAGTGAAGAGGATGAATTTCGGCTTCGCCAGGAGATTGGAACGATGATGAAAATGATGCATGCCCGCCCAGAGTGGAAGAAGTTGGAATCCAAGGTAGGTAATCTCGGTGCACGGAAAATTTTTCTATGGGATGGAGCATCGGATCCGAAATTCATCATGACGAATTATTACGACAGCGATCCGTTCGATTATCGGGACACGACATTTCTTCATGTGGATGGGGCTCCGGCAGACTATGGAGATGTCGTGAAGGTGTTTGACGGAGCAAAGTGGAGGGTCGAAATCACGACCGCAGGGTATCCGCTTCAAGATTCGATTGCACAGCGGGCGGCAGAGAAAATCGCAGCCATGCCGACAGCGACGTTCTATAATTTTCGCATCAGTGTTCATCCGTATGAGAAAGGGACGTCGCATGGAGATCCTGCTACCTATGTAGGAGGCATGGAGAACGTCATTCGGACACTCGCTCCGATGCACCCGGGGATTGTAATTTTCCCTAAGGCACTGAAGGGGAAGCTTGACGAGTCCATGGATCAGGCAATCTTAGAGATTTACATGCTCGCATATTTCACATATATGTTGGACGTTCGGGGTTGGGATCAGAATACGTATCAGCCACCTTCCCGTTTTTCTGGTCGTGCCGTCGAATTTGAACGAGATGAGTCGGACATCGATATAATGGCGTGTTTGCCCGGCTCCCACATTTGGCCCGATGGAACCGTAGCGAGACAGGACATCGAAGATGAAGCCGTGAAGAAGGGTGCCCGTCCGAAGCCAGTCGGCAAGAAGCTCTACTAAAAACGCCCCGGATGGGGCGTTTTCGTCACGCGGTTTCGTCTCTTACTTCGCGTACTCGATGATGCGGGTCTCGCGGATGAGGGTGACGCGGACCTCGCCCGGATACTTCAGTTCCTGTTCGACCTTGTTCGCGATGTCGCGTGCGAGCTTGGTCGCGCCGAAGTCGTCGATGGCCTTGGGGTTCACGAACACGCGGATCTCGCGTCCGGCTTGGATGGCGTACACCTTGTCGACGCCCTCGAACGACATCGCGGCGGCCTCGAGCTCCTCCAGGCGCTTCACGAAGAACTCGAGCGAGTCCTTGCGCGCGCCGGGACGTGCGCCCGAGATGGCGTCCGCGGCCTTCACGATGACGGCCTCGAGCGTCTTGGGCTTGTCCTCGTGGTGGCCGAGCGCCTGGTAGCAGATGTCCTCGGCGAACCCGAACTTCTTCATGATCTGGTAGCCGAGCTCCGGGTGGCTGCCCTCGATGTCGTGGTCCACGGCCTTGCCGATGTCATGGAAGAGCCCGCCCTTTTTGCAGACGGTCACGTTTGCGCCGAGCTCCTCGGCCATGAGGGCCGCGAGGTTGCCGACCTCCGTCGAGTGCATGAGCTGGTTCTGTCCGTGCGACGTGCGGTACTTGAGGCGGCCCAAAATCTGGATGAGCTTCGGGTCGATGCCGGCCATGGAGATGCCGAGCTGGTACAGCGCGTCCTCGCCGGCCTTCTTGATGTCGATGGCGAGCTCCTTCTTCGATTCCTCGATGGCTTCCTCGATGCGCCCGGGGTGGATGCGGCCGTCCTTGATGAGCTTGTCGAGCGCGCGTTTGGCCACGTGGCGGCGGATGGGGGAGAAGCCGGAGATGGTGATCATGCCCGGCGCGTCGTCCACGACGAGCTCGCAGCCCGTCAGCGTCTCGATGGCCTTGATGTTGCGTCCTTCGCGTCCGATGATGCGTCCCTTCATCTCGTCGTTCGGGAGCTCCACGTTGGTCGTGGTGGTCTCCGCGACGTGCGACGAGGCGAGGCGCTGGATGGCGACGGCCAGGACGTTCTTGGCCTTGCGGTCGATCTCCTCGGATTCCATCTGGTCGAGCTTGCGGACGCGCGACATGAGCGTGTCCTGATGCTGCTCCTCGATGAGGCTCATCATCCGCGCGAGCGCCTCCTCGCGGGAGAGCCCGGCGACCTCCTCGAGCTTCTTCGATTCCTCAAGCTTCAGCTCGTCGATGCGCTTCTCTTCCTCGATGGCCTTCGTGTTCCGCTTCTCGAGATCCTTCCGGACGTCCTCCATCTCGAGGAGCTTCTTGTCGAAGACGGACTCGCGTTCGGCGAGCGTCACCTGCTGAGTCTTGAGGTCCTCAAGATTCCGTCTCTCCTCGAGGCGGGCGTCTTCGATGATCTTGACGGCTTTGTCCTTGGCTTTGAGGAGGACTTCCTTTTCCTTGGCTTCGGCTTCGGCGATGCGCGCCTTGGCCTGCGACTCGGCCTCCTCGACCATGAGCCGGAGCTTCCTGCCTTTCGACGACGTGATGTATTTCGATGCCGCGAACCCGAGACCGGCGCCGATGATGAGCCCGAACAGGGCGTAGAAGAACATAATGCGTTCAACCGCCCGTACGTACGACAGGGTTCCCCGACATGGGGAAATACGGCTTTCTTCGTGTTTTACTGCGGCCCGAATCAGCCAAGGGCACGGAAAAATGCGAGGAAGAGCCGACCTTATGAGTCTCCTGTCGAGCGTCCGGAACGGAACTGATGGATAAGGGTCGGTACGGGGAAGATATCAAAAGGATGGGGGGTTGTCCAGAGATAGGAGAAGACCCGCCGGAACCGACGTGACGGAGGGGTCACGACGATGGGGCGGGTCAGAGGAGGGTGCGCTCGTACGCCTCGAGGGCGGCGATGCGTCGCGAGATGCGTTGGTACCGACGGATGCGCCGGAGGAGCGAAGGCGGGAGAGTTCGTTGGGAGTTCTTCCTTCGGAGGATGTCCGCTTCGAGGTGTGATCGGCGGGCGCGGAGGGCGAACAGGCGTCGGCGGAGGAACCACGTGGGAGCATGGGTCACCATGAGGTGGACGAGACCGATGATGGTCGCGGTGCCGACGAGGTGGAAGATGCTGACATGCTCGAAGGCCGAGCTGATGTCCCGGCCAGCCAGGCGGAACGCGATCGCGAGGACGGCGACCGTCACGAGGGCTACGCCGATGGGTGCGATGTCGTGCCACAGGTCTTGCGTGTACAGAGGATGGGGGCGCCAGGTCCGCTTGCGCGCCTCGGTCTTCATCGCGACCTCATGTCCGCATCGCGGTTTCGCGACGCGAGTCCGGGGACCTTGAGGGCCCGCATGACGAGCACGGCCGGCAACCAGACCGGCCAGAGCAGCTGCTCGTACCATCGGATGGGATAGAGGAGGACGGCGGTCCGTCGACGGCTCGTCTCGATGTCCGCATGTCGGTACCCGAAGATGCGGGCGAACTGCGGACGGAACCGCGGTGCCGCATAGTGGTCGAAGATGATGGTCAGGGCGAGGTAGAGGATTGCCACCCCGACGACGAGGAATACGCTTTGGAACGGCTCCAGCACGGGTCACCTCCTAGGATGGGAAAGGGCGCGTCGACTTTACAATCCGACGCGCGTCGCGTCAACGGTCCCGGAACGAAAAAACCCGCCGGGAGATCCTGACCGGAGGGTCGGGAGGGCGGGTCAGGGGCGTCGAAGCGCTTCTTCAAGCGTCGTGGCGCGATCTTCGATGTCCGCGAGTCTTCGGGCGTCATCCGACACATCGGGGTCGTTCTCGATGCGCCAACGCACGAGCTCAGCGGTCGTGAACGCGCCAAGGGAACGGTACGGACCGGTCGTCGTGCCGATGTCGGAATGGCGCTGGAGCGTCAAGCTCGTCTGCCGCAGACGCTTCAGGGCGAAACGTTGGAGACGCGGCACAAGCCATCCGAAGAAGAGCATCGTCGAGAAATTCAAGGTGAGAAAACTCGAGAGGAGAATGAGCGTCACCTTCCAGTCGTTCGTCCGGTAGAAGAAGGATGGAGGCATCAGAGTCAAGGTCGCGGTGAGGAGCAGCGAAATGGTAATCCAGATCGCTATTCCGTCGAAACAGTCTTCATCGAGATACCAAGGCAGGGATTTCTTGGTGTTCATGTCAATGACCTCGCGGCTTTTGTATCACGAAACGACCTTCGCGTCAACGGTCCCGGAACGAAAAAACCCGCCGGGAGATCCTGACCGGAGGGGTCGGGAGGGCGGGTTCAGGGGCGGGCCGAGATGGTCGGTCCGAGGATGGCCTCGAGGATGCCGATATGCGCGTCGACGGCCGCGAGACGTCGGGTCGCGGCCACGTCGATTTGTCCGAGGAGATGCGTCCTTTCCTCGCGCAACCGCTCGAGGGTACGCTCCAGCACGAGGGACGTCGACCATTTCGCGAGCACCGAGAGCGCGAGGACGCAGAGGGGGAACAGGATGATGGCCCCGAGCACGACGAGGCTTTCCGCGGGAGAGCCGGGACGGCATCGGGGCAGGACGACCTTCGCCGCCACGACGCCGAGCGCGAACGGGACGATGAGGAGGACGTGGAAGACGTTGTCGGAATCCAGGTACCAGGGCAGCCGTATGTGCATCATGTCGAAGACCTCGCGGTGTTCGTACCGCACGACCTTCGTCGCGTCAACGTGGCGTCACGCGCCGTCCGCAGTCAGGTCCTCCAGCTTCGTCGCGTCCTCGATGCGGAATTCGCCGATGGTGGTGCGTCGGAGCGCGGTCAGGTACGCGCCGCAGCCGAGGTCGCGGCCGATGTCGTCGGCGAGGGAGCGTATATAGGTACCGGACGAGCACTGGACGCGGAACAAGAGATCCGGCCACGTATAGCCCGTGACGACGAGTTCGGTGATGTCCACCTTCTTCGTCGGTCGCATCTCCTCGGTCGCGGTCCCGTCGCGCGCGAGCTCGTACAGCTTCTTCCCGTTGATCTTCTTCGCGGAATGGAGCGGCGCCTTCTGCTCGTACCCGCCGCGGAACCGTTCGAGGACGTGTTCGATGCCCTCCCGGCTCGGGATTCGGTACGCGGTGCCCGGGATTTCCGTGATGACCCCTTCCGGATCGAACGTGTCGCTCGTCGCGCCGAGGCGCGCGGTCGCCTCGTACGTCTTGTCCATGCCGACATAGGTCTGTAGGCGTTTCGTCGCGTCGCCGACGCCCACGATGAGGAGACCGGTCGCGAACGGGTCGAGCGTGCCCGCGTGTCCGACCTTGCGCGTCCCGAACACGCGGCGCACGCGGTCCACCACGTCGTGGCTCGTCATGCCCGCGGGCTTGTCGATGAGGAGGATGCGGTCCATGCAGGCATGGTGACATGGACTGCGACGCTGCGCAAAAAGAAAACGGCCGGACCCAGATGGGCCGGCCGTACGTCTCGGGGAGCTAGCGCTTCTTCCCGAGCTTCAGGAGTCCGAGCGAGGCGTCCACGTCCGCGGCTTCGCGACGGAGGTCGCGTGCCTGCTGTTCGTGTTCCTCGGCCTGTCGGATGAACTCCGCGCGTCGATTCTCCAATCGCTTGCGCTTCTTGATCTCGATGCCGCGGAGTTCGCGTTGCACCTCTTCCATACGCCTCTGCAACTCCTCGGCGAGGCGATCGAGGTCGTCTTCCGTGACCGGGAGCGACCCCTCCGGTTTTCCGTCCGTAGAGGGCTGCCCGGCCGTCTTTCGCTTCTTGTCCCGGACGATTCCGGAACGGTGGCGCATCAGGGGCCTGTCCGTGGTCACGATCGTGACGCTCTCGAAACCTCGGACGCTTCGGAGCAGGATGTCCTCGTAGGGGACTAGGATGCCGATGCCGTCCGTCGGCCTCCGTGGACGGAACCCGATGAGCTTCGTGTAGACCGTCCGCGGGTGCAGGGCCTGATGGTGCTTTCGGACCCATTCGAAGAGGGCGTTGAAGGATCCTGCGCGCATCCGGGGTGCGTCGAATTCTCCGGCTTGGAGACTCCGGATGCAAGCCACGTACTCCTTAGCAAGCTCCATGGGCGTCCGTTCGACAATCCGGATGATGTGATACATCTCCGGGACGATGGACAGGACGCATGCCCGATGTCCGTTGCCGGACGGGCCGAGGTCGTTCAGGATCCCTGTGTCCTTGAAGCGGCCGAGTGCCTCTTCGTATTCCTCCGGCGTGGTCTTCCGTTTGAGTTCGAGGGAGGCCCAGGCCTCGTGGAGCTTCTCGGGGTCCTCGGGGACCGGGATACGCCGGCTGTCCGCGACTTTCTCCTGCTGGATGTGCAGGGTCTCCCAGATGTCGAGTTCCACGGGGGTGAGGAACAGGACGAAGCGGGGACTGGCCGGGATCGGACACATCTCGTCGACGGGCATGATGGACTCCACGGTGGGCGTGGACACGGGGTCGGGTTCGAAGGGCTTCGCGGTCTCCATCTTCACCCCAGGTGCCGTCATGACACTCAGGGAGGCGGGCGGGTCGGACGTGGGCGGCATGGGCGCGCGCTCGGTCGTGGGCTCGACGTCCGTCCGTGTCGCGGCCAGTCGTTCGCGCTGCTCGGCAAGACGCTTCAGCTCGACGATCCGCTGCGTCGGTGGCGCGGGCGGGTCGGGGTTGCGGTGCGCAGACGCGCACTCGGCGACGTGGATGGCGCGCTCCTCGTCGAAGAGGAGGCTGCCGTCCGCGTCCTGGACGATGACGTGCTCGTTCGCGAGATACCGGAACGCGTCGTCGGATTTTCCCTTGTCCTGGTAGAACGACCCGCCGGCCTTGACGCAGCAGGAACGGATGACGTTCTTGTCCAGGCGGACGCGCTTCGCCGTCTTCCGGATGTCCCGGATGATGCGGCCGAGGAATGGCGGTGCGCCGCTCGTCGTGTGGAACCGCGTGAATTTCTTCGCTGTCGCGTTCATGGGCACCTCACTGTTCGGGTTGTCGAAGAAGAAAGGGCGACCGTTCTTCCTATCAAGAAACGGGCCTTCTGTCAAGGAATGACGGCTCTTTGGCAGGCGGGTGCTTTGCTTGACCAAAACGGCGTTTTTCCGTAGAGTGCGGCACATGAACGTCTCCGACCTTGCGCGCCGCCTGCGCGTCACTCCGCACGAAATGCTCCAAAAACTGCCGGAGCTGGGCTTCGATATCGGCAGTCGCGCCATCAAGGTGGACGACGTGGTCGGCGAGAAGATCGCGCGCAAGTGGATCGACAACGAACGCCGCGAGCGCCTGCGGGATTCCCTGCTCGCGTCCGCCGGACGTCCGGCCGGCGCCGCCGCCGAGGCCCTCAAAACCGTGGTCCTGCCGTCAGTCATGACCGTGCGCGACTTCGCTGGACTCCTCAACCTCCCGGTCACGAAGGTCATCCAGCAGCTCATGCGTGCTGGCATCCTCGCCGCGCAGAACGAGCGGCTCGACTTCGAGACCATGGCCATCATCGCCGAGGAGCTCGGGTTCAAGGCCGAACGCGAGGTCGAGGACAAATCCAAGGAAGCGGAAATCGTGGATGACCGCGTGAAGCGCATCCTCGAGTGCGACAAGGCCGAGGACTGCGTGCCGCGCGCCCCCATCGTCGTGGTCATGGGCCACGTCGACCACGGCAAGACCAAGACGCTCGACGCCATCCGCAAGACCAACGTCATGGGCGGCGAGGCCGGGGGCATCACGCAGCATATCGGCGCGTACCAGGCCGAGAAGAAAGGCCGCAAACTCACCTTCATCGACACGCCGGGACATGAGGCTTTCACGGTCATGCGCTCGCGCGGCGCTCGCGTCGCGGACATCGCCATTCTGGTCGTGGCCGCGGACGACGGCGTCCAGCCGCAGACCAAGGAAGCCATCAGCATCATCCAGGCGGCGCACCTGCCGTTCATCGTCGCGCTGAACAAGATGGACAAGACGGATGCCGACCCGGAGCGCGTACTCGCGCAGCTCGGCGATAACGGCGTGACGACGGAGCTCTGGGGCGGACCTGTCCCGATCGTGAAGATCGCGGCCAAGACCGGCTTGGGCATCGACGAGCTGCTCGACATGATCCTCCTCGTCGCCGACATGAACGCGGACAAGATCGTGGCGAACCCGACGCGCCTCGCGGCCGGGACCGTCATCGAGGCGCACGTGGACAAGGGCGAAGGCCCGGTCGCGACCGTGCTCGTGCAGGCCGGGACGCTGAAGCGGAACGACTACCTCGGCATCGACGGCGCGGCATACGGCCGCGTGCGCGCGATGCGCGATTGGACCGGCGCCATGCTTGAGGAGGCGCCGCCCGGCACCCCGGTGAAGATCCTCGGCTTCAAGGTCGCGCCCGGCGTGGGCGACATCATGGAAGTCCCGCTCGACCCCAAGGCCCTCGAGGTGAAGAAGCTGAAGTCCGCGCGCGAGGTGGCGCAGCAGCTCTCGGCGACCCGGACCGTCTCGGCCCAGCCCGAGGAGAAGAAGGGCGTCGCGAAGAAGGTCCTCAACGTGGTGCTCAAGTGCGACGTGCTCGGTTCGCTCGAGGCGCTCCTCGGCATGTTCGAGAAGTTCCAGCACGACGACGTGGGCGTCGAGGTCATCCAGAAGGGACTCGGCAACGTGAACGAGTCCGACATTCTCCGCGCCGAGAGCGCCCAGCCCAGCGTCGTGTACGGCTTCAACGTGGTGCCGACCCCGCAGGCCGCGGCCCTGGCGCGCGACAAGAACGTGGACATCAAGCAGTTCAAGATCATCTACGGCCTCTTCGACGACGTCATCGAGCGGCTCAACATCCTCGTGCCGCCGGAGGTCATCGTGACCCCGCTCGGCAATTTCGAGGTCGTCGCCATCTTCCGCACCGAGAGCGGCCGCATGGTCGTGGGCGGAAAGGTGAAGGATGGGAAGCTCTTGAGCGGCGAGAGCGCGCGCATCTGGCGCGGCGAGGAACCTGTCGGCGAGGGCGTCATCGAGACGCTCCAGTCCGGGAAACAGACCGTGAACGAAGTGCATGGCGGGCAGGAGTGCGGCCTCGCCTTCAAGGGCAAGGTGAAGCTTCAGGCCGGCGACCGCATCGAGGTCTACCACCGCGAGGTCAAGGAGCGAAAGATCGAGCTCTCGCGGTAAGGATTCGAATCGCTTGCATCGCCCTTTCCGTGGGCGTAGTCTTGAACGACTATGGAACACATTTTCACCGACGCGAACTTCGAGGAAGAGGTCCTGAAGTCGCCGACGACGGTCCTCGTGGATTTTTGGGCACCGTGGTGCGGCCCGTGTCGCATGATAGCTCCCATCGTGGAGGCGCTCGCGGACGAAATCGATCCCGCGTCGTTGAAGATCGGGAAGTGCAATGTGGACGAGAACGGCCAGTCCGCGCAGGCCTATGGCATCATGTCCATCCCCACGTTCCTCGTCTTCAAGGGCGGGCAGGTGGTGGAACAGGTCGCCGGCTCCATGGAAAAGGAGGCGCTGAAGGAGCGCGTGATGAAGCACGTCGGCTGAACCATATGTCACGCAAGCTCATCATCATCGGGTCCGGGCCGGCCGGCTGGTCCGCGGCCATCTACGCGGCGCGGGCGTCGTTGCAGCCGCTCGTGTTCGAAGGGCCGGAACCGGGAGGTCAGCTCATCACCACGACCGAGATCGAGAATTTCCCCGGGTTCCCCGACGGCATCCTCGGGGCCGAGCTCATGGACCGCTGCCGGACGCAGGCCAAGAAGTTCGGGGCCGAGGTCCTGTCCGAAAACGTCGAGTCCGTGGACTTCTCCTCGCAGCCCTTCAAGGTCACGGCCAACGGCACGACGCATGAGGCCGAGGCGGTCATCATCGCGACCGGCGCTTCGGCGCGCAGGCTCGGGCTCGAGAGCGAGAAGGCGCTGTACGGCAAGGGCGTGTCGGCCTGCGCCACGTGCGACGGGTTCTTCTTCAAGGGCAAGCAGGTCGCGGTCGTGGGCGGCGGCGACGCGGCCATGGAGGAATCGAATTTCCTCACGCGGTTCGCGGACAAGGTCACCATCCTCCATCGACGCGACGCGTTCAGCGCCTCCAAGATCATGCAGGATCGCACGGCCAAGAACCCGAAGATCGAGGTCGTGTGGAACGCGGAAGTCACCGAGGTCCTCGGAGTCGATGTCGGCCACGTCACGGGCGTGAAGCTCCGCGATACCAAGACCGGCGAGGTGCGCGACTTGGCCGTCGACGGGGTCTTCGCGGCCATCGGCCACGTGCCGAACACGGGCATCTTCAAGGGGCAGGTCGACCTGGACGAGAAGGGCTTCGTGAAGACCCAGCCGGGTACGAGCCTCACGAGCGTCCCGGGCGTGTTCGCGGGCGGCGACGTGCAGGACTATCGTTATCGCCAGGCCGTCACGGCCGTGGGCTCCGGCTGCATGGCCTTCCTCGACGCCGAAAAGTACCTCGCGGCCAAGGAGCACGGGGAGTAAAGTCGTCATCAGACGACATCCGGACGAACCGCGTGCTCGACACGCGGTTTCGTGTACCCCCGACGAACAACCCCGGCCGTCAGGCCGGGGATGAAGAGCATCCGACCGACGACGAGCCCTGTTCTGGTACAGTGCCGGAGCTATGGAATTCTCGAAACAGGCGCACTGCGTGTACTACGCGAGGTATCACATCGTGTTCGTCACGAAATACCGCAGGAAGGTGTTGAAACATGGCATGGGCGCATATCTGCAGGTGGTCATGAAAGCGGTGACGAGACACTATCCCGATATCTTCATACACGAGACGAACACGGACATCGACCACGTCCACCTGCTGGTTTCGATACCGCCGAAGTATGCCGTGAGCAAAGCCGTCAATCTGCTGAAGAGCAACAGCGCCCATGCCATGCGGAAGAAGTTCCCGTTCCTCAACACCATGTACGAGAAAGAAGGCGTGGCGCTCTGGTCCACCGGGTACTTCGTTTCAACCGTCGGAGTCAACGAGGACATCATCAGGAAGTACATCGAACACCAGGGCGAGGAGGACGGAGGACAAGTCCGACTTGTATTGGGCTAATAGAAACCACGGCCGTCAGGCCGTGGTAGTTCAT
>JAZDIB010000025.1:0-6682 GCA_043805355.1 Patescibacteria group bacterium | reverse complement strand
GTCCGTGATGTCGATATCGGCGATGTCCCACAGCGTCGGCGACGCGGACGCCTTGCCTGCCGGCAGGCTGGCGAACCGCTCCGCGAACGCGTGCCCGAGCATGCCGTTCGCGCCGATGATGAGGGGACGCTGCGGGATCATGTCAGCGGTTCTTCGTGCTCCAGTCGAACCCGATGCCCGGGTCGTCGAACGGGATGCGCTCCTCGTCCGGATGCGCCGGGTCGTACGCCTCGCTCGTGTGATAGAAAAGACAGACGCGCTCATTGCCGAGGACGCGATACCCATGCGCGACGCCGGGCGGAATGGAGATGAGACGCGGCGTCGCCTCGCCTGCGACGATGACCTGCGTCACACCCTTGGTCGGCGATGCTACGCGCAGGTCATGCAGGACCACCTGCGCCGAACCCCGAACGACGAACCAGCTGTCCCACTGACGGTTGTGCCAATGAAACGCCTTGATGACGCCCGGATGCGTCTCGGTGTACGACGTCTGCTTGACCGGCACCGCGGACGGCTCCCCGTCCTTCAGCACCTCGCAGAAGAACCCGCGGTCGTCCGCATGCCGGACGAGCTTCTTGATCGCGACGCCGTCGATGGTTCCGATGGTGGACATACCGTCCGACAGTATCGGACCTGACCGGTCGATGCAAGCGGGCATAACGAAAAGCCCCGCGGAACATGCGGAGCGGAGAGAACGTGGTCACGGACGTGACCCGGGAAGATCGAACGGCGGGACGTACGACGGTAGGCAGTTCGCGAGCTGCTCCTCGAGGAACAACTCGCGGGACATGTCATTGACTTTCGACCGGAAGAACGACACGCCGCTCTTCTGACGATCGTTGACCCAGACGGCGCGAGGATTCGACCGGAGCCAGTCGACCAATTCCGCCTGCGGATTCACCGCGAACGGATACCCGACGCGTGCGAGCATCGGGATGTCGGACGTCGAATCTCCGAGTGCGATACTTTCCGAAAGGTCGAGCCCGAAGGCCGCCGTGACCTCCTCGAGGACGCCGCCCTTGTCGCGCGCCGTCCGGTTGTCGCGGATACCCGTGTAGACGCCGTCCTTCTCGAAATTCACGATGCTGTACACGAGGTCGAACCCATACCGTTCGCCGAAGATCTCGGCGACGACCTGTGGCGCACCGGTGATGGCGATGAGCAGCCCTCGCCCCCTCCTCGGTTCGATGCGCATCCTTTCGACGAATCGCCGCGGGAAGATGTAGGTCATCTCCCCGAATCGTTCGAGGACGGACCGTGCAGCCGTCAGCGCATCGGCGACAGACAGCCCATCGTAGAACTCGGGAGCAAGCTCGACCGCCGTCGCGATGACAGGCGCGTACGAATAGGTCCGACGATTCTCATACTCCGAGATCACATCACGGAGCGGCTGGATGATGGCATTCCGCTTGGGGAACAGGTCACCAACCACGAGCATGAGTTCCACGAGCAGCTGGCGCTCGGAAAACGTCCCATCGAAATCGAAGAAGCTGGCGACTGGATTCGTGAGCTCCGCCTTGAGCTCCGCGATTCGTTCCGGCGTCGGCCTGACCATTCCCTGACCTCCTTGTGAAGAACTGCCCCGAACCTAACAGAATCAGCCCCCCGCGTCAACGCTCCTCTCCCATCGTCCCCTCGATGAGCGAACGGAACTCCTCTTCGGAAGGAATCCCTGAAAGCATAGCGTCGTTGATGAAGATGGACGGGGTCTGCCGGACTCCAAGCTCTTGTCCCTGCACGCGATCGTTCATGACGAGCTCGGCGACGGACGCGTCGTCGAGGCATGCCGTGAACGCCGCGGCATCCAGGCCGGCGTCCGCCGCGTAGCGTTCGAGATCGACGCGTGCCAGCGCGTCCTGATGCGCGAAGAGCGTCGTCGAATACGGGAAGAACGACCCCTGCCTGCCGGCGCATGTGGCCGCGATGGCCGCGCCCTTGGAGAACGGATGGCCTTCCACGAGCGGGAAATGCCGGACGACGAACCGCACGCGGCCCGCGTAGGCAGCACGCACGCTGTCCATCACGGGCTGGAACTGCGCGCATCCTTCGCACTGGTAGTCGAGGAATTCCGTGACCGTGACCTTGGCGGTCGACGGCCCGTCCGTCGGGGCCTCCGACGAGACGAGCTTCGCCATCACCTCCTGCGAGATGTCTGCGGTCGGCTTCGGTTCCGGGACGCCGCTCACTGGATCGGGACGCATCAACAGGAAAAGACCGACGCCGATCAGGACGATGGCGAGGAGGATGAGGAGTTTCTTGTGGAGCGGCGAAAGGGAATGGAACATAATGACATATTTTAGGTTATTGGACTGGGCATTTCCCCGGATCCCAGAGGCCGACCCTATCGGCTTTCGCCTGCTCCTGCAAGTCGCGGAGTTCGGTCTTGCGGGCGGGCGTCAACGGGAACGATAGATAGGCGTGCGCATAACCTTGGCGGACGAGGAACGCGTTCACGTCGGTCCCATCCTCGAGCACGACGTTGCGCAAAAGCCGATTGTATTTGTCGCGCTCGTCCGCCTGCGGATCCGCCTCGAGCCGGACGCGTTTCCCGGTCAGGAGCCCTTTCATGAAGTCCGACGCCTCCTTGCCCATGCATTGCACGGCCTTGCGCGGGTCCACGGTCTCCGGCGTGTCGACGCCCAGCATACGGACCTTCCACTCGCCCGGCTCCGTGTCCAACGTCGCGACGAACGTGTCGCCGTCCACCACGCGGATGACCGTCGCGTTCGCCTCCACGACCGGAACCGTCGTCGACGGGGCCACGATGACCTCTTCGACGACGGTCGATGTCGCGACCGTCGTCCCCTGTTCCGCGATAGGCGGCACCGGCTCCGACAGGATGAGGAATATCCCGTACGCGGCGATGGCGAAGAGCGACGCGATGAACCCGAGAAGCCGGCGTCTCGGCTTCCGTAGGAGCGTTTCCAACCTCATATCTTCATGCTAGCATGACTCGCGATATGCTGGAACGCCCGACGGCACAGGCGGAAAGCCCCTCTGAACACGAGGCCGCCGTCTTCGGCGCGGAGCTCGGCGGCGAGTGTGCGTCCGTCGACTTGCATGGTATACGCGTCCAAGAAGCGGTCGAGACGCTCGACGCGCTCATCGACAAGGAGTTCATGTCCGGCACCGAGGTCGTGAAGATCATCCACGGCCGCGGCGAACAGAAGCTCCGCCGCGCCGTCGAGGAACACCTCTCGAAGCATCAGCTCGTCGAATTCTGGCGCGGCTCGAACGCTCCGACCCAGGCCGGCGCCGTCACCTACGCGGTCCTCGCACGAAAATGAATCCTATGAATCCCATCATCCGCCTCATCAAGAACCCGCAGACGTACCTCTACGTCGCGTTCGCCGTCGCGCTCGCGGCCATGCTCGGCAGCCTCTACTTCAGCGACATCATGAAGTTCCCGCCGTGCATCCTGTGCTGGTACCAGCGCATCGCCATGTATCCGCTCGTCTTCATCGTGGCGGTCGGCGTCCTGCTCGAGGACACGCGCGTCTGGATCTACGGCCTGCCGACCACCATCGTCGGCCTGCTCATCGCCGTCTACCACAACTTCCTCTACTACGGGTTCATCCCGCAGAAGCTCCAGCCCTGCACCATCGAGGCCTCGTGCTCGACGCGCTACTACGAACTCTTCGGGTTCATCTCCATCCCGATGATGTCCCTGCTGGGTTTCGTGGCGGTCCTCGCGTGCCTCCTCATCTACCGCGGCCTCGTCGCGAAGAAGGCGTGATCACGGACGCTCGACGTTCATGACGTTCCCGCACGTCGGAGGCGCGTCCGTCTCGAGCGCGCAGATGCGATAGTGATAGACGCCACCATGTTGCGCGTCGGCATCCAGATACGTGAGGTTCTCGCGGTCCGGCAGGAAGGCGATCGCGCCGGTCTTGGGATACCACGGCAACGTGTCGGTCTCGGAACGCACGACCTTGTATCCGCCGAATGCCTCGATGGTCGACGCCGTCCATGAGAGCACCACGCCTCCCGCGCTTTCCCGCGCTTCCAACCGTAACTCGTCGTCGGTGAAGGAGACATCCGCCGCCGGGACAGGCTCGGGCATCGTCGTCGTGGTCGCTTCGACGGCAGGCGCGACGACCTCGGTCGATGCCGCCTGTCCGGTCGTCGTCGCTTCCTCGACCGGAGCCGGATTCTTCGTCATGACATCCACGGACACGCAGCCTGCGCCCACGAGGGCAAACGTGGCGACCAACGCGAAAAATGGTTTCATAACGACGATATCATCCCGCGAGCGGCATGTGGCGTCAACAGAAAAACGGACCGCTCGGTCCGTTTCCTGCTGGCTCGGGGACATGGGTTCGAACCATGATTCACGGCTTCAAAGGCCGCTGTCCTACCATTAGACGATCCCCGAACGATGCGAAAAGCGCAGCTATCATGCCGCGTTTTTCTCGTTTCGTCAAAGACGACCGGCCGACGTCGCGTCACGCCGTGAACTGCGCGACCAGTTCCTTCGCGGCTCGATCCCAAAGCTTCTCGATGGCCTTCGTCGTCTTCGTCCGTTCCATGTCCGCCGCCTCCACGGCCTCGATGAGCGTCTTCTCGCAGGCGAGCAGGTCGGTATGCCGGGAACCGCGGAGCGAGATCAACAGGAGAAAGCGTTCGCGCGGCTGGAGCGGAAGCTGCGCGATGTACGACCAACACCGGAGGACGTCACGGTTTACGGTGACGGCTGCGATGCCATGGTTCTCGAACCAAAGCCGCGCCGCCTGCAAAAAATGTTGCTCCCGCACCTGGACACGCTCCTGGAAGTAGACCGTCGGATGTCCCGGGACATTCGGCCGTGCGACTTCGCGCAGGACCGGAACGCCTCGGACCTGCCACTCGCGGAGATTCGGCTCGAGACGACGCTCCCCCGCTTCGGAAAGCATCGCGTGGCGGAACGCGCCGCCGTGCGATTCAATCTCGCCGAAGAAGACGTGATGACGGTCGAACAGCAGTGTGGCTTCGATCATATGTGTCCGTTCCTGTCGGAACCTTCCTGACGCGCTTCAAGATAGTTCACTTCCCACGCCCTCCCCTGTTCTTCGTTCGGCATGGCAAAGGTCGGAAGGCGTAACAGCATTCCGTTCAGGACGGTCATGGCCGCTTTTGTCGCCCTTTGCTTCCCCAATTCCATAAGTTCTTTCGCCTGTGGAGCTACTTTCTTCGCCTGACGCTCCTGCGCCATCCGCGGCACGTTTCCGCTTCCTTCGTAGCGTCTGAGCGCCGTCAGAAGCGACGCGAGATGGTGCGGATCGAATTCCGTCGCCTCCGGACCTTCCGGAGATGCGCCCCATCCCCTCGACTTGTGATCAAAAGCCATATCAGCGTTTGAGGTATTTGCCGACCGCCGCCCATGACGAGACGATGACGAGCACGGCGAGCGTCCCGCCTTCGACTGCGAGAAGATACCAGGCCTGTCCGAAGAAGAACGTGCGGAGACCGGGGTCGGAGCCGTCGAAGAACGGGATGAGGCGCGGTTCCAGGAACGCAATCGTGCCCGCGATGATGCCGGCTGTGGCGAGAATCGCAAGGAACGCGATGAAGACGCCTTCGATGACGAACGGCATGCGCACGAACGAGCTCGACGCGCCGACGAGACGCATGACGCCGATCTCCTCGCGCTGAGTGTAGATGGCGACGCGGATGGCGTTGTACACGATCATGGCCGAGAAGAGCGCGAACACCACGATGAGGATGATGCCGAAAAGCCGCGCGGACGCGCCGATGTCACGCACTTGGCGGATGGCCTCGGCGTGGTCGTCGTACGTCTTGGATTCGATGGCGGAGCCGAACTGCGGGTTCTTGAGCGCCTCGAGCAGGAACGGATAGTCGTCGGGCGTGCGGCCGCGGATGACGAGCGACGCGCCGAGCGGGTTCTGGTCGAGCTCGGCGAGCGCCTCCATGATGCGCGGGTCGTTGGCGTGCCGTGCCCTGAACGCCTCAATCGCCTGATCGGGCGTGAGGAGCGAGACGTCCCGGACCTGCGGCAGGCTCGCCATGAAGAACTGCGCCTGCTGGAGCACGGCTTCGGGCGTGCCGTTCTTGAAGTAGACGGAGATGTCGATCTTGTCCTCGAGGATGGTCACGGCGCGGTCGAGCATGGCGCTCACGCCCACGAGCACGTTCACGGAAAGGAGCGCCAGCACGAGCACGAAGACCGTCGCGAGGCCGATCCAGGCGTTGCGGGCGAAGTTCTTCCACGCGTACGAGATGACGCGTCCTGTGGTGACGGCGAGGGGCATGTCAGGTCGGGAGGAGGTATTTGCCTTCCTTATGGTCGGCGACCACCTGTCCGTTCGCGAGCGTGATCACGCGCCGGCGCAGGGCGTTCACGACCTCGCGGTTGTGCGTGACGAGGACGATGGTCGTGCCGAAGGCGTTGATCTTGAGGAGGAGGTCGATGATGTCGCGCGTGTTGATGGTGTCGAGGTTGCCGGTCGGCTCGTCCGCGAGCAGGATCTTGGGCCGGTGCACGAGGGCGCGCGCGATGACGACGCGCTGCTGCTCGCCTCCCGAGAGCTGGTACGGGAAGCGTTGCCCTTTCTCCTCGAGCCCGACGATCTTCAGGACCTGCGGCGTGACGTCCCTGATGCGGCGCGACGGCACGCCCGAGACCTCGAGCGCGAACGTCACGTTCTCCCACACAGTCTTCTTGGGCAGGAGCTTAAAATCCTGG
>JAZDIB010000024.1:0-11146 GCA_043805355.1 Patescibacteria group bacterium | reverse complement strand
CCAATGCCGATGCCCATGTGAACCCGACCAAGGTCTTCTACGCGCTGGAGCAATACACGGTCCCGGATGTCTCGTACAGTTCGTTCACGCTCACGCCGGATGGGCGCGTGACGTTGGCCGCGACCGCGGCGTCGTTCGAATCCGCGGCCCGACAGGTCGTGGCCTTGCGGGATTCGGGCATCGCGACGGACGTGTCCGCGATGGGGTACCAGGCGGCGTATGACGAGAAATCCGGCACGCTCATGACCGTCAGCTTTCAGATCGGCATGAAGCTCGTGCCGGCATTGCAGAAGGCGGCCAGCGTCGCGGCCGCGACCGACTGATATGGAAAAGGAATCCCTCGAAACAGGCGCGAAGAGACCCGCCGCGAAGCGGCCCTCGAAGATCCTCGGCGAATATTACGGGTCGATCTTCTTCGCGATCATCCTCACGTTCCTGGCCATGACCGCGCTCGTGCTGAAACCGAAGCTCGACGTGGTCAAAGGGACCAACGCGGAGGTGACCGTGAACCTCCAGTCGCTTGAGCAGGGCCGGACCTATCTCGAGAGCCTCGAACGCTCCATCTCCGCCGCGGAAGGCATCCCGCCCTCGATCCTGGACCAGGTCGACCGCGCCCTGCCGCGCGAGACCGGCGTGCCGGAACTGCTCGTCCTCTTCGGCGACACCGCGACGAAGGACGGAGTGAAGATTTCGAACATCTCGTTCGCCGAGGAATCGGAATCCACCCGGCAGACCCGCGCCACGTCCACGGTCTCGGAGGTCTCGATCAACCTCTCGGTGACGGCCGTGAACTACGCGCAGATCAAGCGGTTCCTCCGAGATATCGAGACCAGCCTGCGCATCATCGACGTGACCGGTATCAACGTCTCGACGCAAGGCAAGGAATCCGCCTACGCCATCCTCCTGAAGACGTACGTCTATAAGCCGCTCCGTTCGTCCACGACGCCGACGCCGTCGCAGCGCCTATGAACACGAAGCGCTCCATCATCTCCCGCATGATCCTGCTCTTCCTGGTCTTCGCGACCCTGGGGGGCGCGTTGTACGTGGGGTCCATGCTCCTGGAGCCCGTGATGGTGCCCGAACCCTTCGTCACGAAGCCGAAGGTCGCGTTCGACGCGTCGGTGGATGTCTCGACGAATACGGTCTTCAAGGGGCTCCGTCCCCTCGGACCCGCCACGATCGAGGCGGGAGAGACGGGTCGCCTCAACCCGTTCGCGCCCTTGCCGCCGGTGTCGACCTCGACGCCCGCGACGGCCCCCACGACGACGGAACCTGTTCCGGAAGCGACGATCGAGGACGTGTCGGTCGAGGTGATTCCGATTGACGCGACGAGCACTGAACCCGTGGCGACGGAAACCCCGATCACGCCGTAATCCTATGGACGAACAGATCCTCACGCTTCTTCTCTCCAAGGGCCTCATCGATCAGAAGGCGGCCGAGAACATCCGCATCCTGATGACGCGGGGAAAGACGCTCCAGCAGGCGGCCGTGGGCGGACGCCACGTGTCGGACCTAGAGTTCGTCAAGGTGCTCGCCGAGGTGCTCGGCCTGCCGTTCGTGGACCTTACGGGCGTTGAGGTGAAGGCCGAGACCATCGCCCTACTTCCCCCCTCGCTCGTCGAGACGTACGGTGCCATTCCGTTCGGATTCGACGGGACCACCATCCAGGTCGCCTTGCGCGACCCGACGGACCTGCGCGCGGCCGAGGCCCTGCAGTTCGTGACGAACGAGAAAGGCTGGAAGTTGCAGACGGCCGTCGTACCGCCCAAGCAGATGGAGGATCTTTTAGGCCGGGCCGGCGTCGGCGAATCCGAGGTCGAGACCGCGCTCGTCGCCGCCAAGGGAAAATTCTCGAAGCGCAAGGAGGAAGGCGGGGACCTGAACGAGCTGGAGAAGGTCATCAAAGGCGCCCCGGTCTCGCGGATGATCTCGGTCATCATGCGGCAGGCCGTCGAGGGCGGCGCGTCCGACATCCACATCGAGCCCGTCGGCAACGAATCCCGCGTGCGGTATCGCATCGACGGCGTGCTCCGGACCTCGCTGACGCTTCCCATCTACGTGCATCCGGCGCTCGTCTCGCGCGTGAAGGTCCTCGCGAACCTCAAGCTCGACGAGACGCGCATCCCGCAGGACGGTCGCATCACCGAGGACATCGGCGGCAAGAAGATCGACTTCCGCATTTCGACTCTGCCGGTCGTGGACAACGAGAAGGTCGTGATGCGTATCCTCGACACGTCGGTCGGCGCGCCGACGTTCGAACAGCTCGGCTACCGCACGGAATACATCGAGATCATCAAGGGCGAGATCAAGAAGCCGTTCGGCATGTTCCTCATCACGGGTCCGACCGGCTCGGGCAAATCCACCACGCTCTTCGCGGGGCTGAACCTCCTGAACGGCGAAGGCGTGAACATCTCGACGCTCGAGGATCCGGTCGAGTACTACATCAGCGGCGTCAACCAGTCGCAGATCAAGCCCGAGGTCGGGTACACGTTCGCGGCAGGCCTCCGCTCGCTCCTGCGCCAGGACCCGAACGTCATCATGGTCGGTGAGATCCGCGACCGCGAGACGGCCGAGCTCGGCATCCACGCCTCGCTCACGGGCCACCTCATCTTCTCGACGCTCCATACGAACGACGTCTTCGGCCTGGTGCCGCGCCTCATCGACATCGGCGTGGAACCATTCCTGCTCGCCGCGACGCTCAACATCGGCATCGCCCAACGCCTCGCGCGCAAGATCTGCCCGCACTGCAAGGAGCCCCAGGAGATCCAGCCCGAGACGCTCGAGCGGCTCAAGAAGGAGATCGCGACCATCCCACGGAAATATTTCAAGAAGGAGCTGAATCCCGAAGGGCCGTACACGTTCTACCACGGCAAGGGATGCGCGCGGTGCGGCGACAAGGGATACGCGGGACGCACGGCCGTGGCCGAGCTCTTCCAGTTCACGCACACGGCGAAGCGGCTCGTGGAGAAGGGCTTTCCCATCAAGGAAGTCGAGGCGGAGGCTCAACGCCAGGAGATGCTCCGCCTGCGCCAGGACATCATCCTGAAGGCCTTGGAAGGGCTCACGTCCGTGGAGGAGATCTTACGCATCACGCAGGAGACGTCCGAACAGGACTGACCGACGATATGGAGAAACAGCGCATCCTGCTCATCGAAGACGACGCGTTCCTTGCGGGCATCTACGCGCGCAAGCTCGAGCTCGCCGGGTACGACGTCTCGCTCGCGACGAACGGGGAGGACGGCCTGCGGCTCGCGGCCAAGGATCTGCCGGCGCTCATCCTGCTCGACCTGGTACTCCCGAAGGTCGACGGTTTTGAGGTGCTCACCATGCTCAAGCAGGACGCGGCGACGCGGAGCATCCCGGTCATCATCCTCTCGAACCTCGGCCAGCGCGAGGACGTGGAGCGGTGCATCGCGCTCGGGGCCGCCGGATACGTCATCAAGGCGCACGCGCTACCGGACGAGACGGTCGCGAAGGTGAAGGAACTCCTGCCGTAGCATGCCGATGTTCAAGTACCGCGTCCGCGCGCCGGGCGGCTCCACCCAGGCCGGCGTCGTGGATGCCGACAGCCGAGACGCGGCCGTGGAGGCGTTGAACGAGCGGGGATACCAGATCCTCCTGTTCGAGGAGCGCGGCGTCGGCGAGGTGGACATCGGGGTGACGGCGCTCTCGTTCCTGAACCGCATCAAGGGGAAGGACATCGTCGTCGCGGCGCGCACGCTCTCCGTCATGGTGTCGGCGTCCGTACCCATCGTGGACGCCATCCGCAACATCGCACGCCAGTCCGAGAACCCGCGGATGCGCTCCCTGCTCGCGGACATCGCCAACGAGGTCGAAGGCGGCGCCCGGTTCTCCGACGCGCTCGAGAAGCACACCGAGGTCTTCAGCGATTTCTTCATCAACATGGTCCGGTCCGGCGAGACCTCCGGCCAGCTGACCGAGGTGCTCGAATACCTCGCGGACCAGATGGAGAAGGACTACGACCTGAACGCCAAGATCAAGGGCGCGATGATCTACCCCATCTTCATCCTGTCCGCGCTCTTCGCCGTCGGGTTCATCATGATGGCGTTCGTCGTGCCGAAGCTCACCGCCGTCCTGCAGGAGGCGAACGTGGCGCTCCCCTGGACCACGAAGCTGCTCATCTTCGTCTCCGACATCTTCGCGAACGACTGGTGGCTCATCCTGCTCGTCATCGCCGGCGTGATGTTCGGCGTCCGCGCCTGGGTCAAGACGCCGGGCGGGCGCTTCATGTGGGACAAGATGAAGATGAAGATCCCCATCTTCGGCGGGCTCTTCCAGCGCATCTACGTGGTCCGGTTCGCCCGGTCGCTCTCGACCTTGAGCCGCGGCGGCGTGGACACGGTGACGGCGCTCGAGATCGTGTCCGGCGTCATGGCGAACGCCGCCTGGAAACAGCTCGTGTACGAGACCATCCGCGAGGTGAACGACGGCAACTCCATCGTGACGGCCATGCAGCGCCGGAAGTTCGTCCCGTCCATGATGACGCAGATGCTCTCGGTGGGGGAGGAGACGGGCAAGCAGCAGGAAGTGCTGAAACGGCTGTCCGAGTTCTACTCGCGCGAGATCGACAACATCGTCGCGAACATGGTCTCGCTCATCGAACCGGTCATCATGATCATCCTCGGCCTCGGCGTCGGCGTGATGGTCTCGGCCATCCTCCTCCCGCTCTACAGCATGTCCTCGGCAATCTGACGTTCCCCTTCGACGGGGTTTGTAGCCTGGTAGGGGCGCGATTCATCGCGTCCTTCGACCGACCGGAAGGCGTGATGAATCACGCCCCTACATCAGATTCGGAAGGATATCCCCGTAGCGGCGCATGGTGATGCGCCTCGGTCTTCCTTCGTCGGGTGGCCTTCAATTCTTGACGTGTTGGCCGTCTAACGTTCACCGCATGCCGTCCTCGTGCTATCCTGTGGACATATTTACTCTTAGGTCCTCCGCCTAGCGGAGGAAATCCATTTTGCTATGACCCACAAGAAAGGGTTTACGCTCATCGAACTCCTGGTGGTGATCGCCATCATCGGTTTGCTGGCCACGCTCGCCGTCGTCGCCTTCGGCAGCGCCCGCACCAAGGCGAACGACTCCAAACGTGTCGCCGACGTCCGCGCCGTCGTGTCGGCCCTTGCCGCCGCGTCGCAGGATGGGATGTATCTTTGCGGATTGGACGGGACAGGCGCATGTTCGGGTCAGGTGAGCAAGTGTACGATTCGCGACAAGGCTTGCGGATCGGCAGGGGCCGACAAGACGTCCACCTATACGAACCTTTCGAACGTGAAGGATCCGGTGAGCTCGACCGCCTGCGCCGACCCGGCAGCTGCGGAATGCGATTATGCTGTCTTTGCCGTCGCTCCCGCCGCAACAGCCACGATCGATAATTACAAGATCACCTTCTATACGAAGGGCGCGGTCTCGACGCTTCCGCTCGGCGGGCACTCCGCGAACCAGAACGGCATCGTCAACTAGTCAGCGACCAAAAAAACGGCCTTCGGGCCGTTTTTTTGGTTGATACGAAAGGAATGTTCGCGTCCCGAGGTCATCCGAGGGATCTTCAAGCGAGCCGCAGCCCTTCGAGATGCCGCTGCGGCTGACTGGAAGATCCTTCGGCTCGTCGGACTCGCTCAGGACGCGAAAGGGAAGAAGATGCTATAATTGGCTCATATGAACCTCCGTCGCGTGAAGGGATTTTCCATCCTGGAATTGTTGATTGTGCTCGCCATCGTCGGCATCCTCGCGGCGGTCGCGGTCTACGCCCTCGGCGTGTCGCGGGCGAACAGTCGCGATGCCAAACGCGTGTCCGACGTGAGCGTCCTGCGGAGCTCGTTGAGCCAGTACTGGCTGCAGATGGCGCGGTATCCGGTCAGCGACGGCATCGACCTCGGCGTGCCGGGCGGCGGGGCCATCGGGCTCACGACCGAGGGGTTCGTCGGCGCGGACGGCGGCGGGAACGTCATCCTGCCGAAGGCCCCGGTCGGTCCCAAAGCCGGCGAGTACTATCGCTACAAGGGGACGCAGAACGGGTATTCCCTGCAATTCACCACCGAGCGTGAGACCGCCTACGGCGTGGCGGGCACGTACTTCGCGCATGCGTCCGGCGTGGATCAGCAGGACGTGGAGAAATAGGACGTCGGTGTCGTTCCTGCGAAGGCAGGAACCCCTCCCTTGATGCTTGAATCCTTCCTGTCCGTCGCGTTTGCCTTCATCCTCGGGGCGTGTTTGGGGTCGTTCGCGAACGTCGTGGCCATCCGGCTGCATGACATGAGCTCGCTCATGGGGCGTTCGCGGTGCCCGTCGTGCAAGAAGACCTTGCGTCCCAAGCACCTCGTCCCCATCGTCTCATGGCTCCTGTTGCGTGGGCGGTGCGCGGATTGCCGGAAGCCCATCCATATCCAATATCCCATCGTCGAAGCGTCGATGGCGATTCTCGCGACGGTCGCGGCCGTCCGTCATTCCCCGTTCGACGGGGGACTGGGCCTGTTCCTGTTCGAGGTACTCATCAGCCTCGGTCTCGTGGTCATCGTGGTCATGGACCTGCGCTGGAAGGAACTGCCGCTCGAACTGATGGCCGCGATGGGCGGTCTCGGCCTCCTGGTCCAGCTCGGCATGGCGTTCGCGTCGGGCAGGATCCTGTCGAGCTTGGTCGGTCTCGCCATCGCGGTCGCGATCCCCGTCGTCTTCTTCGGCGCGCAGTGGCTCCTTTCGAAGGGGCGATGGCTCGGGAGCGGGGATATCTGGATGGGCGGCATGATGGCCCTCCTCCTCGGGACCTGGCAGCTGACCGTCATCGCCATCTACCTGGCCTACGTCATCGGCGGCGTCGTGGTCGCGGCGCTCATGCTCGCCAAGATCGTGAAGCGCGGGATGCGGGTCCCGTTCGGACCGGCGCTCGCCACGGGCCTCCTGCTCGCCATGTGGTTCGGCGCCTGCATCGAGCCCTATCTTTCCTATGCGTTTTCGTTCGCGACGTGACGGGTTCACGATGGTCGAGCTCATGGTGAGCATCGTCATTTTGGTGCTCATCTCGACGACGACCGTCTTCAGCCTGACTTCGACGCGGAACAAGGACGAGCTGAACACGGCCGCACGGATGCTCGCGAGCGATATCCGCAACATCCAGGCGCGGGCCCTCGCGGCGCGCAACGTCTACCAATGTACGGGCGCGGACGGGAAGCTCCAGCTCTGCGGAGCGGACGCTTCCGTGACCCCGACCTGCGTCGATGCCTGTACGCCGCTTCCACCGCCGCGATTCTGCCTGCACACGCCCCCGGCCTCGCAGTTCTATCAGCTGTACGCGGACATCCGCGGAAACGACTGGAGATTGACCGACACGAATGAACGGCTCATCAATCGGTCATTAGCTCTCCCCGGAGGCGGGTCAGGAGGGAACGTGAACATGCTCATCAGCAACGTCTCATGGCCAGGATCTCCGGCGACACCCAATACGGCAGACATCTGCGTTTCGCGTCAGAGCGGGACGATGCGTATCAACGCCTGCGGCGATGCCGGCCTGCCGGCCTGTACTCCTACCGAGCCGCAGGTGCTCACCGTCACGCTCCGGCACAACAAGAGCGGCGAATCCAAGACCATCGAGGTGAACGCGGTCACGGGCCGCGTGTCCATCCAATGATATGGAGAAACGACGAACGTTGTCGGGACAGACTCTCGTGGAACTGCTCATCGCCTCCGCGGTCATTAGCACGGGGCTCTTCGCGGCGGCGACCATGGTCTTCGGGAATCTCGCTTTGTCCGACCGCGACTCCGACGAGATCGTGGCCGTGAACCTCGCGCGGGAAGGCGTCGAACAGGCCAAGCAGGTCCGCGATTCGAATTGGCTGACGGGAATCGCGTTCGATACCTTTCTTTCGTTCGGGACGGATTATACGGCGACGCCGCTTTGGAACGGCGGAGCGTCTAATCCGCCCATCCGGTTCGATTTCGACCCGGACGTCATCACGGACGCGCAGACGCAGGTACGGATCTCCGTGCGCGCGGATACGCCCGGATTCCTGACGCAGGTCGAGCCGGTCGCCCCGCCTACGCCGTTTCGGCGACTCCTCACGTTCCATCCTATCTGCGAAGTCCCGGGCGTCGGATACACCTACCTGGACGACGGGCAATCCTGCGACGTCGGCGAGACGAAGGTCGGGATCAGGGTCGAATCCCGCATCTCTTGGAGTCGGAAGGGCAATTCGTTCGAGCGCGTGATCTATGATGACCTCTTCGACTGGCGATAGGACCCGGATGCGGTCCCGACGCAGGTGTCTTGCACCCGGCTTTTCGCTGATGGAGATGATGATCGTCGTCGCGCTCTTCTCCATCACCATCATCATCATGGCGCAGACGTTCTCCTCGTTCAACCAGCTGCACCGGAAGATCGCGAACAAGGCCATCGTGAACCAGGACCTCCGCTTCGTGATGGAGATGCTCATCCGCGCGACGAGGACGCATGCCATCTCGTATGCGACGGAACCGTCCGGCAGCAGGGAAACGGAGCTTCGTCTTGAGACGCTGGATGGCCAGATCATGATCTTCAAGCAGTCCGCGCTCGGCGACGCGCTCTGCAACGACCTCACGACGGTCCGGTGCCTCCTCCTGTCCACGGACAGCGGGACGACGTGGGTGCCGGTCTCGGGCAAGCGCGTGAACGTGACGAGGTTCGATACCTATGTCCGGCCGACCCATTCGCCGTTCGTCCTCGGTGGCTCCGGCGTCTATGATAACAACACCCAGCCGTTCGTGACGTTCAACATCGAGATGACGTACATGGCGGACCGGACGCAGGAGCGTTCCTCGCTCCAGGCCCAGTCCACCGTGTCGTCTCGCGTCTATAAGCGATGAGTATGCGGATACGCCACGGGAACATCCTGCCGCTCGCGCTCATCATGATGAGCACCATCCTGCTCGCCGGCATCGGCATCGGGACGGTCGTGCTTGAGGGGTCCCAGCGCGCCAAGGACACGGACGAGAGCGTCTCCGCCTACTACATGGCCGATTCCGGCATCGAGCGTCAGCTCTTCGAGATCCGCAGGCGCAGTCGGACGCTCGCCTTCGTCGCCGCGCTCGCGTCCTCGTATCCGAACGCCTCGCGATGGGTCTCCACGGCCGGCCTGGAGCAGACCATGCAGAAGACGTTCGCCTCCATCCCGTCCAAGAACTTCGCGGTCGTGGACCTGTTCGATCCCGACAACCTGAGCGCGGCCGCCGACGTCGACGAAATCCGCATCACCTTCGAGGGCGACGGCCAGCTCGAGCTCGGGTATGCGCAGTGGACGTCCGGTGCGTCGGTGATGTGGCCGGATGATGCCGCGTTCACCATCCAGCTCGGCTATTCGTCGGAGGAGATGGTCGTGCCGGGGCTCGATTCGAATAACGCGTATCGGCTTCGTCTACGCTCCGTGAACGGAGATATCTCGAACGCGGTCATCCAGACCTACCGGAGCAATGCGGTCACCCCGTTTCCGGGCGACATCACGCTCGGTGCCGAGGGAACGTACGGCAAGGCCACGCAGAAGATCGTCGTCACCATGCCGAAGCTCGACGTGCTTTCCGGCCTCTATTCCTATGTCGTATTCTCCGAGTGCCAGCTCCTCAAGGGCGTCGCGGGTTCGGCGACATGCCCGACGCTCTAGGTGTGCTCTGGCGACGGGACGCCGGCTGTTCTAAGATTCCTCCATGACGAAAACCGAAGCCGAGGTTCGGGTCGGGAAGCTCCGCAAGGAGATCGACCGGTACCGCTACGAATACCACGTTTTGGACCACCTCGAGATCAGCGAGGGGGCGCTTGATGCGTTGAAGCACGAGCTCTATCGCCTGGAACAGCAGTATCCCGACCTCGTCACCCCGGACTCGCCGACCCAGCGCGTGGCCGGGACGGTCGGCAAGGGCTTTAGGAAGGTGTCGCATGAGACGCCGATGCTCTCGCTCGAGGACGTGTTCAGCCGCGAAGAGGCGGACGAATGGCTCGCCCGTATCCGCAAGCTGCGTTCGTCCGCGGATGTCGGGTTCTACGCGGAAGTGAAGATGGATGGTCTCGCGATTTCCATCCAGTACGACGACGGCCTTCTGGTCCGGGGCGCGACGCGCGGCGACGGTCGGGTCGGGGAAGACGTCACGATGAACGTGCGGACCATCGAGTCCTTGCCGCTGCGGTTGCGTACGGCGCCGGAAGCCGAGATTGCGGCGTTCCTGAAGAAGCATTCCGGGAAGCTCGACGAGGGGAAGGTCCGTCGGGCGTTGACGTCGCATGCGGGGCGCATCGAGGTGCGCGGCGAGGCGTACATGCTGCGGAAGCAGCTCGAGACCCTGAACAAGACGCTGAAGGCGCGCGGCGAGGCGGTGTTGGCGAATCCGCGGAACGCGGTGGCAGGCGCCATCCGCCAGCTCGACCCGACCATCGCGGCGGAGCGAAAACTCTCGTTCCTCGGCTGGCAGCTCCTTGGCGACCTCGGGACGACCACGCACGAGCAGGCGCATGAGATGATGGCGCTCCTCGGCATCCCGACGAACGCGCTGAACCGTCGGTGTGCGAAACTCGACGCCGTCGAATCGTTCCTGGAAGAGGTCGGAAAGAGGCGCGAGAAACTGCCGTACCAGATCGACGGCGTGGTCGTGAACGTGGACGAGGACCGCCTATTCCTGTCCCTTGGCGTCGTGGGCAAGACCCCGCGCGCCGCCGTCGCGTGGAAGTACGCGGCCGGGCAGGGGACGACCGTCGTGCGAGACATCAGCGTCTCGGTCGGGCGCACCGGCGCGCTCACGCCCGTCGCGGTCATGGACCCGGTCCAGCTCGCGGGCACGACCGTGACGCATGCGTCGCTCCACAACGAAGACGAAATCAAACGGCTCGGGCTGAAGGTCGGCGATACGGTCATCGTGGAAAAGGCGGGCGATGTCATCCCTAAGGTCGTCCAGGTCCTGCCGAAGCTGCGGACCGGCAAGGAAAAGGCGTTCCACATGCCGACGATGTGCCCGATGTGCGGGTCCCCGGTCCGACGCAAAGAGGGGAAAGTCGCCGTCGTCTGCACGAATCCCGTGTGTTTCGCGCAGGAGCTCGCCAAGCTTCTCCATTTCGTCGGGCGCTCCAGCCTCGATATCCGCGGCATCGGCGACAAGATCGCGGAACAGCTGC
>JAZDIB010000023.1:0-9247 GCA_043805355.1 Patescibacteria group bacterium | reverse complement strand
GATGATACGAAAATCGTCGCGTGGACGCTGGGCGCGCCGTATGCCCGTCCTGAATTGGAGACCGGCTCGAACGCCGTGGAAGGCGGGAGGAGCTTCGGTTCGGTCGGAAACATCGGTAGCGCCGTCTCGGATGACGTCGCGATCGTGCCCATCCGCAACTACACGTTCAGCATGTACGCCCGCGTGGCGGACGCCGACCAAGGCGATGGCGCCTTCACGGTTCAACTGCGCCTGAAGGACGCGAACGGCGATGCGGTCGCCTCCGGTCCGTATTTCCGGAGCCTTCCCAGCTGTACGAAGAATCAGGGCAACCTCGTCGGCTTCGACGATGAGGCATCTTCCGTCGAGTGGCTTCGGTACCAGTGCACGTTCGTGGCGAACGAAGGCGCGGTCCTCGCGAACGCGGAAGTCTCGGGCTCGAACGTCCTCGTGGATGCTATCCAGCTCGAAGAGACGGAAGCCGCGACGTCCTTCGTCGACGGCCTCGCGTCCGGCCTCACGGAACGCCACCTCAAGATCGCGCCGGAAGAACTCAACTGCACGGGCCGGGAAGGGGATCGTCCGTCCTGCGAGGCGTTCGCCCAGATGTGCAGTCAGGGAGACGTCGGATGCCAGGGCTACCGCGACGTGGACATCCCGACCGCGCCGGAGATCCCGGCCTCGCTCTCGGCCACGGACTTCTGCCCAGCGAGCTGCGTCGGATACGCGGAGTATAGGAAGCAACCGAGCACGTTCGACCTCGGGCGCAACGCGGACAGCCGCCTCGACGACCCGGAGGACGAGATTTCCTCGACGTTCGTGCCGGCGTATGCCCAGTCCTGTTCCATCCAGGACGTCGGATGCGAGGAATTCACGAATGTGGAGACGGCCGCGGCAGGCGGCGAAGGCAAAGCCTTTTTCAACTACGTCCGCGCCTGCGAGAAGCCCGGGGACGAGACGGCGACATATTTCACATGGGAAGGATCCGACACGACCGGCTATCAGCTCCGTACGTGGAGCCTCATCAAGGCGGCGCCGAACGCGACCGCGCCGAAGATCGTGCAGAAGGCCGGACCGGACGGCATCCTGAAGGAGCCCTCGGCCTGCAACGACTACACCTGGAATCTCGCCGTCGATCCGGACTGCCGCCAGATCTACGACGAGGCGGGCGAGGTCTTCTACGCATATTTCTCGCAGACCGTCGTCTCGTCGCCGTCATGCACCGATTTCCGCAAGAACAAGTCCGACGCCGCGGACTGCGAGAAGACCGGAGGGTCGTTCACGCCCGCGACAGGGGAGTGCCTGTACCGCGTCCTCCCGTCCGAAAGCAGTATCTGCCCCGCGACGAGCGCCGGGTGCCGCGCCTACATCGGCACCACGGGCCGCAACACGTCGATCGTGTTGGAGGAGGACTTCAAGGCCACGACCGGCACGACGCCGTTCAGCGCAGAGACGAACGTCGAGGTCTCGCTCTCGAACGAATCCATCCTCGTGGGCGACCAGTCCCTCAAGATCACGGGCAACGGCACGCTCTCGATCGCCACGACGTTCGCCTCCTATCCGAACCAGTACTACCGCGTCTCGTTCTGGGCCAAGACCACGCAGCCTTCGCTGGGAACGCCCGCGACGCTCACGGTCGACGGCAAGGACGTCGGGTCCATCGCCATGGAGACGGATTGGCGTCGGTATGAGTTCGGCCCGTTCGCGGCGAATACCGACACGCCCACGTCCACCATCTCTTGGAGGAACCTGCCGAACGCGACGTATCTCGACACTCTCCGCATCGAACGGCTGAACGACGTCACGTTCGTCGTGAAGGATTCCTGGACCATCCCCGCGGAGTGCGAGCGCACGCCGGAAGGGTTGCCACAGCCGCAGGCCATGGTCGGATGCCGCGCCTACGAGGACCGCGACGGCGCGACCGTGACTGTCCGACGCTTCGGCCGGCTCTGTAGCGAGAAGGCCATCGGCTGCAAGGGGTTCGTGGACACGCGCAACTCGGAGAGCCCGTACGCCCAGACGTTCGACATCTTGGGCACGGAGACGAACGCGAAGACCACGGACGAATCCAAGGCTTGGGAAGACAAATACATCGGGTCCTGGCAGACGACGCGTCCCGCGGACCGATATGTCTACCTCATCGACGAGAGCCGCGCCCAGTGCGACGCGACGGAGGCGAGCTGCCGCATGTTCGGCAAGCCGCGCCTCGAGCAGGACACGCTCGAGCCGACCTCGACGAACGACGCGTACGAGACGGTCTACCTCATCGACGACATCACCTCGTACATGACCGCCGACGGCGAGCCGAACCTGCTTTGCCGCAAGGACGAGCTTTTCTGCGACGAGTTCAAGAGCGGCAAGACCGTCGCGTACTTCCGTAATCCGCTCACGCATGTGTGCGAGTGGAAGGACAAGGTCCTCCTGAAGAAGAACGTCGACAAGGGCATCCCGGGCGACGGCGAATATACGGGATGGTTCCGCAAGGGGACCGACACGCCGTGTTATCCCAAGGTCCTCTCGAGCGGCAACACGTACCTCATCCAGAATTCCGGCGACCCGGGATACACGGGATGGGTGGGTCTCTGCCCCATCGAGCAGTCCGAGTGCACGGAGTTCCGCGACCCGAACGACCACGGCGACCCGATCCATCCGACCGGGAAACCGTATTTCTTCATCAAGAACCAGCGCGTGGACCTCAAGTCCTGCAACGGGCAGGTGGATCTGCTCGGCGGATGCGTCCTGTTCCGAGACATGTCGGACGTACGGCTCCGGTACAGCACGAACGCGACGTACGCCAAGTCGCATTCCGAGGACGATACGCCGCAGGCGCCCATCGACTGCACGACCGACCCGGACAACGAGTTCTGCAAGACCGCGAAGTTCTGCACGGACGTCCATAAGGTATCGTGCAATAACCTCGGGTGCGAGGAGCCGCTGCCGTCGAATTGCGTCCAGCCCTCCGAGGAATGCACGGACGATCCGAACGGCGAGGCGTGCCGCAAGGCGCTGGAGGTCGACGGATGCACGGGCCCGGGAGCGGTGAAGAAGCTTCAGTATGCCGCGTGCCAAACGGACGCGGACTGCTCGGTCAGCGCCACCAACATGGAGAATTGGACCAGCGGCTATCGCGTCTCCGGCACCTGCACGATGCAGAACGATGCGAACGTAGTGATGAAGGTGCGCCTCGACCGCGACTGCGCCAAGTGGCTCGGCTGTGCGACGGGCGAGACCGTCTTCGATCCGGTCCAGCAGAAGTACACGGACCTCTGCACCGAGCTCGCGATGTGCGACGTCTCGAAGGGGGCGAACGCCGGCTCGTTCTGCGCCAACTACATCGACCGCTCCAAGGAACCCATCCTCAAGACCGGCGCGTTCTTCACGCGCGACCTCTACACCACGCGCAAGACCGGGTTCGGCGAGGTGGACTATTCCGGCTACGTCATCCCGGACCAGTTCCAGGCCGCGGATCTTCAGAACCGGAAGGTCGCGTACGAGCTCTTCACCAAGGAGCCGTCCATCGCCAACAAGTTCGCCACGGACTACCGCCTCGTCGCGGCCGTGCCGGAGACGACCGGGCTCATCACGTTCCCGGCGGAAGTAGAGGTTCCCGTGGATGAGCTGTATCCGAACCTCTACATCTGTTCGCACAAGGTCACGGGTCGCACAGGATACTTCATGCCCGAGGGCAATGCCGGAAAGCGGTTCTGTTATTTCCCGCTCGATGCCCTGACGGAGCGTTCCGCGGACATCTCGGCGTCGACGGAGTCGTCGGCCACGGATCCACGGAGCATCCAGGCGCTGTCCGATGTCTTCCGTCAGTCCGTCGATCCGAAATATGATATCTCCCTGACGCGATCGTTCCCGCCCGCCGAGTGCAAGGCGAACCCGGAGGCCGACTCGCCGTTCCCGGGGCTGTACGTGAAGGAGTGGGACTATACGAAGGAGCCGTTTACGCCCGCGACCATCGCCGAAGGCTACACGAACGCGAATCTCTGCGAATGGGGCGAGGACTGTTCCTGCAGCTACCGCAAGGTGAAGTACGGCGGGACCGTCACGCGCTACTACTCGCCGTTCGGCAAATCGCCGGTGGGCGGGATCTGCAACGGCGGGACCAAGGACGGCGAATCCTGCGTGCCGCCCGTGGAGACGAAGAAAGACGGCTCGGCTGCCGATACGAGCGATCCGGGTTGTCCGGGCGGCGGGCGATGCCTCGACATCTCGGACGTCGTGCTCGTGCGCGGCCAGTTCGGCCAGTGCCTCCAGCGCGACATGTCGCGGACGGTCGCAGGCGACCAAGGCCGACACCCATGCCTCGTGTGGAACCCGAACCCCATCCTTTCCGGTACCTACGACGCCTCGCACTACCAGCCGAAGGCCGGATACTTCCCGCCGGTGAACGCAGGTGAATACTATTGCCTCTCGTACGCGAACCCGCCGTTCGAGAATATCTGGTCCGCGTTGAGCCACACGAAGTGGGACGACCCGCGTTCTCGCGACGGCGACGGCGGGAGCCAGTTCTTCATCCTCCCGGGCAAGCTCTCGAAGTTCAACTTCGATACGGGCTACATCGCCGGTAGATGCTCGAACGACGACACGCTCGACGACGTGTGCAACAGCGGCCAGGAAACAGACTGTACGTGCCATGACGGCGAGAGCGGTATCGAGGCGGAAAACCGCGATTACTTCGAGATGTTCCGCGCGGCTGATGGCGGTAATCAAGACATCGGGGAAATGATCAAGGTGGCGTCGTGCGACATTCCTGCGATGGGACCTGAGTGCTTCCAGTCGACCCCGCCGGACTGTTCGATCCCAGGTTCGGGATGCGACATCGAGGATTGTCGTGCGGATCCGATGGACAACGAGTGCGAGCGGCTGTGGCGGTTCACGAATCTGGGCCAAGATATCAACGGCATTACCCCAGCGGGCGGGGTACAGGCGGACCGCTGTATGCGGGCAAGCACCCAGCCGGAGACGGATGCGACGAATGGGCCGCCGGGCAGTGGGTATGCCGGCGATGGCATCGGGCCGTGGGACAACGCCCCGGACGCGGACTACAGCATGGGGCGCTGGATCATGACGGGGCGTGGCGCGGGCAGGACCTACCAGGAGTATTTTATCCCGGTGAAGCCGTCCGGCGTCACCGCGTGGATGTATCCGAATGCCGCGAGCATGACGAATCTCGAGGAGGCCGATGTACGGAAGACCATCATGCGCGAGAGGAATTTTGCGTCCTTCAGCTTCTTCCCCGTCGCGAACCCCGCGGCTGCCGCATGCAGCCTGCCCACCGAATACGTCGATGGCGTGAATGTGACCAATTGGAGCGACCCGACGGAAGTCGCGAACGCCTCGAACGCGGTGATACAGAAGTTCAGCGCGGATTTCGACGGCGTCCTGGACCGCTCAAAGGAGGCGATCCTAGTGGACAAGACCGGGAAGCCGAGGAAGGAGGCATGTTCCGGCATCATCAAGACCGGGACCAACCCGCCCCTTGGAGAGGATCTGGAAGGGGTTTTCGGCGAATCGGACGATCGGTGTTATTACAAGTACTGGGAAACGGATTACCGCATGGACGGCACGTCGAAATTCGAGTGGCTGGATGCCGTCGCCGGCGAGTCGTTCGTCGAGAGGTCCGATCAGGTCTATGCCCACGAACGGACGTGTTCGAAGTCCGGATTCGCCATCCGTGCGATGTTCGAGAACGCGTCGAAGGACCAGAACAACATCGAGGAAAGCGAAGTGACCGAGGACCAGCTGACGGGGCCGTGGAACTTCGTGGGATTCTGGGTCACGGCCTGCTGGGTGGGGCATGACGGGGAGTCCTCGCTCTACCTCGCGCTCAAGGTGAAGCATGCGGACGTCTGCCGCGAGATCGGCCAGGTCATCGCGCCCTACTCGCGCGAGAGCGCGGCCTTCGCCGACCGGGTCTGGGCGCGTGGTTCGTTCTCGATCCCCATCCTCGGCTACAGCTACGTCACCAATTACACGCCGTTCGGATCCGCGCTCGTGAACGACATCCCGGACGACACGCCGCTCTTCCAGACCGGCCAGCCCGTCTCGGACTACTCCGTGTTGAGCCCTCCCACGTTCCTCGGCTCCGGCGCGACCATGGTCACGAACCGCATCAGCCCGCTCCAGCGCTGGGCGCATCTCACGAACGTGTTCGCCCGCGTCTATCGCGTATACAAATATTTTGACACGGGCGTTCCGATCAAGGGATACGCGTGTTTCGGAGGCATGAACGACGGTGTGGCGTGCTTGGAGCCCGGATCGGACAGGAACGACAAGCTCAATGACTTGACGTGCGCATCGAGGGGGACGTGCGATACGGCGAGGACGGACATGACCTTCAAGAACGCGGTCTGGAAGTGCAACGGGCTCTCCGGGGTGAACGCCGGACTCGAATGCGGCGGCAACGGCGCGGTGAAATCCTTCGATCCGGTCTGCCATAACGCGGCCATGAAGCGGAACGCGACGACCGGCATCTTGGAACCGCAATATTCGAGCTGTCAGCTACGGGCGGGATGGATCAAGTGCCCGAATGGGCTGTATGCGAAGCCGGGTGAAATCACCGAACAGGAAGACGGACATGCCGCGTTCGGCTGCGGGGAAAATGGGTCGATTTCCGTGTCGCTCAAGAAGGCGCATGAGACGTACAATGCGTTCGGATGCGCGGGCGATGCGGTCCTGCCGGGCGCGGGATGCAGCAGCCCGAACGACACGGCGTCCAAGGACTGCCCGAAGAAGGTCATCGGACTCACATGCATCGGCGACGACTTCGGTCCCATGAACGGCCACTGCAGCGGCGGATACGAGAACGCGCGGTGTATGCAGGCCAGCGATTGCGTGTTCACGGTGTCGCAATGGTGGGGCGCGTACGACGACGGTTCGGTGTCCGACCATCCCGATATCCCCGGTGACGATCGGCAGGCCTGGGCGACGAATTACAGGGCGGACGGTTCCCGCAAGACCGCCCAGGACGAATGGCAGGCGTTGCCGTTCGCGACGGAAGGAGACATGTCCCAGGCACCGGGGACCATGGGGCGGATCGCGAGATCGGTCAAGAACTTTTATCCTACCATCGGACTTGTACCTTGGCCGTTCACGAGCCATCTGACATATGGATCGATAGCGTATCTGCCGGGTCAGAACCTCCAGAAGAACTGGCCGTCTCCGCACTTGTTTTCGCAGAAGACAGGCGATCTCTACAACGCGGTCGTTCCGGCATTGTGCGAGGGGGCCGTCGGGGCGTCGATGGACGAACAAGGATTCTGGGGACCAAATTATCCGAATCAGGACAACCTTCCCACGGAGAGGGAGTCAAAGGATATCATCTTCGACGCTGGTTTCTATGGGCGTGCCAACCAGTCGCAGTACGCCCTCCAGGCCGGTCAGTGCGAGGGGGGGCCGAACGATGGGCAACTGTGCGTGAACAGCTCCGACGCCGCCGGATGGGAACATCCGAACACCTGTGCGCCTCCGACGAATGTCGGAAGTGGTTCGTGCGAATCCGTCACGGCAAGCGTCGCCGCGTCAGGGGAACAGACGCCTGTCCCTGCCTGCACGTACGACAATCCGACCGGCGACGCGTTCAGCAAGGACCCGGACAAGGACAACAACGCCTGCACGCGGAGTTCCGGCTACGCGCCGCGCCGCGACCTTTGCGGCAACACCGCGGACAACGAGAAGTGCCTCATCGGGTACGACCTCACGACCGGGATGAAGCAGGAATCCCTGAACCAGGTCATCTCACCTGCTCCGACGGACGTGACGGCAGGATTCCATCGTCCGAGTTTCCTCGGATTCGAGGAAGCGAACCCGTACGACGAACAGCACATCGCGACCTATCCGCCACGTCCCCCGACCATCGCCGCGCCGGACTTGAGCCGGACATGCGAATCGCCGGGGCAGTGCCGCATCTCGAGCGTGAACGCCTTCACCCTCGAGGAGCAGTCGGCCGGACCGGTCGTGTTCAGCGGCGGCAAGGCGCAGGTCACGATGAAGTTCTACGGATGGGCCAGCCATGACCAGACCCCGCTCAAGGCCGTCATCGTGGATTGGGGCGACGGCACCATCACCAAGATCGAGGATGCACGCCTCAAGAACCGCAAGCCGTTCTGCTCGACGAGCCGCGAGTGCGAACTCGTCTCGGGCCTCACGTGCGGCACGGATGCGGACTGCCCGCCGGGCGGCGGCAGGTGTTCCGAACGCGGGACGTGCAGCCAGAACCCGTCTAAGTCCTGCTTCCGCGACAGCGAATGCGGGACGGCCGGCAAGTGCGACTTCCGCGAGTTCTTCGGCAACAGCGTGGATGCCTGCGAACCCGGGTACTTCGAGTTCACTCACGCGTACTCCTGCAACCCGTCGACCAAGATGCCGTCGTGCCCGTCGAAGCTCTGCAGTCGGAACACGGCCATCAACGAAGTGGTCAACAACATCGTCGAAGGGTGCAACAACGACGGCGACTGCGGTTCGGGCGACAAATGCATCGAAGGGCTCGCGCCCGCGAGCGTCGAAGGCCAGGTCGGCGGCGGATGCTTCGACGATCAAAAGACCGCGTGCACCTACACGCCGCGCGTGATGCTCGTCGACAGCTGGAACTGGTGCACCGGCGAATGCCGCGCCGGCCCCATGGTCGGCAACGAACCGACCGACGACCCGAACTCCATCGTGAAGCATATCTTCGGAGGCTGCTGGGATGGGACGGAAACGATGAAGAATACGGATATTAAGTTCCGGATTATGGAAACGAAGGCGAACGAGTGCAACATTAGTCTCGATCCGCTTGCCTTTGACCCCATTCCAGCGGTGAGCATCAAGAAGGCATCGAATATTCGACCGTGGATCGTATACCAAGGTGCCGTCCAGTTGGGTTCGTATCGGTAGGACATTTTTCCTTCATCGATCCCCGTAGGGGCGCATGGCAATGCGCCTCGTTCGGTATTGACGCCCCATCCGTTCCATGGCAGCGGTGGATGTATGGACGTCCATCGTCGTTCCATCCGTTTGCCCGCCTTCGATTATTCCACGCCCGGCGCATATTTCGTCACGATTTGTACGTACGAACGGCGGTGCATGTTCGGGGATGTCGTGGATGGTGAGATGCGGTTGAATGAGGTTGGTAAATCGGTCTCATCAAACATTCGAGCATCTGAATCGATTCGTAGAGAAATCCGTCTGGATGAATGGATAATCATGCCGAACCATCTCCACTTGATCGTCTGGTTCGGCGAATCGGACGATGGACTCCCTGATCCCGTAGCGGGGGCGG
>JAZDIB010000022.1:0-2561 GCA_043805355.1 Patescibacteria group bacterium | reverse complement strand
ACAGCGGCGCGTACCACACGTTCTCCTTCGGCCAGGACGTCTTGTCCGTATAGTCGAACGCATTTTCGGTATCGGTCCCCTTATAATAGGTCTCCTGCCAATCCTCATCCGTGAGCCGCGGGCTGACGGCTCCGATGAACTCATGCTGTGCGTATGTGAACCCGACGGTGAGTCGGGGGCCGTTCGCGTCCGAGACCGCCGTGAAGATGACATAGGGCACACCCGTCCCTTCATACAACACCTTCATGTCATTGCCGTCCGTATGCACATCCGCGACGACAGAGGCGCGACGGTCTTTTGCGGAGAGGATCGGCCCTTCGACGGGGTACGGCATCGAAGCATCGAGCCCCTCCAGGACACCGAGCCGCAACGTCTCCCAGTCGCTCGTCCCGTCGATGAATTCCTCCGTGCACGTCATCGTGGCATCGAGATCGTCCGGTCTAGATTCCTTCCTTGTTCGTTCCGAAAGGGTTTCGTTCCCGAGTTCTTTGTCCGTATACGCGCGAACCGTCCCCATCAACGTGATGAAGCGCTTCAGCGGCCCCATATTGTTCAAAGCGAAGCCCTGTTCCTCGAGCCCGGCATGAGTCCGTTCGGCAAGATATCCGAGCCGCGCGTATGCCTCGGCCTGCGGTTCGATGTAACCTTTCGGTGGCGGCGGAATCTTCCGCGCATCGCACGGTTCTGCTTGGTAACCTCCCATCTCTGTAGCTAGGGACTGTTTCGCGTAGAGGATGGTCGCATGACGGAGTTCGGTCCAGAAACCGGCTCCGGTCATGAGCGTCTTCGTCTGCCAGAGCGGCGACTGCATGAACGAGGGGAGCCCGGCGAGATGCGCGATCTGCCAGGAGAACAGGCTTCGGATGGTCCACAACCAGGACGTGTACAGGTTCGCGGTCCAGTTCGTTTCCGTCATCGCCGCATTCTCGGCCTCGAGCTCCGCGACCGCGCGATCGATGGCGGCGGCATGGTTCGCATAGAAGTCCAGTTTCGGGATCTGCGTACGCGCATACTCGGACCCGAGCAGGGTCATGACCTCGAGCGACGATACCATGGAAGGCATCTCGCGCTTCCCTTCCTCCGTGAAGCCGGCTTTCGTCAGGTTCGTGGTCCAGTACGAATCCATGATGAACTTCCCGCTGAAGAAGCGCATACCCTTCGTCGAAAGCAATGACCCGTCCGATGACGCGAGGTCCTTGATCTTCGGGTCATGCGCCTTGACGAGGTACTCCATGGCGGCCTGCGCCGGATCCGTGGCGTCTTTGCCGGCTTCGAGCGCCTTGAGGTAATCGACAGGCATCAGATCATCGCTCGTCCCGACCATGAACCCGATGGCCGATTCCAGCGTGTCGTAGTCCTTGAGCGATGCCGGATCCTCTGCCAGGAGCTGGGAGACGCCGTAGGCATACGTCGTCAGGTCCGGGCTCTTGAGGAAGAACGGGACCATGATGTACCACTTCATGCCGCGGAAATACTGGCGACGGAGCGAACTGGAGGTATACGTTCCGCGCGGCTTGAACTGCGAGAAATCCACTTTGGTCTCGACGCCTGAATCGATCGCGAGCGCCTCGTATTCGTTTACGAAGACGCTTGGCGACCCGAAACCTCCGGCATCGAAGGCCTGTTTGAGCGACGCGAGGACGGCTGCCTCGCTGTCGGCATCGAGGCCGAGGGTCCGGACGAACGTCGCGGCCGTATCGTAAGTGTCGACGGTCCCGTCTTCCGTGGCGTACGCCGCTTGGACATCGGAGGGCTTCCGTGCGCTTCCGTCAGGGTTCATGTACTCCTTCGCGGAGAGCGGTGCGGCCGCGTTTTGGAAGATGGCGTAGGGGACCGCGAAGTAGTTACGGACCTTGGTCCAGGTCTTCCGGTCCGCATCGGTGGTAGCGGATGCGAGATGCGCGGCGGACTTCTCGAAGAAGCTCTTGGAGATGGATTTCATCGCCGGAAAGAAGCTTTTGTTCTCCATTTCCTTCAGCAGCTCGACGTACAGGTTGTTGTACGCGTTGAAAAAGACGTCCGACGTGAGGAATAACGCGTTCGCCTGGGTGCGGCCTCTTGGATCGTCCAATCCTCGGACGGCTTCATAGAGTCCAAGGAACTCACGGGAGTCGGGCGACGGTCGGATGTTCGTGTCGAGCAGGTTCTTCATCACGAACTTGTTCTCGGCGAGCGCCTTCCGTTCTGCGGCCGTGAACGTGAAGCCGTAGGTTTTCTCCATGTCCGTGATGTTCGCCACGGTCGCGACATCGAAATCCTTCGCGATGGCCGGATCGATAGCCTGCGTCGGCGGTTCGTAGACGACGCTTGCGCCGAAGTCGGATCCCGTAAGCACCGGAGCGACAAGAACGGTCGGCTGTTCCGAGACGATCGGTGTGGGAGCGAGCGGCGTCGGCATGAACGCGCCACGATAGACGTACGCCATGACGCCGGACGTCACGATGACGAGGCCCGCGGCGACGGCGATGAGGATCTTCGTCCGTTTCGTCATGGTCCGAGGCTCTGGAGCCGGCATCGGAGGGGGAGGGGTTCCTGCCTTCGCAGGAACGACAGGAGGGGTC
>JAZDIB010000021.1:0-8247 GCA_043805355.1 Patescibacteria group bacterium | reverse complement strand
CGATGTGATACCTCGCGTAGTACACGCAGTGCGCCTGTTTCGAGAATTCCATAGCTCCGGCACTGTACCAGAACAGGGCTCGTCGTCGGTCGGATGCTCTTCATCCCCGGCCTGACGGCCGGGGTTGTTCGTCGGGGGTATAAAAAACAGCCCAACTCTCGTTGGACTGTAGACGACGGAAGCGGATGCCCCGTCACCAAAGGTTCGTTTCGACGCCCCTCGGCAAGGCATCCGGCGCGAGCCGGTCACGACGCACGAGCGTCGGCCTCACCCAGACGTTCCTCGGAGCCGAAGGATTGTCGCCTTTGCCGGGCGGACGCCTCCAATGACCACGACGGAAATGAGCGCAGAGCTCGTATGTGGGCCTCCCGCTCTGCGAAAGCTCCGTCACCGCATCGCGCTCCTCGGCGGTAAGGGAATGCACGCTCGTGATGCGGCAGATTTCGGCATCGTTCGTGATCGCCCGCGGATCGAGGCGCTGCGTCTTATTGAGCGGCGTCCAATCCGAGCGATGACTCGAGCCCGGCGGCAAACTTGCCACGTAGAGGCATACGCCGGCCACAAGCCGAATCATCAGGTCCCATTCGGGCCGTTCGCCTTCGCGGAGGGTTGCTCCGTAGACTTTGTTGACGGCCTCGTTCGCCGGAGCCGTAATCGCGACGTCAGCCACCTCCTCCAAGGGAATCAGGTACTGTGGGAAAAAGATGTCCGCCGTTCGCCCCTCCCATTCCCGACCGATGTTCAGGACCTTGTTGTACCGGCCTTTTTCCATGAGCTTCAGCATCTTCTGGTGCTCGTTCCGCATGACCGGCCGAAAGCTCGCCAACCGAGTATCCAAGAGTCTGAGATACGCCATTCGAACGGCGCGCCCATTGAACGTCCTCGGTTCCGTGCTGACGACGAGGCAGTCGTACGAATGCCCGGAGGCATCCACGACAGGAACATCGAACACAAGTGCGAACGATTCGTGTGGCCATGGAATCTCTTCCCATGTGACGCCATCCAAGGACGTCTGGCTGAGAAGGACCTGAAGATCCTTCTCCACACGGAAGACCCTACGCGAGCCCCTGCACCACAGCCACATTTCGCGCGGAGTATGCCACGCTCCTCCGAATTCATTCGCGGCCGGGGACCCGTGCGGATACTCGAACCTCGAGGCGTCAAACGCAGAGCTCGCATCAGCCGCCTTTAGCAGATGCGCACGAAGCTCGAAATAGTGCTTAACAGGCCCTTTCAACGACAGCGGGCGTTTGTTTGCAGCGGCCTGCCAGCGCTCCCTGCAGTTCAAAGAGATGCACAACGTCTCCCAAAAACGCAACGACTGCTCCAGACGGTGAATGGGATTCGACATTCGACCGTTCCTTTCGGTTGTGAACGACCTATCGCATATATCGCTTACGCGACGGATTCATATATCACGAAACTTCGGACGTGTCAATGCGTCCGGCACGGCAAAAGGTCATCGGTTCACCCCCTAACCTCCGCCTTGAACGCTTCCTTTAACGCGAGGACGACCTGTTCCATCAGCGCGTCCACGTCTTTGCTTTCCAGCGTCCGGTCCGGTGCCGAGTATTCGATATGCATGGCGAGGGACTTCTTGCCTTCCGGGAGGTTCTTGCCGCGATAGGTGTCGAACCATTCGACGGCGACGTGGAGAGGTTGCGCGTGCAATGACCCGACCAGGGCGATCGTGCGGCTGACGTCGTCGAATTCCGTGCGATCGTCGACGACGATGGCGAGATCGCGCTTCGCCGACGGGTACGGCGAGACCGGTACGTACTTCCGGGCCGTGGTCGCGTGCTTCACGGCCGCTTCGAGCGGGAGATCGACGAGCGCCACGCGGCCGTCGAGCTTGAACCGTTCCGCGATCTTCGGCGAGACTTCGCCGACCGTCGCGACGAGATCGCCGCCCACGAACGCCTGCACGGTCCGACCTGGGTGCCAGAACGTGTCGGTCGAGAGCCTGCGCCAGCTGACGTCGCGCATCCCCATCTCGCCGAGCAGATGCTCGACGAATCCCTTCGCTTCCTTCCACGCGTCCTCCACGCCCATGACGAGCGCCCCGAGTTCGAGCTGTTCGTCCGGCAGGTCCTTCCATCCGTGTTTCGTCGGGTAGTACACGTTCGCGACCTCGAAGAGACGCAGGACATGTTCGCGTTCGCGGTTCTCGGCCGCGGCCTGCAGGAGCGAGGGCAGGAGCGTGGTGCGCATGATCTCGAGGTCGGCCGTGAGCGGGTTCTGGACGTGCAGCATGCCCGACGCGTCGTAGCCGGCCTTCTCGAGCAGGTCCTTGGACACGAACGAATAGGAATACGTCTCGGTGAACCCGGCGCCTTTCGCCACCTCGCGGCTGCGGTCCTCCCACACGAGCTTCCCGACGTCACGTCGGGACGCGAGGCCGAACGGGATCTCGGCCGGGATGTTGCCGTAGCCGTAGACGCGCGCGATCTCCTCGACCAGGTCCTGGCTCATCTCGATGTCATGGTCGCGCCACCACGGCACCGTGGCCGTGAGGCGTTTGCCCGCGGTCGAGACCGCGAACCCGAGCGCCCGCAGGATGCGGACCATCTCCTTCGCCGGCAACGCGACGCCGATGAGGCAGTTCACCTCGTCCGTCGTGATGGAGAACTTCTTCGCACGATACGGCGCCGCCTTCACGTCCGTGACCGGTCCCGCGAGTTTTCCGCCCGCAAGGTCCAACGTGAGTTCGATGGCGCGCGCCAACGCGGCCGGCGGCGCTTCCGTCGACAATCCTTTCTCGAACCGAATCTGCGAATCGGACTGCAGGCCGAGCTTGCGCGACGTGCGTCGGATGGACACGGCGTCGAACGTCGCGGCCTCGAAGATGACCGAGGTCGTGTTCGCCATGACGCCGGTCCGCTCCCCGCCCATGACGCCCGCGATGGCGATGGGCTTGGCCGCGTCCGCGATGACGAGCATCGTGTCGTCGAGGCCGTAGTCCTTGCCGTCGAGCGCCCGCATCTTCTCGCCGCGCCGCGCGAGCCGCACCTCGATGCCCTTCTCCACCGTCGCCGCGTCGAACGCGTGCATGGGCTGCGCCTGTTCGAGCAGGACGTAGTTGGTGATGTCCACGATGACGTTGATGGGCCGGATGCCCGCGGAGAGCAACCGTCGCTTCATCCACCACGGGGATTGTCCGACCGTCACGCCATCGACGCGCGCCGCCATGTACCGCGGGCACAGCGCCCTCGTCGCGACCTTGACGGGGACCTGTGATATGACAGTCCTCCCCTTACCGTAAGGGGAGGCTGGAGGAGTTATCCGTGGCTCTTTCCAGATGAACGGCCGGTCCAGGATTGCCGCGGCCTCGCGGGCGAGCCCCACCATCCCCATCGCATCCACGCGGTTCGACGTCACCTCGATGTCCATGACGACGTCGCCTGCGAGCCCGAGGATGTCGGCCAACGGAGAACCCGGTTTCGGCGGCGTCCCCCATCCCAACTCCTTTCCCAAATCCAATATCTCCCGTTCCGGGTTCTGGAATGCCGCGCCGAGTCCGATCTCATCCGCCGCGCAGATCATTCCCTCGCTCTTCTCCCCACGGATCTCCGCCGGTTCGAGCGTGACGAGGTCGCCCTGCCCATGCCACCGCACCTTCGACCCGATGAGCGCGACCGCGACGTATTGCCCCTCTTCGAGGTTCGTCCCGCCGCACACGATGTGCGCCGGCTTCTTCCCGCCGACGTCCGTCATCACGATGCGCAGCTTGTCCGCGTTCGGATGCTTCTTCAGCTCCTTGATGCACCCGACGACGATCTTCGCGAGGTCCGCATCCTGCGGGATGATCCTCTCGACCGCCGGACCGGAAAGCGACATCCGCTTCGCGAACTCCTCCGGCGTCACCCGGAGATTCACGTAATGCTTCAACCATTCGTAGGATACGAGGGAGTTCATATATTCTGTGTGTCATTGCGAGTTCGACGAAGCAATCTCTTCTTGAACCGCGGAACAATGTACAACATCGCAGCGATGAACCAACATACGATATTGACCCAAGCGCCAGTCCTCAAAATTATATCTAATAAACGGTTCCCCCAGAGCAGAACGAAGGGATCCCCTAATGATTCATTTACGACTAACAGCGTCATCTCGGAACCGCTAACAAAAGTCGGCGCCACCGCCAGCCACAATGCGATCCGGTCGAGCTTTGAGGTCATATCATTCATCCCTATCTGTCATTGCGAGTCCGACGAAGCAATCTCCCCTTCCGACGGGAGGTTGCCGCGTCGCATAGCAATTTTCTCTACGCTCCTCGCAACGACAGAAGAATCCAACAGGTCCTTCCACTCCGGATTCATCGATTCAACGAGGGCAATCTTCTTCGCCCGTGAACCCGCTTTGATCCGTTTTTCCTCCGCGATGGCCGCATTCACGTCCGTCGTCGTGTCGAAATAGACGAGCTTCGTCACCTTGTAGCGCCCCGTGAACGACGACGGACCGCTGTTCCGATGCTCAAAGACCCGACGCTCCAAGTCGTTCGTGACTCCCGTATACAGAACCGTGTTCACCGCATTGGTCATGATATAGACGTAATAGGTTCGTTCACGTTTCATGCGTTCAAGAGATTGCTTCGTCGTCGGACTCCTCGCAATGACAGAGGGCTGTTGTCATTGCGAGCGCATAAACGAAACGCGCGCGGCAATCTCCGACTGGTCGAACGGGGAGATTGCTTCGTCGAACTCGCAATGACAAGGGGAAGGGTGTCATTAGAATTGCTTCAAAAACCTGACATCATTCCGATACAACACGCGGATGTCGTCGATCTGCATGCCTTCTTTCATCATATACGTCCGCTCGACGCCCCAGCCGAACGCGAAGCCGGAGAATTTCTTCGGGTCGACGTTGCCGGCTTTGAGCACGTTCGGATGCACCATGCCGGCGCCGCCGAGCTCGAGCCAGCCGCGCTTGCACACGCGGCACTTCTGCTTGTCCGACGCGGTGCCGGTCCCGCCGCACACGCCGCAGGACACGTCGATCTCGAACGAGGGTTCAGTGAAGCGGAAGTGGAACGGACGCAGGCGCGTCTTGCGGCCGGGGCCGAAGAACGAGCTCGCGAAATAGTCGAGGACGCCGCGCAGATGCGTGATGGACACGCCTTTGTCGACGTAGAGCCCCTCGAACTGGTGGAACATCGGCACGTGCGTCGCGTCGCTCTGACGGCGGTAGCACTTGGCGATGTTGATCATGCGCACCGGAAACTCGCCGCGCTCCATCTCGCGTACCAGCGCGTTCGACGTGTGCGGCGTGAGCACCATCTTCCCATGCGTCTTCGACACGGGCGCATCCATGAAGAACGTCTCCCATTCGTCGCGCGCCGGATGGTCGGGCGGCATGTTGAGCTTCTCGAACGCGTACGTGTCCCAATCCACTTCCGGATAGCGCGTGCGCGTGAAGCCGATGCGGTCGAAGATGGCGGTGATCTCGCGGATGGCCTGCGTCACGAGATGCAGATGCCCCTCGGGCGGTCGGAGGCCCGGTTCGGTCACGTCGTCGCGTTCGCGTTCGCCGAGATCCGACAAGGAGCGTTCCTGTAACGATACCTTCGCCGACGCGATGACCTTCTCCGCCTCCTGCTTGATACGGTTCGCATGCGCCCCGATCTTCGGTCGCGTCGCTTCATCGACGTCCGCAAGCCCCTTCAGGATGGACGTGAGGCGCCCCTTGCGTCCGAGGAACCGGATCTCGATATCCTCAAGCTCCTGGGCGGTCTTCGCCGCCGCAACGGCTTCGTCCAACTCCAACTTCAGCGCGTTCAATTGGTCGAGCATAACCTTGATAGACTAGCAGGAAAACAGCAGGATTGTCACCTGCTTGTGCGATGGCCACGGCTTTTTATGACCCCTTATGACGACCTCTGACCGCGTCTATCCCGGCGACGAACCCGTACATGACGGCATAATAAAGCGGAATCGCGATATACGGCGCGACAAGTATCGTTTTGCCGATACGGTCCAGCGTGATGTGGCCCTGAAGTAACATCGGCACCGAGTAAAAACTCGCGAACGCTATCCATACAAACCACACCGGGGACCAGAGGACTTTTTCTGACATCGAGCAATAATAGTCATGCTTCATTCCGCGACAGACCTCCGACTTTCCGTCTGGTTGTTCAACTCCGATGGGAACCGTCGCGTTCCCAAGAATAATGGTCGCGTATACCAACATGGTGCCCGTCCAGATGAGTACGGCGATAACCCATAACCATTTTCTTTTCACGAGCTGCATACAAGGGGGAGTTTCTTGTTTTAGATCCCCACAGCATTCCGTATCCCCAGCACGATGCGGCCGCCGTAGACGGCGAGGTCGCGGACGGTGACGAGGAGGATGAGGCCGATGAGGATGAGGAACGCCACGTTGTGGATGGCGGCCTCGAGGTTGCGGCTCATGGGCTTGCGGCGCAGCTTCTCGACGACGAGGAAGACCACGCGGCCGCCGTCGAGCGCCGGGATGGGCAGGAAGTTGATGACGGCGAGGTTGATGGAGAGGATGCCGGCGAACTGGAGGAGCGCCACGAAGCCCTACTTGGCGAACTGCCCGGTCATGACCGCGATGCCGACCGGGCCGGAGACGTCCTGCGAGACCTTGCGGCGGATGACGAGGTCCTTGCCGAGGTCCCAGAACGCGAGGACCGTCGCCTTGGTGTAGCCGACGACCACGACCGCCGACGTCTTCACGGCGGCGACGGGGCCGAACGAGACGTAGCCCACGTCCGCGAGGCCGACGCCGATGGCGGTGCGGTCGAGGGCCGCGACGTACGCGGGCGTGACGGTCAGGTCAATCTCAGTGCCGTCACGACGGACGCGTATGGGGAACGGACGGTCGCCCCGTTCCGCGATGAGGTCGCGTGCCGCTCCCCAGGTCGCAGGCACGACGCCGTCGACCGACAGCACAACATCGTTCGCTTGGATGCCGGCGACATCGGCCGGCGCCTCACGGAGCACCTGTGTCACGCGGACGGACACGTCGCGGACCCGCGCGCCTGCCGGCAGGTCCTCGATGACCGCGTCGGTCCCGGCCATGAAGACGGCCGCGAACAGCACGAACGCGAGGATCCAGTTCATGGTGACGCCCGCGGCGATGATGATGACGCGCTTCCAGATGGCCTTCGCGTGGAACGAATCCGGGTCGTCCGCGTCGCCCGCCTGCTCGCCCTTGATGCGCACGAACCCGCCGAGCGGCAGCCAGTTGATGGACCAGATGGTGTTCCTGTACGGGCCGTGGTCCTTGGAACCTACGCGCTTCCATTTTCCTTTCTCCTTCACGAACCCGAAGAGCCGCGGCGGGAAGCCGTACCCGAATTCCTCGGCCTTGACCCCGAAGAGACGCGCCGCCGTGAAATGCCCCAGCTCATGGATGAGCACGAGGACGGACAGGATGACGAGGAACGCGAGGATGCTCATGGTCGCTCCATCCTATCAGGCCAGGTCCGCGCGCTCAAACGTGACGGGGTGACCCAGCCATCTAGCCGCGATTTCCTCGGAACGCGCCGATGTATCGGTCAGGAAGAAGCGGCGTGTCGCGTGTGACGTGTGGTGTGTCGCGTCGAGACTGGAGAGGACGCGCCGGACCACGGACGCGCCGGAATCCACGAGCGTCACGCGGTTCCCCATATATCGCTGGATGACAGGCGCGAGGAGCGGATAATGCGTGCATCCGAGGATGAGCGTATCGACCTGCGTATTCCGAAGCGGCGAGAGGTAACGCCGCGCGATGCGCTTCGTCTCCGCATCCTCGAGCCATCCTTCCTCCACGAGCGGGACGAAGAGCGGGCATGCGACCGCCGTCACCTCGACCTTCTTCGCCGCGAGATGGCGTTCGTACGCGCCGGACGCGATGGTCGCGCGCGTGCCGATGACGCCGATACGCCCCTTCGTGGCCGCGAGCGCGTCCTCCGCCGCGGGCACAATCACCTCGAAGATCGGGATCGCGGGATACGCGGCGCGCAACGCATCCGTCGCGACCGCGCTCGCGCTGTTGCACGCGATGACGATAATCGTCGCGCCCTGCTCGACAAGGAACGCCGCATCCTCGAGCGCGTAGCGGACGACGGTCTCGGCGCTCTTGTTGCCGTACGGCGTCCGCGCCGTGTCTCCCAGATAGATGAACGGGACGCCCGGCGCCTGCCGCTCGAGCTCACGCACGACCGTCAACCCGCCGATACCCGAATCGAAGATGCCGATCATACGTCACGCTGTGATAAGCTTCGTGATCTCGTCCACCTTGCGC
>JAZDIB010000020.1:0-11102 GCA_043805355.1 Patescibacteria group bacterium | reverse complement strand
CGGAACGCCGCGAGCTGCGTGAACGAGAAGCGCCGCTTGATGGCTACGTAGTCGCGCAGGTCGCGTTCTGCCTCGCGGATGGGTTCTGCCGGGGCGAGCGACAGAACAGTCCCGCCCTCGACCGTCCCCATCTCGAGCGTGAGTTCCGCTTCCGCGATGAAGATCGACGGCTTCTTCTTCCGCACTCCGCCGATGTCCTCGGACCCCGTGACCGTGAGGCCGTCCTTGGCGCGCGTCATGGCCACGTACATGAGCCGACGCTCCTCCTCGAGGTGCGCGTCCCCTTCCGGCAGTCGTTCGTTCACGAGCCCGTCCGGCAGCGGAATGGCGTCGCGGCGCTCGCGCGTGGGGAACCGCTGGTCCACGGCGCCGACGAGGAACACGTGCCGGAACTCGAGCCCTTTGGACGCATGCACCGTCATCACCTTCACGAGCTCCGGCCCTTCGTCCGGGTCCGCGCTCAAACCGCCTTCCTCCCCGCTCTCGATCTCGAGACGCAACTCGTCCAGGAACTCCTTGGTGGTCGGTGCGTGCGTGGACGCCTCGTAGCGCTTGATGCGGTCCGCAAAGGCGTTGAGGAGCCGGATGGCGTCGACCTTCCCCGCTTCGTCGCGCTTCATCACCTCGGCGAGGAACCCGGTCCGGTCCATGGCCTTCTGCAGGACGGCGAGCGGACGGTCGCGTTTGGCCGTCTCCGCGATGGCCTCGAGATGCGCCACGAACGTCTCCACGCGCCGCACCATCCCCTCATCGCTCCCCTCCATGGCACGGACCTGCTTCAGCGCGTTCCAGAGCGCAAGACTCTTCCGCTTCGCGTGTTGGACAAGCTCGGCGATGTCGCGTCCCGTGAACCCGGTCGCCGGCACCGTCATCGCCCGCCAGAGGAACGACGATTCATACGGCGCGAGCGCGGCCGTGAGGAGCGAGACGATGTCGATGACGACCGGCTTGGCGTAGAGGCCGCGCAGGGCGAAGAACCGGAACGGGATGCCGTGACGTTCGAGACCGCGCACGAACGGGAGTGCGCCGTCGTTGGACCGCACGAGGATGGCGACGTCGTTCCACGAGAGTTCCGCGTCCTTCCGTTTCAGGTCGGCGATGGCGCGCATCACGGCCTCGACCTCTTCCTCCAGCGACCTGTACCAGATGGCGCGGACCCCGCCCGTGCCGCCGCGCGCCGACGTGAGGGCCTTGCTCAATCCCGTGTCGCCAAGCGTGATCTCGAGACGGTTCGGGTCGTTCTTGCGGATGAAGCGGTAGGCCGCGTCGAGGACCTCCTGACGCGAGCGGTAGTTCTGCGTGAGCGCGACGGTCACGGCATCGGGATAATCGTCGCGGAACTGGAGGATGTTGGCGAGGGACGCGCCGCGGAACTTGTAGATGGCCTGGTCGTCGTCGCCCACGACCGTGATGTTGCGCTCCGGACCGGCGAGGAGCTTCACGAGCTCGTACTGCGCCCAGTTGGTGTCCTGGAACTCATCCACCATCACGATGCGGAAGCGCTCCCGGAACTCGGCGAGCACGGCCGGACGCTCACGCAGCAGCCGCAGCGTCTCGACGATGAGATCGCCGAAATCGAGCGCACCTTCCTCGCGGAGGATACGCTGGTACGCGATGTAGCAGTTGGCGAGCTCGAGCAGACGCGTCCGCTCGCTCCCCGACGGGTCCGCGTCCGTGTCCAAGACCGCGTCGGTCGCGAACGCGAGGTACTGCTCCGGCGTGACGCCTTCGTCCTTGGCGCGCGAAAAATGCTTCAGGAGACCGTTCAGGAACTTCACGGGATTGCCGAGAGGCCGATAGTGGTCGAGCGGCAACTCGTTCATCCGGCGCTTCAGGAGCAGCCACGCGTCCGTCTCGGTCACGATGCGGAACCTGTTCGGCAGGCCAATCTCAAGCGCGCGTTCCTCGAGGACGCGTTGGCAGAACCCGTGGAACGTCGAGATCCAAAAATCGTATGTGCCGTTCGGCAACAGCTGGAGCACGCGGTCCTCCATCTCCCCCGCCGCCTTCTCCGTGAACGTGAGCGCGAGAATCTGGTCGGACCGGAGACTGCGCTCTTGCATGAGCCACGCGTACCTGCGCGCGAGCACCGTGGTCTTGCCCGTCCCGGCGCCGGCCACGATGAGGAGTGGCCCGGACGCATGCGTGACGGCCTGGAGCTGGGAGGGATTCAACCCCTCGACGATATCGGACATGCGAGGAAGGGTAACGGGTCGGACGCGGCCCGACAATACGCCGCAAGATATGAAAAACGCCGCGGAACCATGAAGGCTCGACGCGGCGTCAAGAAGCTCGGAGCATATGTTGTCAGGCGGTTACGACGAGGAGGTTGTTGTCGTCGTCGAACCCGATTGGAAAGTTGCCAGCGAGCCAGAGGTCGAGGAGCGGTTTGAACTTCGGCGCCTCCTCAGGCTTTCCGCCGATGATGCACTCTAGGCAATGCATGAGTGAGTCCTGGAACGGATCCCAGAACCAATCATCCATCATGCTTAAGACCGTGCGTCCGAGCGAGTATTGGAACGATTCCCAGAACACTCCCCAGCACGATTCCTCAAGCTCGATGTCGCCTGAACATGTGAGTGTTTTATTCAGGACGGCCAGGGCAATTCCCTCGAGCGAATCTCCATACGAAGCCAGACTTGCGGCCTCGCGTGCCGCTTTGAACGAATCCTGTCCGGAGAAGACTCGGACACCTCTAATGGGATTATCCCAGAAGACCGCCATCTTGCCGCGTTCTTCGAGGTCGGGAAGCGCGAGCTTCAACTCCGGCTTCCATCCGTAAAACGGTCGGAGGATAGCCATAATCGCTTCACCCCGGCCAGGAAAACGATCTTCCCAAAATGCGATGTGCGGATCAGACGAATCATTACGCCGACGCTTTTTCGCAGAAGGGACGTTCCGGTATCTGTCTATGAACGCCTGTACGTCCTCGAATGGGACCTTGTCTGCGACCAGGAGCGTGACGACCGAACCGATCTGTTCCCGGGTAACCTGTTTTCGAAGTGCCATGACCGACTCCTTCGGATCCGCTTGTCACCGCTGCGGCACCATGTGCTTCTGCGGGTCGTTCGAATCTGCTGGATGCTCCGCGTTCCGCGCGGACGGACCGTCCTGACCTGCCAGAACGATGTGTCTATATACCAAAAATCGACGAAAGTGTCAAGGTGCCATCTATCTAACCTTCGTCTTTCCCCACGCCACGATGACCGCATGCGCCTCCTGCCAGCCACGGACGGACCTCGGGATCGCCGCCTCACAGAACGACCGGACGTCGTCGTACGGCATCGTGAGCCATCGGATCGAACCGGTCACCTCGACGAGGAACCGTCGCGTGTAGGCGTCCACGACGAACGACGGGACGCCGAGTCCGTAGAGGAGGATGGTGTCGGCCGTCTCGGGGCCGATGCCCCAGAGCGAGAGGAGTCTTTCACGAATAATTGGAAGGTCCTTCGCTGCGCTCGAGGACGACAATATATTTATGAGATTCCCGTCCAGCGTATCCTCGACGAAGCGCGCGAAAGTCTTTAGCTTCTTCGTCTTCTGACGGTAATAGCCGGCGGAACGAATCGCGGACGCGATCGACGGCAAGCGCGCGGACGACAATGCCGATGACGTCAGGAGCCCGCGCTCCGCCAAGCAGACGAGCGCCGTCTCGACGTTCTTCCAGGCCGTGTTCTGCGTGAGGATGGCGCCGACCGCGACCTCGAAGGCCCGGTCCGCGTCCGTCCACGACACCCATCGCGACGCGTCGCCCGGATGATGCTTCACTTCCGTCATCCGACCATCGCGAACGACCCTCGGCCACCAGCCTTGCGGCCCGAGGTCCCGACGGAGCTTCGTGACGGCGGCACGGAACGCCGCGGCGTCCTCAGCCGACGTGTTCGAACGTGACGGCGCCCGCGTCATCGAGTTTCGCGATGACCTTCTTGATCTCGAGTTCGGGATATTTCTGCTTCAGGATGTCGCCGGCGCGCGTGAGGTCCGCGACATGGCGGCCGTGCTCCTCCTCCGGGGACGCGAACGCCTTGCTGCCGCCGTACGCGCCGCAGTCCAGGTGATTCATGAGGATGAGGTGCTTGGTGCTGTGCAGGTCATGCGACAACCCGATCTGCTTCAGGAGGAAATCGGTCTCGGCGGGCGTCGCCGGATCCACGATGCACTTGGTCGCGCCCGCGACGGACACGAGGTCGCAATCCCCGGTCAGGCCGTTCTGGTCGAGGAACCCGCGGATCCCCTTCATGAACCGGAAATCCATGCATTGGACGAGCGCCGCTTTGCAGATGTGGGACATAGTGTTGGCGGCACTGTACCCGCCTCGACGGACGGTTGCAAGAAAAAAGCCCGGCGACCGCAGATGCGGAAACCGGGCCAAGGGGATCAGGCGAACGGGACGTAGAGACGCGTCGCGCGTTCGCTCGTGCAGGTCGCGATCTCGACATGCTCCTGGATGGAGAACATCTCCCGGAACATCCAATCCGGCAGCTGTTTCGGGTCGATGCCGTGCGGACCCCGCAGGAAGGCGACCAATTCCAGGGCGCACCGTTCGATCGTCTCGCGGAGCCGGTCGCGGAGCGTCCTCGCATGGAGCACCGCGTCGCGGGCATCGTCGTCGCCGTCATGCGGGATGTTCACGATGACCGGGATCTTCCAGTCGCACTCCCGTTCGAAGATGGCGTCGAGGATCACGTTCTTCGCGACGTACTTGAGCGCGATGCGAAACGAGGCGAACGCTTCCTCCCCTTCCGTGTCGTCGATGAGGAACACGGTGTTGTGCTCGTCGATCCAGTCCGCGTGACGCCCCACGAAGATGAGGCGTTCGTTGTGCTCGAGCAGCTCGACCGGCCGTTCGGATGCGATGACGTCGCGGACGAAGGCGACATTCGCCTTGACCCGCTCCGCGAGCTCCACGTGGAACTCCTCTCGGACGGCCTTGGGCAGATGCGCGATGGGCTCCCAGTTCGAGGGGAAGACCTGATGCAGCGCATCGACGATGGCTTTGGTGTCCGGCGGCTCATCCTGGCGGAGACGGCGCACGAGACGTTCGACGGGAAAATTCCCGCCGGGGCCGAACAGCGTGATGGCATCGAGGTCCGTGTCGATGAGGACCGGGAACGCGACCATGCGGCCACGCCAGACGAAGTTGAGCTCGTGGCAACGCTCCTGCGCGTCCGCAAGCGCGTCGTCCGTCCGATGCTCCCACGCCGCGCAGGACGCGGTCTCGGGACGGGAGGCGGAATGATGCGCCGTGAACATGCGCATCTCGGCGAAATCCTCCCCTTCGTGCGACGCCGCCACCGAACGGACGGACTTGGCGCATCGGGCGCGGTAGGCCGCGTTCGTGAGGCGGATCGTGCTGCCCTTGGAACGGAACATCTCGAGGATCCCGACCGGGACGCCGATGGCCTGGCCGAAGTCCTGGACGCGGCCATCGATGCAAAGATCGGCCGTCGGACGGAACCGTCGGCAGACGAACCAGGCATCCCGCTTGGCGGAATCACGGACGAACCGACGGCTTGCCTCCTCGTTCTTGCGGAGGAACTCACGGAGGGCGAGCGTGAACGCGTTCTTATCGAGAAACGTCACGTCCTCGACGGTCTTCGGCAACGTCGCGCAGAATGCTTCCGTCTTCATGGCGTACCTCACGGTTCCAGGTGGAAAGGACGAACGGCCCGCACGGTGCGGGAGGGCCGGAGCATATGACGTTTTTCGCGGGACGTCAACGCCCACGCGTCACAGTCGCCCGTCGCGGATGGCCTCGCGGATGCGGGTCATCAGCTCGAGGTAGAAACGCAGGTTCACGAGGGTCGCGAGGCGCTGACCGAGCACTTCCTCGACCGTGAACAGATGGCGGAGATAGGCGAAGGAATACCGGGAAAGTTCCAACGTGACCGGGTCGTCCGTGGACGCGTCGCAGAGCGGCCGGTCGTCGTCCTTGTACCGCTCGTTCGTGATCTGGATGGTCTCGTAGAAATCCGGCTTCGAGACGTCGCCATGCAGGAACCGGAAGAGCTGGCCGTGCCGCGCGTTCCGCGTGGGCAGGACGCAGTCGAACATGTCCACGCCGCGGCGCACGTATTCGACGATCTCGTGCGGCTTCGCGCCTCCCATGAAGTACCGCGGCGTATCGGCAGGAAGCGCCTGATGGAGCGTGGAAACGACACGCAAGGCCTCTTCGAACGGCTCCCCCACGGACAGGCCGCCGATGGCGTATCCGTCGAACCCGATACCGACGAGGTCGGCGGCATGCGCGGACCGGAGCGCGTCGTCCGTGCCGCCTTGGACGATGCCGAACAGTTGAGCACCTTTGTTGTTCGACGCCTCACGCCCGGCTTCGAAGGCCTCCTTTGACCGTCTTGCCCACCGCGTCGTCCGATCCACGGAGTCCTTCAGGTATTCGACCGACGAGTCCGGCGGCGTGCACTCGTCCAAGACCATGACGATGTCGCTGCCGATGACCTGCTGGATGTCGATGGACGACTCCGGCGTCAGGAGATGACGCGAGCCATCGATATGTGACGCGAACGTCGCACCTTCTTCCGTGATCTTCCGCATCTTCGCAAGCGAAAAAACCTGATATCCTCCGGAATCCGTCAGCAACGCGCCGTCCCATGACATGAACCGATGCAGGCCCCCGACGCGTGCGAGCACGTCGGTCCCGGGACGGAGATAGAGGTGATACGTGTTCGAAAGGAGGATGGGGCTCCCCAGGCGCTCGATGTCGAACGTCGACAACGTCTTGACAGAGGCCTTGGTCGCGATGGGCATGAAGAACGGCGTCGCGAGGTCGCCGTGCGGCGTCTGAAGGACCCCGAGCCGCGCGGAAGAGACGGCGGATGTCGCGTTGAGCTTAAACATGACTCATTGCAATTCCTCGCGTTTTTCCTTCATGAACGCGAACCATTCCTCAAGCACCGTCAGGAACATCTTGAACGGCGCCTCGAACAGGAAGTCGAAGATGAAGAGGAAGACGTTGATGCGGTTGATGCTGCGCGAGAGCCACTGCCCGGCCCGCAGGATAGGCAGGGACAGGAAGTCCAGGGTCGCGGCGAGAATCCCCTGTTTTCCCTCGACCACGATGAACTCGCGTGCCGTGAGACGGAGCCGGAAGCCGAAGAAGCTGACCACGCAGAGGAAGAACACGAAGATGGCGGCCGAGATCCAGATGAAGTCGAGGGCCGAGAGCATGAGCGCGATGAGCCCGAAGGTGATGAGGAACGTCACGGCGTACGCTACGGTGAACAAGAAGCCGGACAGGCCGAGCCGCGCCTTGGGCACACGGACCTCGCGGACCGCAATCGGCTCCTCGACAAGCAGCTCATGCGCGCCGGACACGAGGCGCGCGGTAGGCGCCTCGCCTGGGACGCGGATGAGCAGCCCTACGAAGAACATGAGCGTCGGCGGAAACAGAAGGTTGATGGCGAGCGTGAACATGTCCACCTTCTGATACATGAACCACTCGATAGGCACCTCAAGGACGAGCGCCAACAGCATCTTCGTCACGAACAAGTAGAGCGTGGCGCGGACCGTCCCCCGTCGGAGGCGTGTCCGTGCGCGGGTGTATCGCGCCTCGGCCGTACGTGCGATCCGGTTATCCAGGGCCTCCGGCTTCTCGAGCAGGGCCATCGCCTCTTCCGGCTTCTCCTTGAACGTATCTCGCAGGATGGCGAGCGAGACGGCCCACGGCTTCACGGCGCGCTGGAACTTCTGGGCTAGGCGGTGCGTGAGACGGCTCCGGATGCGGCGCTCGACCGCGACGAGGCGCTCTGCGATAGGCCTCGGGTCTCCGAGCCATTCCTCGGACCGCACCCATTCGGGCAGGTACGCGCGGAGGAGCATGTAGCCCAGCACCGCATCGTCGGCCTTCACGAGAGACCGGTAGCACGCGACGTAGACCTGCAGCCGACGCTCCGTCTCGTCCATCTCCGCTCCGCGCACGCGGATGCTGTCCGCGAGGCGTTCATACAGGAATGTCACGAGCGCTTTTTCCTGCGTGCTGTCCACGACCGTCTGTTCGATCTCGACCGCAATGAGCTCGCGGACCCACGCCGTATGCCGCTCGCCTCCGGCGTTCACCTTGGCGACGGCCATAAACTTCCTTACGAGCCTTGTCACGTCCCCCACCAGCGACTCGGGCAGGATGGCGTTCGGGAGGTATCGCGCGGCGATGAGCTCGCGGATGAGGTGGTCCGCGATGACCTCCGGGTCGTTCTCAAGCATCAGCTGACGCTTCAGGATACGCATGATCGCGGATTTGCGGATGAGATGCTCATCCTTGTAGTCCACGGCGTTCCGGATGCGTTCGTACAAAAAGGCGAAGCGGCTGACAGCTTCGTTCACGGTGATGCGGGCGCCTTCAAGCCCCACGAGGGGTGGGACAGGCTTCAGAGCCTCCAGCATCCTATTGACGTTTTCGCTCGAAAAGACGTCCATATCCAGATTCTACCCTACCTGATTTCCCCTATCTTGGCTAGATACGGCCCCCTGATGTACCCTCGACTCCATGACCGTCTGGCCCATCATCATTTCCTTCCTCGTCCTGGGCGTCGCGTATCTCCTCTATCGGATGCTTCCGGAGATCACCGAGGCCGGCAGCGGCATCCTCTGGGCCGCGGCCTTGTTCCTCGTGGGCTATTCCATCGTCGCCTTCGTCATGAGCCGGTCCATGCCGGCGTGGGGCACCGCGATGCCGTCCGGAGCCGTCCAAGACGGGTTCACCGCGACGGAAATCAAGGACGTCATCGTCAAGTGACGCTTTTCCCCTTACCTCCTCCGCCCATCTCGAGCTCCTTCACGTAGCGATCGAACTCCTTGCGATACCGATCCTCGATGCGCTTCCGAATCTCCTTCGGCTTGATGGCCGTATCCCCTTTCGTCTCCTGTTCCACGGCCTGCGACGCGCGGAACCAGGCCCACTCGTCCGTGAACGCGAACCACGCGTACTCCCAGAGCTCGTCGTCGATGCGCTGGCCGACGGCCTCCTCTTCCTTGTCCGTCATCGCGAGCAAGTCGTCGATACGCTCCATGAGCGGATGCCGCGCCACGGGTTCAAGCCCCTTCTCGTCGCGGACCATGTCCTCGAGCATGAGGCGTTGCGCCATGGCGGCGTGCATCTCGAGCAGCTCATCGCGCGTGAGCTGGAGCGAGAAGAATTCCGTATCCATAGGACTGTGAAGATACGCCATACAAGCCGCCTCGTCAACGCGATACGCATCCCCGGATGCCTTGCCCCTCCCCCGTGCGGCACCTATACTTGCCTCGCGTATGAAGCTCACCCTCATCCTCGGTCCCATGAAAAGCGGTAAGTCCATGGACCTCATCAGCACGTTCGCGCCGTACGCCTACACCGACCGCCCGTTCGCGCTCTTCCAGCCGGTCCGGAACGTCCGCGACGAGCAGATCCACACGCGAAACGGCATCAAGCACGACGCGCAGAAAGTCACGTCCCTGAAGGAAGCGCTCGGCAAAGGATATTTCGCCATCGGCGTGGACGAGGGCCATATGTTCGCGCCCGAGGAGGCGGACGTGGTCGAACAGCTCCTGAAGGAAGGTACGCGCGTCGTCATCTGCGCCTTGGACACCGACCCGTGGGGCGAACTCTTCCTGATCATCAAACGCCTCATCGAGCTCGGACCCGACGAGGTCCGCTACAAGCGCGCCGCCTGCGAGGACTGCCGCAGCCTCGACGCCATCTACACGCAGGTCCTCCACAACGGCGAACCCGTCGGTCGCGACGTCCCACCCTGCCTGCCGGATGACGGGACCTATTCCTATAAAGCCGTCTGTCGGACGTGTTTCGTGAGGAAGTGACCGACCGTCTCACGCTTCGAACCCCCTCAGATCGTCGATGAGCTCCGGAAAGACCGGGGTATTGTAGTGTCCGCGATCCGAGGCGATGCGGACGTGCGCGTGCGGAAGCGCTTTCCGGTATCTTTCCATGTCCGCGAACGGGACGACCGGATCGTCCTTGCTGTGGTGGAGGAACATCTCCCCGCCTTGCTTCGCGAGCTTCTCGAGGCTCGACGGCAGGTCGAACCCGCCGGTCGGCTCGTCGCCTGACGGCCAATACGGCGCCGCGATGAGGAACGTCGCCGCGATATGCTTCGGGACCTTCTCTTCCGAGAGGTATTTCGCCAGGAAGACGCCACCGAGCGAATGTCCGATGAGGATGGCACCCGGGTCAACGAGCGGGAGGAGCTTGCCGAAATAGATCTTCCACTCGAGGTATTTCGCGTCATCCCCCTTCGGCATCCTCGGCAGGAACACCTCGAACCCGGGACCGAGCGCCGCCCCGAGCGACGATTTCCATCCCGTCTTTCGCAAATCGTCGAGCGTGACGGTCTGCGCTTTGAGGTCGGCGAGATATTCGTCGGCATCTCGCGAGACGTTGCCACCGTGGATGACAAGGACGTGACGGATCATGTGTTCAGCCATTCGTCACGCGAGATGCCTCCGGTCCGAAGAATCGACCTGATGACATCCAACCCCTTCTCTTCGGGATGAAAATGGACCTGTACGACAAAGGCGACCCCACCCTTCCAACGCACGAAATACCTGATGTTCCCGTCGACCGCATCGAGGACGAATCCGATGCTCAGGAGCTTCTTCTCGATTTTTCGGGGATGCAACGGGACCAGCCGAGCCGTCATATGTCACGCCGGTTCGCAGACGATACTCTCACGTGACACGACGAAATCATTCGCTTTCGAAGGACGACGGGATTCTCCTGTGGAAGTCACGTCACGCGACCACTTCTCTTCTTCCCGCATGATCGTGAGGAACTGATAGAACTTGTCCCAATACTTCTTCGGCGCAGGACGATTCAGGAGAGTGTCGTGATATTCCTTCTTCTGGATATACGCGATATATGACTGCACACGCCGCTTCATACGTTCGGCCAAGATATCTCTATCCGTGTCCTCATCAATCAAGTCGAGCTCAAGACACACCCCAATATACCGGCTCTTCACGGGATAGATGAACAGAGTGACGCCACCACAAAACTTGGTATTCTTCATGGTATGAATATACATCCAGAATCCGCATAACGTCCAGGATAGGTACTGGGCGCGACCGCGCGATAGTTGAGAGGGGCGGTGGACATA
>JAZDIB010000019.1:0-12057 GCA_043805355.1 Patescibacteria group bacterium | reverse complement strand
TCTATCATATCGGCGGGGGATACGAGGGGTTCGTCGGGCTCGGCGTCGACAAGCTCACGGCCTGGATGCGGACGTTCGGGCTCGGTGCGAAGACCGGCCTCGATGTGCCAGGCGAATCCGCCGGGTTCGTGCCGTCGCAGGCCTGGAAGGAATCGGTGAAAGGAGAGCGCTGGTACATCGGCGACACGTATAACCTCTCCATCGGCCAAGGCGATCTGCTCGTGACGCCGCTGCAGGTCGCCTCCTACACGTCGACCATCGCCAACGGGGGATTCGCCGTCGTCCCGCATTTCGGTCTCAAGCACAGTCGGCCTGATGAGGAATCCGTCACGGTTCCGGTCCGACGGTCCGAGGAGCGCATCGCGTCGGAAGAGGCTATCGAAACGGTGCGTCTCGGCATGCGCGACACGGTCGCCTACGGATCGGGCCGCGCGCTCGCGGGCATGCCGTTCGAGGTCGCGGGCAAGACGGGCACGGCGCAGTGGCGGAGCGACAAGGACAACCACGCATGGTTCACGGCTTTCGCGCCGTTCGATAATCCTCAGGTCGTGGTGACGGTCCTGCTCGAGGAAGGCGTGGAGGGCTCGAGCACCGCGGTCCCGGTCGCGAAGGAGATCCTCCAGGCGTGGTGGGATGTGGGGAGACAATAGACGGTAGGACCTGACGTATTCCCCTCCTTACGAAGGAGGGGTTAGGGGAGGTTCGGGGGGGGTGCGCCCAACCATTGACATTTCCGTCCATTTTTGGTATCAGTGACGCATTCTTTGACAACGTATTTGAGGAAACGACAAACTCAATGTCTTGATTTGGTGTCGGGGCAAGAGGGGAGTCGTACGCAGAAAGGAATACACTGTGGCAAGCATGGAAATCGGCACAATCTTGCGGGGTATCTCTGAAAGGCACTTGACGCCCGAAGCCCGTGTCCTTGCAGATGTCACGCACCTGCGTCCATTCGCGGGAAGCCTCGTGACCTTGCACCATCCGTACGGATTCGGAAGTTTCTCCAGCGAGGATGTCCGCACCACGTTTCAAGTTGGTGACTATCCCATTCTACGCCCCGTCGATTTCGATGCGAAATTGAACGATATCCAAGATCGTCTTGATCCCGAATTGCGTGCGGAGATGACGGATTACCTCGCGCGCCGTGCCGGAGCGGGCAAGCGAATGCCCACCGCAGGCCTTCGGTGTCATCTCGCGAATCTGGCGTATAATCCAAGTGACGCGCATGACGAGGAAACGCGGCCGCTTGAACTCACGATTGGGGCCGCCGACTGGCGATGGAACGAAGCCTTCAACAATCGTCTCCTTGATGAAGAAGGCTACCTGCATGTTGCCGCGGCGGAAGGGTGGCTGAATAAGGCACTGTGGCCCAACATGGGCGCCGTGCCGAGCTACCTTACGGCTCATATAATCGTCACGGGGCCGGACTATCTGGTCCTCACCCAACGGCGTGGGAATGGACGCATTCGGTACTTCGCCAATCGCTGGTCCATGTCCATCGAGGAGAATATGCAAGGACCTCGAATCGTGTCACGCGGCCCCAATGCTGGATACCACGAAGGAGACACGGACCTCCACGCATGTGCACTGCGAGGTCTCCACGAGGAACTGGCCATCCGACCGGACGATATCGACCGCCTTAACCTTCTCGGGCTTTTCGCGGAAGCGCCCATGGCGTCGTGCATCGGCATCTACTGGGTGGCTCTACACCTCTCCTGGGCCGAATTCTGTGGGCGGGCGCGCGGGGCCCCAGATCTCGAGACGCGAGCCGTTGCCCGTCATGGTCTCACAACGCGCGATCTTGTCCGTCTGTGGCACATGGAGCGCTACGTCCCCGTGATGGAAAAAGGTCAGTGCGTCGCTATTCACGGACCGGAGCCGACGCCGGAGGGATTCCATCCCGCAGCGAAGGCTCGCCTGCTCGCCTACTTGATCGCGGACGAGGAGCGGCACGCACGGGGCGATCTTCCTAAACTCCTTGAACCGTAGGCAACCCATCCATCCAATAGGGTACGAAATCGTGTCGGCATTCAGTCCGATCGCACATCCGCTTCGACGTCTCTCGCCGGGGCGGATTTTAATTTTCTTGACATCACGTGTAGCCATGAGGTAGCTTGGTCATGAAGACATATTCCGCGCGCTGGACACCACGTCCGCGCGCATTTCATTGAAACAGCGAACGCTGTGATCACTGTATGGTCGACAAGATTCAGTACATGAGCCCAGAAGGCCTTGAGAAGCTCAAGGTCGAGCTTCAGGACCTCAAGACCGTGCGACGCAAGGAAGCGGTCGTGAGGATCGAGACGGCGAAGGCGCTCGGGGACCTCTCCGAGAACGCGGATTACCACGAGGCGAAGAACGAGCTCGCCTTCATCGACGGCCGCATGCAGGAGATCCAGCAGATGTTGAAGAACGTCTCCATCATCGAGCAAGACGGGGGAACGTCTTCGGTCCGGATCGGTTCGACCATCGAGGTCGAATCGCGAGGCATAAAAAAAACCTTCCGTATCGTGGGCTCTAACGAAGCGGACCCGGCGCAGGGTCTCATCTCGAACGAATCGCCGCTCGGTTCCGCTTTTCTTGGCCATGCCGTGGGCGACCAGGTGGAGGTCGAGACGCCGGCAGGAGGACAGACCTATACCATCGTCTCGGTCGCGTGAGCGTCCGAGTCCCTTGACCCGCCAACGAACACGGAGTACCGTGCAGACAACCTATGCCCGTTCCGAACGAAGCGGACGTGCGACGCGAAAAACTTCGCGCGCTTGAAGACGCCGGCATCCGGCCGTATCCGACGGCCACGCGCCGCGACGTCCTGTGCGGCGACGCGATCGCGCGGTTTGACGAATGGTCCGCCGCAGAAAAGCGCGTGACACTCGCTGGGCGCCTCATGACGACACGCGTCCATGGAGGTCTTATCTTCGCGGATCTTGTCGACGCGAGCGGGAAGCTTCAGATCCTCGTGAAGCAAGACGTCGTCGGCGACGCGTCATTCGAGCTGTTCCGCGACCGCATCGATCCCGGCGACATCGTCGAGGCTCAAGGCACCCTGTTCGCGACGAAGCGCGGGGAGAAGACGCTGCAGGTCGCCTCATGGGCGATTCTCGCGAAGGCGCTGCTCCCGTTGCCGGAGAAGTGGCACGGCCTGTCCGACCAGGAACTCCGCTACCGTCACCGCGAACTCGACCTCATCGCGAACCCGGAAGTGCGCGAGACGTTCCGCAAACGGTCGCAGGTCATCCGTTCGCTCCGTCGCGCGCTCGAGGACGAGGGCTTCGAGGAAGTCGAGACGCCCACCTTGCAGGCTATCCCGGGCGGCGCCACGGCGCGTCCCTTCGTGACCCATCACAACGCGCTCGACACCGACCTCTACCTCCGCATCGCGCCGGAGCTCTTCCTCAAGCGGCTCGTCGTCGGCGGATACGAGAAGGTTTTCGAGATCGGACGGCAGTTCCGGAACGAGGGGATGGATTGGTCGCACAACCCGGAATTCACGTCGTGCGAGTTCTATTGGGCCTATCAGGATGCGGAGGGCCTCATGGCGTTCACCGAGACGCTCCTGACGCGCGTCATCCAGGAGGTGAACGGCTCGCTCCTCGTGAAGAACGGCGAACAGACCATCGACTTCACCGCGCCGTGGCCCCGCATCACGTTCCGAGACGCTATCAAGGACGCGAGCGGCATCGACATCGCCGGCATCGCGAAGAAGGATCTCGTCTCGAAGATGAAGAAGCTCGGCATCACCATCGAGGACGAATCTGCGGACATCGGCAAGCTGTTCGACGAGCTGTACAAGGAGCTCATCCAGGTGAAGCAGATGGAGCCCGCGTTCATCACCGAGTACCCCATCGAGATGGAGCCGCTCGCGAAGCGGTGCGAGGACGATCCACGCTTCGTGCAGCGCTTCCAGCTCCTCGCGGCAGGCCGTGAGCTCCTGAAGGCGTATTCGGAGCTGAACGATCCCATCGACCAGCTCGGCCGGTTCGAGGCGCAACAGGCGCTCCGCGAGGCAGGCGACGTCGAGGCGCAATACATCGACATGGCGTTCGTGGAGTCGCTCGAGCACGGCATGCCGCCGACGGCAGGGTGGGGGATGGGCATCGACCGGTTCGTCGCGCTGCTTTCCGGCGAGCGGAGCCTGAAGGACGTCATCCTGTTCCCGACCATGCGTTCGACCGGCATCCCGGAGAAGAAGCAACCCGCGAAGAAAACTCACGCGACCAAGAAACGATAACGGATATGGCATCGACGACGGTGATGTGCTTCGGCACGTTCGACGGCCTCCACCCAGGCCATGAGGATTATTTCCGGCAGGCGCGTGAGCACGGAGACAAGGTCGTGGTCGTGATCGCGCGTGACAGCACGGTCGTGGACGTGAAGGGGAACCTGCCGTCGACGAACGAGAACGATCGCCTCCTCGTGGTCCAGGAGCATCCGCTCGTGGACGAGGCGATGCTCGGAAACCTGGACGACAAGTTCCGTATCATCGAGGAGATCCAGCCAGATATTATTTGTCTCGGGTATGACCAGGAATCGTTTACGGACATGCTCGACGTGGAACTGACGCGCCGCGGACTCGCCGGGACCGTCATCCGCTGCCAGCCGTTCTTCCCTGATACGTATAAGTCGTCTCTGCTCCGCGGCGCGCGCGTCACGGACGAGGATTTCGCCGAAGAGGCGGAAGAGGAAGGTATCCCGCTTTGATATGCTCGACCCGAAATTCGTCCGCGAACATGCGGATGAGGTGAAACGCAATTGCGCCCGCCGCAACGCGACCGTGGACGTCGATGCTTTTCTCCGCGTGGACGAGGAACGTCGGAGCCTCATCCAGGAGGTCGAGGCCATGCGCGCCGAGCGGAACGCGGTCGCAGACACCATGAAGAACGCGCAGGAGGCGGAACGCGGAGCGCTCATCGAGAAGGGGAAGGCCCTGAAGGAGGGGATCGCAGCCAAGGAGACGGCGCTCTCGGAGACCGAGGGGCCATGGAAGGACCTGCTGTACCGCATCCCGAACATGACCCACCCGGACGTCCCGGACGGCCGATCGGATGAAGACAACGTCGAGATCCGGACCGTGGGGACGGTCCGTCACATCGCGGATCCGCTGGACCATGTCCAGATCGCACAGAGGCACGACCTCATCGATTTCGCCCGTGGCGCCAAGGTCGCAGGAGCGAAGTTCTATTTCCTGAAAGGCAAGCTCGTCCTTCTGGAGCAGGCACTCATCCGGTTCGCGCTGGATCGGCTCGTGCGCGAGGGTTTCACCCCCATGTCGACGCCGGATCTCGCGAAGGATGAGATCCTCGTCGGCACCGGATTCATGCCACGCGGGCCTGAGACACAGATTTACTCATTGGAGAATTCAGACCTGTCGCTCATCGGCACCGCCGAGATCCCGCTCGGCGGATATCACGCCGGAGAAATCCTGGACGAGGCGACGATGCCGCTGCTCTATGCCGGCGTCTCGCACTGTTTCCGCACGGAGGCCGGTGCCTACGGCCGCGAATCCAACGGCCTCTATCGCGTGCACCAGTTCTCGAAGGTCGAGATGTTCGCGGTCGCGACGCCGGACCAGTCGGATGCGCTCCTCGAACGGATGCAACACACGAGCGAAGACATCTTCGCGGCGCTCGGCATCCCGTTCCGCGTCGTGGAGATCTGCACAGGCGACTTCGGAAACCCGCACTACCGCAAGTACGACATCGAGGCCTGGATGTGGGGCAAGGGCGACGGCAAGGGTGGATGGGGCGAGGTCACTTCTGCTTCAAACTGCTCGGACTATCAGGCACGCCGCCTGCAGATTCGCCTCCGTCGGAAGGACGGCTCGCTCGAGGTCGCGCACACGCTGAACGATACCGCCATCGCGACGTCGCGCGCCCTCATCGCCATCCTCGAGAATTACCAGAACGAAGATGGTTCCGTGTCCATCCCGGACGCCTTGGTCCCGTTCTGCGGGTTTGATAGAATCGGCTGATGGCAGACAGGACAGCAAAGACCTGGGTCGAGATCTCACGCTCGGCCCTTTCGGGCAACATCAGGGCGTTCCGTTCGCATGTCGGGAAGACGGCTCCGATTATGGCCGTCGTGAAGTCGAATGCGTATGGCCATGGGCTGGTCCATGTGGCACAGGTCGCGGAACGCTCCGGAGCGTCTTGGTTCGGCGTGGACAACGTCGACGAGGGTGTCGTCTTGCGGAAAAACGGCATAACGAAGCCCATCCTAGTCCTCGGATACACGCTGGCGGACCGTGTTCATGACTGCGTGGACCACCGTCTATCTTTCATGGCCTATACGATGGAAACGGTCAGGGCCATCGCGGAACTGAAGCTTACGCCCATCGGCAAACGCCCGTCGTTCCGTACGGACGCAGCCTTCGTCCACGTGAAGGTCGATACGGGCACGACGCGGCAAGGCGTCCATGGCGAAGATTTGCTTCGCCTCGTTCGAGCGCTCAAGAAGACGTCGGGCGCGGTCATCGAAGGCGTCGCCACGCATTTCGCGAACATCGAGGATACGACCGACCGCTCCTACGCCGACCTGCAGCTCCAGCGCTTCCACGAGGCACTCACGCTCATCCGGAGCGAAGGCATCGACCCGCCTTGGCGCCATGCGGCCTGCAGCGCGGCGACTATCCTCTATCCGGACACGTATTTCAATCTCGTGCGCCTCGGCATCTCCATGTATGGCCTCTGGCCGTCGAAGGAGACGCGTGCCGTGGCGAAACGCGAAGGGCGAATCTTGGACCTTAAGCCGGTCATGACGTGGAAGACTGTCGTCGCCCAAGTAAAGCGCGTGAAGAAGGGGACGCCCGTGAGCTACGGTCTGACGGAACGCGTCAGCCGCGCGTCCACGCTCGCGCTCATCCCTGTCGGATACTGGGACGGCTTCGACCGCGGCCTTTCGTCGACCGGTCACGTGCTCATCCGAGGTCGGCGATGCAAGATCATGGGACGCGTCTGCATGAACATGTTCGTGGTGGATGCGACTGACGTCCCTGGTATCCGCGTCGAGGATGAAGTCGTGCTGCTTGGGACGCAGAAACGCGAGACGATTTCGTCGGATGACATTGCATCAAAGATTGGTTCAATCAATTATGAGGTCGTGACGAGGGTGAATCCGACGATTCCCCGCATCCTCGTCCGATGACGATATATGGATGACCTTCAGCTGGAGAAGGGGATGTACGCCTCAAGACGACTGGATCAGCAGAAATCCAGCCATGCGTTCGTCATCGCGCTCGTCGTCGCGTTCGTGATTGTCGGCTGGACCTGGTTTTTCTTCGCGTCCGGGTTTTGGAACATCTCCGACATCCAGATTGAAGGGCTGAAGTCGCTGGAAAGGGGAGAGGTGCTCGAGGAGACCTATGCCATCGTCGATGCGAGAGGGTGGAGACCGTGGAGCACGAGGAATTTATTCATGTTGGATACGGACCAACTCGGACGTGCGCTGAAAGACCGTTTGTTCGTGGAGGACGTGACTGTGGATAAGTCCTATCCAAGCATTTTACGACTCTTGATGAAGGAGCGTCAGAGGAGTGTGGTCGTTGTCTCGAATGACCAGTACGTCAACGTAGACGCAACCGGTATCGTCACGGGAAATGTCGAGGGCGATTCGTTGCGTGCTTCCCAGGACCGCGTCGCCGCTCGCGCCTTCGCTGACGAAATCCATCCGCTTGTCATCGTCATGAATACCGCGGATCCGTTGGCGCCAGGCTTTAAGGTCGCCGAAGCCGACGACGTCAGGCGTTGGATGGATATGTCGCGTGCCATGGTCCTAGGAGGCCTTAAAATTCGTTTTATGAAGATTGAGACCCCCCAGGCATCCTTGGGGCGCTTCGTGAGCGAACGTGGCTACGATATCTACGTAGACCTTAATAAGCCTGTAGAGCCTCAGATAGCCACGTATCAAGCCTACATGAGGACTAAGCCAGACGAATCGCAGATCAAGGAACATCTGGATATTCGGATTCCAGGACAAATCATTATCAAGTAATCAATCTCCCATGTGTCTCATAAGATATATTGTGCGACGCATGATTCATTCAAGCCACGACGTTTCACTCCCCCTCCCCACCGCAAAAATCGGATTTTTGAGCTTCGTCCAAATGTTCCTCCTGTATGTACCTATTCTGTACCTACGTTTCTTGGAAATCGACTTCTCTCTTCGGCGTCGTCGGACTACGTAGGTCTTGTTTGAGATCCGTCTGTCGCCGCTCTTTCGTCTGGCATCAATGACAGAAGTAGCACTCCCCTCCTGGGGGGCTAATATTAGGCAAAAATGACAAATAATGTTCATGTTTTGACACGGCCGGTGTCTGCAACCCTTGACAAAAAGGCCAAAACGTGATATTGTGCGCATCGAGTACCTGAAAATGCCCGAGTCGTAGCTGATGAGGGAAAACGGCACGTTTACTAGGCATTTCGACCAGATTCGCTGAAAGATTTCGTCGGATCAGGTCGGATCTTCTCCATCGTCGATATGTCGTCGGAAATGTGAGGAGGTCAAGAAAGAGGTTCGATGCTCATTACCATCAATGCAGGCGGTTTGTCCGTGATCAGCAACGACGACGCCATCGCCGTCGAAGCGGTTCTCGCGTTCAGCGGTATCGGTCTCAAGCCCGAGGTCGAGGGATGCTCCCGCCGGTACTACGACGACCTCATCCGTCGTCGCAGTATGTTCCGGCTGCCGAAGCGGGCGATCATGTCGGAAAACGGGGTGTACGAGCTCGTGACAGACAGGGGTATCGTCAAGCATCTCAAGTCGATCCGCCACGGACAGTCGCGCCGCATCAGCTTCATCGCGCCGCAGTAGCGGTGCAACCCGGCCTCTTGAGCCGCCGGGATACCAAAGGGCTCTTTTTTCTTTTGCAATGGCACGTATCTGTCGCATGGTATGATATTCACCGTATGCGTCACCGAAAAGGCTTCACGCTCATCGAGCTCCTGGTCGTCATAGCCATCATCGGCCTGCTCGCGACCATCGGGATGGTCGCCTTCGGCGGCGCGAGATCGAAGGCCCGCGACGCGAAGCGGCTTGCGGACATGAAGACCATCGCGACCGCGCTTGAGATGTACAAGCTCGAGAACGGGAGATATCCGGACCCGATGAATGAATTCGGCGGCATGGACGTCTCGAACATCGGAAACAACTTCCTGCCGGGATTGTCGGCGGGCGGATTCCTGCCGCGCGACGTCCTCGACCCGACGAACGATACGACGCACTGCTATTTCTACTATCGGTATTATCCGGATTGGCACTACTGCAATGACGCGACGTTCTATATCCTCGGCGTGACGAATTTCGAGGCAACCACGAACCCGCATCCGAACAATCCGCATTTCGAATGTCCTGGACGCAATTGGACGGCAGAGGGCGCCTCGTGGGTCCAAGGCGCGTTCGAGTAGAGAGTGTCTCCCAGCAAAACGACGCCCCGGAAGAGGCGTCGTTTTTGGGTCGGCGACTTTTCAGCGGAGAAGCCCTCCCCATTCGACCAATGTGAATCCTTTGCGTTCCGGTGCCGTGATGACCGGTGCGTCGATGTCGACGGGCCTGTCGAGCTTCTGCCAGTCCATGAAGAGCCGGATGACGGTCTGCGGACGCGGGGACACGTTGAGCGGCGCCGCCGCGTCCCAATCCTTTGTGAGGAACGAGACGCGGTAGTATGGCGCGCCTTGCATCTCCGGGATCCAGAAGTCCATGAACTCCTTCGTCTCGGTCGGATTCAATCCGTACTTCGGGAGGATTCCCGCGAGGAACGTCTCCTGCTCCCCATCCTTCACGATGAAACCGTCCTTCGGCGTCTCGTAGCCCACGCCGGTCCCCTCCCAATACAGCGAGCCGAACGTCGTGCCATCCTTCATGGTCAAGGTCCCGTCAGGCTGCGCCGAGCACGTCCATCCTTCGTTCGGATAGGCCGGTTCGCTCACGGTCACATCAATGAACGACGGCAAGCGCACCGAAACGTCCGTCGTCACCGTCGGATAGAGATAGATGACCGGCTTGCCGCATTCGACTGCGGCGATGTCGTCGGCTGTCGCGTATCGGACCCAGCGTCCGAGCGCGTCCTTCCAGAAGAACACGGGGATGCGGTATTTCTCGACGTAGGCGCGGATATCAGGCTTCGTGTCGTCCATCGTATAGGTCACCCATCCTTCGTACGCGACCTTGACCTGATCGTGGTTCACGGGGTCCTTTGGGGCGTAGATGGGCTCGCCGACGCGCGTCTTTCCGACGGCGATGAGCGATGCCATCGGTCCGACCTCCTCGTCCGTGAGCACGTCAGCGCATCCGAATCCGCCGCATCCCGAGATCTGCGCGGGGCGGTAGTCGGTGACAAGCGTCGTGACGCCTCGGTTCCAGGAGATGGCTGACGCGGCGAGCCTGCGGTCGTACTCGTCGCCGGATTCCGGTTGGATGACGGACTCGTACATGCGGACATTGCCGAGCTCATCGTACACGGAGATGCATCCGCCGTTCTGGACGTACGCCCCTTCGGGAGATTCCGCGTCCAGATAGAGGTTGAACGCCCCGATCGTGAGGTCCGGCGCATCGCCGACGCAGCCTTCAAGGCCGCACATCACACCTCCGAAGACCGTCCAATCCTTCACGATGAGCCGAAGCGTCTTGCCGTCCGCGGTCGTGAGCGTCTTCGGCATGGGCGTCACGGTCGCGTCGAGCACGATGCTCGGAGCGAGCGTCAGCTGGAGATCCCAGGGTTCGTAGCCGTTGTTGGTGTACAGGTCGGCCGCGGTGAATCCTTGTTCGGGCTTCGGATCGGCCCACGAGACGAGGGGCGCCTCGACGATGAGCGCGTCCTTTCCGTCGGGACTCACGAGGAATTTCATGGCGAACGGCTGCAATCCCATGCCGACGGTATAGCGTTTCCAGAAATAGAGCGCATAGCCGTCGAAAGGACCCCCGACGATGACGCCACGCTTCATCAGGGACGAGCGCAGGGTTGCCTTCTGTTCCACGTTGTATTCATCGAACTTGAACGGTTCGAAGCGCGTGAGCGCCGTGCCGCTCGAGGTCTTGACCTTTGCGAAGACCTCGTCGGGGTCAGCCGGTTCGTTGCCGGTCCATCGGACCTTCACCGACATGTTCCGTTGGTCGACGGTCGGAACGATGATGGCGTTGTAATCGAAGACGGGCATCTCGCCCGGCACGACCTCCGTGGTGGTCGGGACCGTCACCGTGATGCTCGGGGGCGTCTCGATGGTGGGAAGTGTCGGTTCCGGGGGGAAGAAGAACGACCAGGACAGCGCGAAGGCGCCACCGCCGATGGCAAGTCCGCCGACGAAGACGAGGGTGACAAGCACCCAAAGCGGAAGTTTCCGCTTCGGTCCGTCCGTCTGGGGCGCCGGGGGCATCGATGGGGTCGTTGTCGACGTCGTGTCCGTCGGATTGGTCGAGGTCTGAGGTTGCGGCATATTGAAGCGAAGATACCTGAAAACGTAAGTTGTTTCAAGGGGTCGACCGTACAACGCCCTGTCGGATGCCGGATGACACGGAAACGTCCTCCGTCATGTCCGCGCGCAAATCCAGCCACGCCTGCCGTTCCGTGCCCGTCAGCAGCCGGATATTCCCTTCCATATCCGTACCAAGCGGGAACAGATGGAGATCGGTCCCCTGGGGCGACGCGACGAGGCCGACGGCAAGTCCCTCGAACGCCGAAGGGTCGTCCGAGATGAAGGGGAGAAAATCCCCAAGCGAGATGTCGCCGATATCGATGGATGCGCCATCGGTGAATCCGGACCCAAGGAGGACTCGGCGAGCCGCCGGATCGGTCGGGAGTCCTGTCGCGACCATCTCGTCCTGCCCGCGAAAGAGACGGTTTTCCGTGCCTTTAAGCGTCTCGAGCCGCCTCTGCATCGTGGCGAACGTGGCGTGCGACGCGTCCCCGAAGACGAGGGTCGTCGTGACGGACCGCGGCACGATGTCGCCGGGGGCGAACGACGCGAGGATGTGGCTCGTGGACTCGTGGGACATCGTCGCGTTCAGGAGCCGGAGGGACTTGGTGTGGCCATGGATCGTCACGTGTCCCAGCCGGAGCGCACGTGC
>JAZDIB010000018.1:0-7699 GCA_043805355.1 Patescibacteria group bacterium | reverse complement strand
GTGTCTGCGGGCAGGCGTCGGATGTCCGTCACGATGCCGGCCTCGGCGCAGGCCTTCTCCTTGAGGTTGACGTAGATATGCGATGCCGGGTCGTCGCCGACGAGGAGGACCGCAAGCGTGGGCGAGAGGCCGGAGGCGGCGATATCGTCCTTGACCTGCTGGCGGATGGCGGCCGCGAGGGCCTTGCCGTCGATGCGTTTCATGGCGCAGAGGATACGGGAAAACGCGGGGAATGTCCAAGCTTGAAGGGGATTGACATGGGAAACGACGGATGATAACAAGGACAGGTCATGGTGTGGTGACTCGGATTCGCGGAGGGCATGGGCCTTCCATCGGAATGATGAGGCTCCGTCATCCCCAATGGCGGACAGGTACGGCGGATCCTACCTCCCAAAGCGCGGTTCGAACCTCCCCCCCTCGTCTGCGAGAGCAGACAACGCGCTTCACCTCGTCATTCCGGTCCCTTCTCCACTCCTTCTCCCACCAAGCGCTTCCACCGTGAAGCGCCTTTTTTTGCCGGTTTTGAGGTCCATCGAATTGACGCGACGCTGAAGACGCGGTATATATATGTCGCGGCCGTGACCGTCGACCTTGGATTCGCCGGAGGGCATGGGCCTTCCGCCGGAACGAAGAGGCACGCGAAATCCAACGAAGCAGCGGCTACGTCATGGCGTCAGGTACCGCGGGTCCTGCCTCCGAAGCGCGCACCTTTCACGGGTATCCCTCTGTTGCAGTGTTCTGTTCGTTCAGGCATCCGATCGTTCAGTGCATCGTTCAGCACGGGGCGCTTCACCTCTCGTTCCGGTCCTTTTTCTCCCGCGGGCGCGACCATCACGCATGGCACGCCCGCTTTTCTTATTCCTGAAGCGCCGGGACGGGGAACGCGCGGCACAGTTCCTCGACCTCGGCACGCATCTCCGCGAAGAACGGGTCGGTCGAAAGCTGTCCGATGAAGCCGAGCATGACGGACCTCCGCTCTTCCCTGTCTTCGGGCATCTGGATGTCGGAGAGATGGTCGCGGACCTTCGCGATCCAATCGGCGATGCGTTCCATCTCCTTCGGCCCCATGCCGCGCGTCGTGGCCGCGGGCGTGCCGAGGCGGAGTCCGGACGGTTGCAGCGGATACGGATCGCGTGGGACCGTGTTCATGTTCGCGTAGAGGCCGACGCGTTCGAGCGCGTTCTGCATGAGGCGGCCGCGGCCCATCCCCGTCGGTCGCAGGTCCACGAGCAGGAGATGGTTGTCGGTGCCGCCGGAGACGAGCGTGAAGCCGTGGGCGATGAGGGATGCGGCCAGGACCTTCGCGTTCTCGACGACGCGACGCGCATAGTCCTTGAAATCCGGGGTGGACGCTTCGTGTAGTGCGACGCCGATGCCGGCGATGGTGTTGAGGTGCGGCCCGCCCTGGAGACCGGGGATGATGGCCTTGTCGATCTTCATCGCGAGATCCGCGTCCTTGTCGAGTCCCTTCCGCGTCACGAGGATCATGGCGCCGCGCGGGCCGCGGAGCGTCTTGTGCGTGGTCGTGGTGATGATGTGCGCGTACGGGACCGGGCTCCCGTGTTGGCCGCCGGCGACGAGTCCCGCGATATGCGAGATGTCCGCGACGAGAGTGGCGCCGACCTCGTCCGCGACCTTCGCGAATTCCGCGAACGGGATGGCGCGCGCGACGGCCGTCCCACCGCACCAGATGAGCTTCGGTTTCGCTTCGAGCGCGATGCGGCGGATCTCGTCGAAATCGAACGTGCCGTCTTCCTTGAGGTGGTACGGATGGCTCTTCCAGAGCTTCGCGGTCGCGCTGAACTTCCAGCCGTGCGTCAGGTGCCCTCCATCCGGCAGGTCGAGACCCATGACGGCATCGCCCGGCTCGCACGTCGCGACGTAGACGGCGAAGTTCGCCGGGCTACCGCTGTACGGCTGGACGTTGGCGAAGGGGACGTCGAAGAGCGTCTTGGCGCGTTCCTGCACCAGCGTCTCGAGCTTGTCCGCGACGATATTGCCGCTGTAGTAGCGCCTGCCCGGATATCCCTCCGCGTACTTGTCGCTGAAGGTCGTCGCGAGCGCCTCGAGGACGGCGGGGGACGTGTGGTTCTCGGACGGGATGAGCTCCAGCCCGGTACGCTGGCGTTCGTCCTCCTCGCCGATGAGGGCGCGGATCTCCGGGTCGGTGGTGGCGAGATGGTCGGTATGCATGCGGAGGATGGTAAGGCGAAAATCCTGAAATGTCGAATCGTCGGCGCGACGGACATTTGACAGAAGGCCCGCGGACGCATACGTTCCTGTTCCTGCAGGTCGAGACGCGATCCGCATGGAGGAGGACATGACCTTTGTACATGAAGACGAATCCGATGGTCCGGTCACCCGACGGAGCGAAGGAGGATTGATGTCGTTGCAGGGGTCGAACGCGTATGTCCGCCTGATCGTCCCGGAGTCCGCGACGGACGGGATGACGCATCCTGGACCGGGCGACGAGCTGGTCATCCGCATGGACAGCGCCGACGGCGTGTTCCTGCAGATCGAACGCCACGGCATGCCGCTCCATTTCCGGCTCTCCGAGGCGCACGTCCTCGACCGGTATCCTCTTCGGACGCATATGCTCGCGACGCGCATCCTGGTCACGCACCTCGCGGGGCTCATCTCGCTCCTGACCGGCTTCGAGCTCGTCTGCGTCTCGGACCAGCAGACCAGTTGGCGCTATGTGTTCCGCGAACCGTAGGCCGCTTCCTCCCGTTCCAGCCTCCTGGAGCGGGATTTTCATAAACGGAAAAGCCCCGAAAGGTACATGCCGTGAGCATTGACGGAAACGTGGTTTCGGTGTATTTTCGGGCAGCACCGTCACAAGGCATTCAGGATCATTCAGGAGGAGAGATGCCAAAGAAGAGAGACACGTGCTTCGGACGGACGCGGCCCTCGAACAAGCGGCCGCTCGACTGGACCGTGATCGACATCGCCGCGTTCAACGCCATGCTCGCGGCCGAACATCCCGTGGACCACCACGGAAAATTCCTCGCGAGCATCCTGCGGAACGAGGAAGCGGACAAGACGCGCGGCATCAGGCCGAGCGTCGGCGTCGCGACCGCGACGAAGGCGATGAGCACCGAACAGGCGCGCTACTGCGCCGCGAATGGAGGTAGCCCGGCCGAGATGGTCCGTCGATGGAGCGACGGGGCGAAACACTACCACACCTACCGCGACACGCGGAAGTTCGCGGTCGTCGAGACGGTCGTGCTCCAGCGGCTCCTCGAGTCGCGTGAGATCCCTTGGGACCTCGACGAGGTCCGCCGAGACCTCTTCGAGCAGCGCGGCATGGGCGTCCTCGACCGACTCTGCGCGCGGTTCTTCCCGAAGTTGTCGGCCGGCAGCGAGGAGGCGCTCTCCATCGACCTGCGCAAGAAGGCCGGACGGACGTTCCGCATCGTCGACATGGACGAGTTCCGCGCGTCGTATGCGACGGAGCGCGCGAACCTCGCGAAACGATGCGGGGCGCGGTCCTCGTTGCGCGTCCACGAAGGTGCGTTGCTCAAACGCGCGACCTGTCCGACGCTCATCACGGCCAAGGAACCGTGGCGCGCCCTGCAGATCTACCGGGAACGTGTCCAAGGGGCGATGCACGTGCTCCCGTATGGGATGTTCATGCCTATCGCGTCCGAGAGGTGGAAGGAGCTGATCGACTGCAAGGTCCTCCCGAAGATCTTCACGCATCCTTCCTGGTGCGAGACGCCCGAAGGAGCGGAACGAGACCGCGCGACGCTCGCGACGTCGAAACCGTCGGAACCGCCCGCTCCGGAGCGACAGCTCCTGCTCTGGTTCGGCACGTGATTATCCTCGACCCGACCCGGGTCCTCGCCGCCTTCCTGCACCCCGCAGGAGAGGCGGCTTTTTCTGACCGTCTTATTCTCCCTCTTACGGAGGGGGAGTCAGAGGGGGTTCTGCAGGAGGGGAATGAATTTGCCCGCAGCACGACTGTCGCGTAGTCTATCCGTATGGATAGACATTCCCTGAAGTCCGTGCACCTGGTCGGTGCCGGCGGCATCAACATGAGCGCGGTGGGCAAGCTCCTGCTCGCATCCGGCGTCGCGGTGACGGGCTCGGACCTGGAGGCGAACGAGCAGACCAAGCTGCTCCAGGAGCGCGGGGCGCGCATCTCCATCGGCGAGGCGGCTGAGAACGTCCCGGAGGGCACGGACCTCCTCATCTACACGTCCGCGGCGCCGGCGACGAATCTCGAACGCATGGAAGCGGCCAAGCGGAACATCCCGCAGATGACGAATTTTGCGTTCCTCGGCGAGTGGTTCCGGGACGCGATGACCATCGTCGTCTCCGGCACGCACGGCAAGAGCACCACGACCGCGATGCTCGCGCTCATTCTCGTGAAAGCAGGTTTCGATCCGACCGTCGTGGTCGGGAGCAAGGTCCCGGCGTTCACGGATGGGAACCTCCGCAAGGGCCGTCCGAATCTCTTCGTCGTCGAGGGCGACGAGTACGCACGGCATTTCCTCGAGTTCCATCCCTTCGGCCTCGTCCTCAACAACCTCGAGCTCGACCACACGGACGTGTTCCGCGATATCGACGCGCTCCTCCAGTCGTTCCACGAGCTCGTCAGCCAGGTCAGAGACAAGGGCTTCGTGGTCGTGAACGTGTCCGATGCCCGTCTCGCGCGGCTCATCGAGACCGAGAGGCCGTCGCTCGAGGCGCGCGGCGTCGCCATCGTCCCGTTCGGCACGGAAGCGGTCGAAGGCGTGTGGCACGTCACGAGCCGGCAGGACGGCGATTACCGCGTCGTGACCATCGCAAAGGACGCGATGACCGCGCGCTTCAACCTCCAGGTCCCCGGCCATTTCAACGCGATGAACGCGACTGGCGCCGTGCTGATGGCCAAATCCCTCGGCATCGCGTATCAGGACATGGGACATGCGCTCGAAGCCTTCAAGGGCATCTGGCGAAGGTTCGAGTTCCTCGGCGAACAGGAGGAATCGCGCATCTACTCCGACTACGGCCATCATCCCACCGCCGTCTGCGAGACCCTGTCCGCGGCGCACGAGTCGTTCCCGGGACGGAAGGTCCTCCTGTGCTTCCAGCCGCATCACCGCAATCGGACGAAGGCGCTGTACCGGGAATTCATCCCGTGCTTCGACAAGGCGGATTCGCTCGTCCTCTGTGAGATCTACGAGGTGAAAGGACGTGACGTCACGGAGGACGGAGACATCTCGTCGCAGAAGCTCGTCGAGGACGTGAAGACGCATGACGTCGAGCGCGGCGTGACGCGGTCGGTCGGATACGCGCCGGACCCGGCCTCCGCCGTCGCCAGCGTCCTGAAGATGGCACAGCCCGACGACATCGTCATCGTGATGGGGGCAGGGGACATCGATGCGGCCATTAGGACTGTCATTCCCGCCCATTCGTCGGACTCAGGGCAGGCTCCGGCGGGAATCCAGAAGGGTCCTTCGGTATGAAAATACTGACGCCGAAACTCATCACCTCCTACCTCGCGGCCGTGCCGGACGCGATGAAGGACGAGCCGCTTTCCGGCCACACGACGCTCCGCATCGGGGGAAAGGCGCGCCTCTTCGTCGTCGCAGGGTCCGCCGACGAGCTCATCGCGGCCATCGAGGCGGCGAAACGGTTCTCCATCCCGTGGGTCATCCTCGGCGGCGGGTCGAACACGCTCGTGTCGGACGAGGGATATGAAGGCGTGGTCATCATGGCCGGCAACAGGAAAATCGCGTTCGACGGGACGCGGGCCGTCGCGGAATCCGGGGCGTTCACCACGACCCTGGCGCGACAGGCCGCGGACGCGGGTCTGCGCGGGTTCGCCTGGGGCGCGACCGTCCCTGGGACCGTCGGCGGCGCGGTCGTCGGCGACGCGGGATGCTACGGCAAGGAGATGAAGGACGTCGTCGTCGAGGTCGAGGCCTACGACCCGGCGACGTCGAAGCGGATGATGCTCGCGAACACGGACTGCCGTTTCGGCTACCGCGAAAGCCGCTTCAAGGCCGAACCGTTCGTCGTCCTGTCCGCGACGCTCGCGCTCGAGGCAGGGGATGCCGAGGCGGCGAAGGAGGAGATCGAGACGCTCATGGCGAAACGTCGGATGACGCAGCCGCTCGGCGAGGCGAGCGCCGGATGCATGTTCAAAAACTTCTCGTTTGAGGACGAATCCGTACTGGCCATCCTCAAGCGGCGCGTTCCGAACATCCCGCCGGAGATGCTGGCGCAGAAGCGCATCACGGCCGGCTGGCTCATCGACCGGCTTGATCTGAAGGGGACGACCATCGGCAACGCGTCGGTCAGCGAGATGCACGCGAATTTCGTCGTGGTGAAACCCGGCGCCCGTGCGCAGGACGTCATCGCGCTCACGAGCATGATCAAGATGCGCGTCCGGGACGACCTGGGTATCCTACTGGAGGACGAGTTGCGGCTTGTTGGGTGGTGAGTGGGTGGTTTATATAAGCATGTCATTCTGAGCCATATCCAGAAGGCGAAGAAGCTTCCGAATATTCGGAAGTTCCTTCGTCGGACTCAGGATGACGGTTAGGTCAATGACAATAGCCTACGGTTCAGGCGCGGAACTCGAGACGCAGGTCGAGATTGCTAAGAGACTGACGTTCATGGATAATGAAACCAGCGAGAGCATCGAGACCGAGTTGTCCACAGTCATGAAGATGCTGAACAGGTTCATTTCCAGGTTATCGGAGTAAGAAAGCGGACTTTTCGTCCGTAACTACTCACCACCAACTACTCACTACCAACTCCCATATGGTTATCAACATCCGCGCAGTGGGGATGGAGCTGACGCCAGCCATCCGCCAGTACGTCGAGGAGAAGTTCCAAACCCTCGAGAAATTCGCGCCTAAGGCGTTGCAGATCGACGTGTCGGTCGGGAAAGAGTCGGATCACCACAACAAAGGGGATGTGTTCGAGTGCATCGCCAACATGGAGGTGCCGGGCGATGTCCTGCGCGTCGAACGGAACGCGATGAACCTCTACAAGGCCATCGACAAGGTGAAGGATCACCTCCGCGAGACGCTCGCGCAGAAGAAGGAGCGCGACCTCGACGACCACCGGTAAACAAAAACCCTCCCGATTGAATCGGGAGGGTTTTTGGGTCAGCTCGTCGTCGTGGAGCGGTACTCCTCGAGAAGCGTGTCCCAGTCCGTGTAGTCCGCCCAATATTCGAGGAATCCGCCGACGGAAAACCCGAAGAAAAAGGCGAGAGCGATGTAAAGGATGGTCATAGATGTTCCTCCTGTGGATACCTAGGCGGAAAATGCAGGTTTTGTCAAGAAGAAACCCCCGGATGTGAAGTCCGGGGGTCTTGGAGATAGCGGCGAGAGGACACGCACTACAATGGCAGATGCCATCGGGTCCAGAGTCCTCTCGCTGAAAGGTTGGAAGGGACACCGCTACATGAGTCTCTGACAAGGCAATCAGAGTCCCTCCCTCTTCCTCATCCGACGAGGGTTGGGTGGAGAAGAGGGAGCGAGAGGACAAGAGGCATCCAGGCAATTGCCATACGCCTACAAGTCCTCTCGCCACGTAGTTCGCGAGCGACGTGGCTCGCTAACGGATGGGAAGGGACAATGGGCCCAAAATCTTTCGGTAGACTTCTCGTATAGTCCCTCCCTCTTCCGCATCCGACAGAGTCAGATAGAGAAGAAGGAGCGAGAAGACAGCCCCATAAAAGTCCGTTGACATCGAC
>JAZDIB010000017.1:0-38069 GCA_043805355.1 Patescibacteria group bacterium | reverse complement strand
TCGGTGACCGCGCCGACGTAGCCTTCGCGCTCGAAGATCTTGGCAATCGCGAACTTCATCCGCGAGGAGGGGATGTCGACGCTGTCCATCCGCGCGTGCTGTGCATTGCGGATGCGCGTCAGGAAGTCGCTGAGGGGATCGGTATTCATAGGGGTTTACCAGCTGGATTTGGTCACGCCCGGGAGTTCCCCGCGGTTCGCGAGCTCGCGGACGCAGATCCGGCACAGGTTGAAGTCGCGCAGGAAGCCGTGGCGACGACCGCAGCGCCAGCAGCGCCGCACGAGGCGGGTGCTGAACTTCGGCGTACGCCGGGATTTGGCGATTTGTGATTTGGTTGCCATACGCGATTAGTCGTTGAATGGGAATCCGAGGGCGCGGAGCAGGGCGATGCCCTTCGCGCGGTCCCCTGCGGTGGTCGAAACCGTGACCTGGAGGCCGTGGATGCGCTCCACCTCGTCAGGGCGGATCTCCGGGAACGAGAGGAACTCGCGGAAGCCGATGGAGATATTGCCGCGGCCGTCGACGTGCTTCGTGGTGATGCCGCGGAAATCGCGGATGCGCGGGAACGTGACGCGGAGCAGCTTCTCGAGGAAGTGCCACATGCGCGGCCCACGGAGCGTGACGCGCAGGCCGACGACCATGCCCTTGCGGATCTTGAAGCTCGCGATGGACTGCTTCGCCTTCGTCTTGACGGACCGTTGGCCCGTGATGCGCGCGAGGGTATTCTCGGCGGTCTCGAAGAACTTGGGGTCCTTCAGCCCCTGCGAGGCCCCGATCGAGACCGTGATGGCCGCGACCTTGGGGACGGCGAGCGCGTTGGCGATGCCGAACTCCTTAGCCAGCGCCGGTGCGATCTCCTTTGTGTAGCGTTCTTTGAGCGTCATATCAGGCCTTGGGTTTGTCGTCATGGCGGACCGTCGTGCCGCTCTCCGTGACCGGCAGGACGTTCGACGCGTTGAGCGGCATGGAGAACTCGACCGTCTGTCCCTTCTCGCCGGAGCGCTTGGAGCGCAGGTGCCGCTTCGACACGTTCACGCCTTCCACGACGACGCGGTTCATCTTCGGGAACGTCTGCATGACCTTTCCGGTCTTTCCTTTGTCCTTGCCGGCGATGACCTTCACGATGTCGCCGGTCTTGATGCGGAATTTCATCATATCAGAGCACTTCAGGCGCCAGGGAGACGATCTTCATGAAGCCCTTGCTGCGGAGCTCGCGCGCCACCGGACCGAAGATGCGGGTCCCCTTCGGTTCCCGGGTCTTGCGGTCGATGATGACCGCGGCGTTGTCGTCGAAACGGATGTACGTCCCGTCGGCGCGTCGCGTCTCCTTGTGCGCGCGCACGAGCACGGCGTGGACCACATCCGACTTCTTCACGGTGCCGTGCGGGACGGCGACCTTGACGACGCACGTGATGACATCCGCGAGGCCCGCGGTGCGCTTCTTGTAGCCGCCAAGCACGCGGATGCACTGGAGCTTCTTGGCTCCGGTGTTATCTGCGACCTGCAACATGGATCGATGTTGGACCATACGGTTATGCGGCGGCGGTGACGGTCGAGATGAACCGCCAGCGCTTATCCTTCGAGATGGGACGCGTCTCCTCGAAGAGGATCACGTCGCCGAGCTTGGCCTTTCCGTGCTCGTCGTGCACCTTGAAGTTCCTCGATCGCGTGAAGACCTTGCCGTACTTCTCGTGCGCGATGCGCCGATCCACGCGTACGACAACGGTCTTCGTCATCTTGGTGGACACGACGACACCCTCGAGGCGGCGGCGCTTCGATCGCGTGACGTTCGTTGTCTCAGTGAGTGCTGTCATACGTGTGGATTAGCGTTCGTCTTTCTGGGTCAGGGCCGTGAGCACGCGGGCCAGGTCCTTCTTCGCGTTCCGGAGCGTCCGGACCTTGGTGTACTGCCGGGTCGCGACCTTGAATCGGAAATCGCGGATGTCCGCGCGCAGCTCGCCAGCGAGCCGTTCCAACTCGTCGTGCTGCTTCTGGATGAGGTCCTTCGGGTTCATCATACGATTTCCTTGGTGATGTACTTGCAACGGCATGCGAGCTTATAGGCCGCGAGTTCGAGGGCCACCTTCGCGGAAGCCGCGGGGATGCCGTCCATCTCGAACATCACGGTGCCCGCCTTCACGACCGAGACGTAGTGGTCGACAGCGCCTTTGCCGGCGCCCATCGGCACCTCATTCCCCTTCTTCGTGACCGGATGGTCCGCGAAGATGCGGATCCAGATCTTGCCGCCGCGCTTGGTGTAGCGGGTGAGCACGCGGCGTGCCGCCTCGACCTGCCGGGCCGAGACCCACGCGCCCGTGAGCGCCTTCAGCCCATAGCTCCCGAACGCGAGTTCGATCTTATCGGTCGCCCCGCGGATGTTGCGGCGGCGGCCCTTATGCCACTTTCGGTGTTTGACCTTCTTCGGAATCAGCATACGCGTGTTCGTTTAGGCGTTCGGGCCGGCGGACATCGGTCCGCGGCGATCGTGACCGCCTCCGTGGCGTGCGCGAGCCGGCGTCGTGGGCTGGTACTGCGCGAGCCGGTCCTGCTCGAAGATGTCGCCTCGGTAAATCCAGACCTTCACGCCGATGGCGCCGGCCATGGTGTGGGCTGTGTCGATCGCGTAGTCGATGTCGGCGCGGAGGTTCGTGAGCGGGATTTTGCCCCACCCGAGCCATTCGCGTCGTGCGATTTCGGCGCCGTTCAGGCGTCCTGCGACGGCGATCTTCACGCCGAGCGCGCCTGCCTTCTTCACGCGTTCCACCGCCATGCGGAAGACGCGACGGAAGGGCATGCGTCGTTCGAGGTCCTGAACGACCTGCTGCGCGACGATCGCGGACTCGAGGGCCGCCTTCGGCGCTTCGACGACGTTGACCTGCAGCTGCACCTTCTTGCCCGCGAAGAACGTCTTCAGGAGCTTCTTCTTCAGATCCTCGATGCCGGCGCCGGAGCGGCCGATCACGAGGCCCGGCTTGCCGGTCGAGATCGTGATGACGAGCGTCCCGCGGGAGCGTTCGACCGTGACCTCGCTCACCTGTGCGTCCTTCAGTTCCTTCTTCAGGAAGCCGCGGAGCTCAATGTCCTGTTTGAGGAGCGAACGGTAGGCGGCATCGCGCGCAAACCACCGCGACGGCCAGGTCGTGGTCGTCCCGAGACGAAATGCTTTTGGATGGACTTTGTGACCCATATTATGCGGTGGTTGTGGTTTCCGGCTTCGCGGCCTTCTTCGCGGCACGCTGTTTCGAGACTCTCTTCGGAGCGGTCTTCTTCGCCTTCACGGCGGCCTTCTTCACGGAGCGCTTCGACGGGACGATTTCGGATGCCGGAGCCAGCACGAGCGTGATGTGCGTCGTGCGCTTACGAATCGGCGCGGCGCGTCCGTGCGCACGAGGGCGCCAGCGCTTGAGCGTCGCGCCTCCGTCCGCGGCAATCGACTTGACGACGAGCGTGGACCGATCGAGCTTGAAATTATGCTCGGCGTTCGCGATGGCGGACTCAATGAGCTTGCGAACGGGCAAGGAAGCGTCCTTCTGGAGGAACGCCAACCGCTGCAGGGCCTCGGCCACGGGAAGACCGCGAACGAGGTCGACCACGAGGCGGACCTTACGGGGGGCCATCCGGAGATGGCGGAGAGATGCGTGGACGTCCATACGTTATTTCTTGGGTGCGGGTGCCGCGGAGGGAGCGGCTGCAGCGGGGACGGCCGACTTCGAGGCCTCGATCTCCTTCTGCATCTTGCCGCCGTGCCGCACGAACTTGCGCGTCGGAGAAAACTCGCCGAGCTTGTGTCCGACCATGTTCTCGACGACGAAGACCGGGATGTGGATTCTGCCGTTATGCACGCCGAACGTAAGCCCCACCATGGCGGGCGTGATGGTCGAAGCGCGGTACCAGGTCTTGATGACCACTTTGTCCCCGGGCTTCACCTTCGCCGCTTTGGCGAGGAGCTTGGGTTCCGTGAAGGGACCCTTTTTCAGGCTTCGTGACATACGTTATTTCTTACGTCGGCGTTGGAGAATGAGTTTGTCCGACGGCCGATTCTTCCGGCGCGTCTTCACGCCCATCGCGTGTTTGCCCCACTTGGTCTTGGCGTACTTCATGCCGATCGGATGCTTGCCTTCGCCGCCTCCGTGCGGGTGATCGACCGGGTTCATGGCCTTGCCGCGGACAGTCGGCTTGATGCCGCGCAGGCGCATGCGCCCCGCCTTGCCCCAACGCACGAGGCGCCAATCCGGATTCGAGACCGTGCCGATCGTGGCCATGCAATCCTTCTGCACGTTCCGCGTCTCTCCGGACGGGAGCTTCAGCGTCGCATACGACCCCTTGACGGCCATGAGCTGGATGGCGGTGCCTGCGCCGCGGCCAATCTGTCCGCCCTTCCCGGGCTGGAGCTCGACGTCGTGCACCGTGACGCCGATCGGCATGTTGCCGAGCGGGAGGCGGTTTCCGACCGTGATGTCGGTCGTCCCCTTTGTGGACATGACCGTGTCGCCGACCTTCTGTCCGTCAGGCATCAGCATGTAGCGCTTCTCGCCGTCCTTGTAGACGAGGAGCGAGATGCGGGCGCCGCGATTCGGGTCGTATTCGATCGAATCGACGCGCGCAGGGATATCGAACTTGTTGCGGCGGAAGTCCACGATACGGATGCGCTGCGCCACGCCGCCGCCCTTATGGCGGACGGTGAGCTTCCCGTTGGTACGTCCGGCGTACTCCTTGCGGGCGATCGTCAGCTTCTTCTCGGGCGATTTCCGCGTCACGTCAGACGTATCCTGCACCGATGAGATGCGGCGTCCGCTCGTGTTGGGTCGGTAGATCTTGATCGGCATATGCTTAGACTCCTTCGTAGAGATCGAGCATCTGCCCGTCCTTGAGCGTGACGATGGCCTTCTTCCAATTGGAGCGGTATCCCTCGATGCGGCCGCGCTTCAGGTACTTCCCGATGCCTCGGACGGTCCGGACGGACTCGACCGACACTTTGTACAGCGCCTCGACGGCCTTCCGAATCTCCACCTTGTTGGCATTGAGCGGGACGTCGAACACATACGTGCCCTTCGGGGACGATGCGGCCTTCTCGCTCACATGCGGCTTCACGAGCAGGCGCGGCGAATTCCCGCCGAGGACGGTCGGGGCCGCGACGACGGACGTCTCCGCGGCTTCCGCCACGGGTTCCTTCGGTTCGGCGTCCTTCGCCGGCTTCTTGTCGGACGCGGCCACCTTCTTCGGCGGCGGCGTCTGCTTCGTGCGGTTAAACAGTCCCATAGAGTTTCTCGAAAGCGGCTACCGCGTCCTTCTGGAAGAGGATCGTCGGGGTGTTCACGATATCAACGATGTTCAGGGTGTTCGCGGTCACGAGTTTCACGTTCCCAAGATTTCGCACCATGCGCAGGAACGACGGGTTCGATGCGGGGATGACGAGGAGCGTCCGGCGTCCGAGCGGGAGGCTGCGGAGCATCGCCGCGGCGATCTTCGTCTTCGGCGCCGTGAACGTCGGCGGTTCGAGCACGAGGAGTTTTCCGTCCGAGACCTTGTCGGAGAGCGCCATGAACAACGCCTGACGCTTGGCCTTGCGGTTCACCTTCACGCTGAAGTTCCGGACGTTGCGCGGTCCGTGGGCGACGCCGCCGCCGACCCAGTGCGGGTTGCGCGTCGAGCCCTGGCGGGCGCGGCCGGTCCCCTTCTGCTTCCACGGCTTCTTGCCGCCTCCCTGCACCTCGCCCTTGGTCTTGGTGTGTCCCGTGTTGCGACGCGCGTTCGCTTCCTGCGCGACGACCATGTCGTGCACCAGCGTCGGGCTCACCTTCACGCCGAAATGCGCGGCGGAAAGTTCCATCTCGCCGGTCTGTGTGCCTTCCTGGTTGTAGACGATGACGTTTGGCATATGCTTACGCGGTTCGGAGCTCAAGGACGGCATTCCGCGCCCCAGGCACGGCGCCCTTCACGGCGAGGATACCGCCGTCGCGGATCTCGATGACCTCAAGGTTCTTGACCGTCACGGCGTCGCCGCCCATGCGTCCGGGTTTCCGTGTCCCCTTCAGCACGTGTTGCAGCCCGCCGGCTCCGGACGAACCTGGCATGCGTTCCTGGTCCTTGTGTCCGTGCGTCTTCGGATGTCCATGAAAATGATGGCGCTTGACGACGCCCTGGAATCCCTTCCCCTTGGACGTGCCCGTCACGTCGACGACGTCGCCGATGACGAACGCGGCCGCTTCGATGGTGTCGCCCCGCTTCAGGGACGCCACGTCATCGGTCCGGAACTCCCGAAGCACGCGTAGTTTTGGCAAATCCTTCAAGTGACCTTCCTGAGGCTTCGCGAGCTTCTTCGCCTCGAGGAACCCAATCTGGACCGACGTGTAGCCGTCGGTCGTCATGTCCTTCACCTGCGTCACGACGCACGGTCCTGCCTGCAAAAGGGTCACGGGAACAACCGTCCCATCGGGACGGAAGACCTGCGACATCTCGATTTTCTTCGCAAGGATGAATTTCATAGTAGGTACTGTCGCCCCGCAAACTGCGGGGACAGTTGAGATGCACAAAGGCCCTCACATGGGCCGTGACGTCGTCGTCTCGGAACATGTGCGGGCCTCTGCGCGATCAAAGGCGGTTGATTGTGAGCGGATGGACCGTCATCGCGTCGCGCGCAGGGAGGTTATGCCGTGGCCCCACTTCGCTGGTGGGGGTTATCCCGTCGATATCGGCGGGAAGCAACTTACTCCTTGGGAAACGTCCTGACGGGGTACGGACTTACATCTTGATCTCGACGTCGACGCCGGCGGGCAGGTTCAGGCTCGTGAGCGCGTCGATGGTCTTCGCGTTCGGGTCGAGGATGTCGACGATGCGCTTGTGGATGCGCATCTCGAACTGTTCGCGGGCGTTCTTGTGGACGAACGTGGATCGGTTGACGGTCCACTTCTTCTTCTCTGTCGGCAACGGGACCGGCCCGACCACCTTCGCACCCGTCCGTTCCGCCGTATCGATGATCGTACGGGTGGACTGGTCGATGATCTTGTGATCGTACGCGCGGATCTTGATTCGGACGCGGGACGAGGATGCGTCCTTCGCGGCCTTCTTCACGGCAGGTTCAGTCATATCAGTGCCCGTTAGCCTTCGTTCACGTCTTATTTGACGATCTTCGTCACGACGCCGGCGCCGACCGTTCGGCCCCCTTCGCGGATGGCGAAGCGCATCTTTTCTTCGATAGCGACCGGGACGATGAGCGTGATCTTCATGCCGTTGACCGTGTCGCCGGGGTTGACCATGGCCACACCTTCCGGAAGGGTCACCTCGCCCGTCACGTCCGTCGTGCGGATGTAGAACTGCGGCTTGTAGCCCGAGAGGAACGGCTTGTGGCGACCGCCTTCATCCTTGGTCAAGGCGTACACCTCCGCTTCGACTTCCGTGTGCGGGGTGATGGAACCCGGCTTCGCAAGGACCATACCGCGCTCGACCTCTTCCTTCTTGATGCCGCGGAGGAGCAAGCCAGCGTTGTCGCCCGCCCTGCCTTCCGTGAGCTGCTTGTTGAACATCTCAATGCCGGTGACGACCGTCTTGCGGGTCTCACCAAGGCCGACGATCTCCACCTCCTCGTTGATCTTGACCATGCCGCGCTCGATGCGTCCGGTGACGACCGTCCCGCGGCCTTCGATGGAGAACACGTCCTCGATCGGCATGAGCAACGGCTTATCCATCTCACGAACAGGCTCCGGGATGTATTCGTCCAAGGCCTTCACGAGCTCCATGATCGGCTTCGTCGCTTCCTCGTCCGTCGGGTTCTGAAGGGCCTTCAAGGCCGAACCACGGATAATCGGGGTGTTGTCGCCGTCGTATTCGTATTTCTTGAGGAGGTCACGGACTTCCTGCTCGACGAGGTCGATGAGCTCTGGATCGTCCACCATGTCCACCTTGTTCAGGAAGACGACGATGGTCGGAACGCCGACCTGGTGCGCGAGGAGAATATGCTCGCGGGTCTGCGGCATCGGGCCATCCGTGGCCGCGACGACGAGGACCGCGCCGTCCATCTGGGCGGCACCCGTGATCATGTTCTTGATGTAGTCCGCGTGACCAGGGCAGTCCACGTGCGCATAGTGGCGCTTCTCGGACTCGTACTCGACGTGCGCTGTCGCGATGGTGATACCGCGCGTCTTTGATTCAGGCGCCTTGTCGAGGTCGTCGACGCCCTTCGTTTGGGCTTTCTGACCCCTCGCGTTCAAAACGGCAAGCAATGCCGCCGTGAGGGTGGTTTTTCCGTGGTCAACGTGACCGATGGTCCCGACATTGACGTGCGGCTTGGAGCGGTCGAAAAGTTCTGCCATACGAGAATGAGATAGAAAGACCTCAAAAAGGGTCTATATGTACATTAATGGCTTGTATAAGCGGTAGGACTATAGCAGAGCCAAAAAAATGACGCAAGACCCGGACCTACCGGCCCGGGTCATCTAGGTTCTTCGATGTCGGAGAGCCTGATTCAGACCGCCCCTTTATCCTCCTCCGGCTCCAGATAAAACCGCTCTTCTAGCGGAATTTCGGCCTTTTCCGACCGTCGTTCGGCCATGGATTCGATCTGGACAGCTACCTGCTCCACATGACTCTTCAGGCGCTCAGCCGCCAGGTCCGCGAAGGCCTCGTCCACGACCTCAAGATCATGCTTTTTGGTCGACGGACGCGATTCCTGGGAGGCCACAGGCGAACGATGGGCGGGTTTCGACGTCTCCGTCGCGATGCCGGCCATGGCTTCGAACTGCTCCAACGGGAGGATGACCATCGGCTCACGCCCGGCCATATCCGTCAGGATGACGGGGGTCCCGGTCTTACGAGCCGTCTCGAGGACGCGTTGCAATGACATATCGAGGGTATCTAACAGGACGGAGACGGAGGGCGCAAGTGGAAGAACGAAAAAGGCGGGCACATGGCCCGCCCTTCCGTTCTTATTTCTTGGTTTTTCCCTCGATGATCGCAGCCGCGACGTTCTGGGGGGTCTCGGCGTAGTGGTCGAATTCCATCGAGTAGGACGCGCGGCCCTGGGTCATGGACCGAAGCGCCGTCGCGTAGCCGAACATCTCGGCGAGCGGCACCATGGCTTCGATGACCTTGGCGCCCGCGCGCTCCGTCATCTCCTGCACTTGCCCGCGCTTGGAGTTCAGATCGCCGATGACGTCGCCCATGAAGTTCTCCGGCGTCACGACCTCGACCTTCATGAGCGGTTCGAGGATGGCCACGCCACCGCGTCGGCATGCTTCCTGGAACGCCATGGACGCGGCGATCTTGAAGGCCGCTTCGGACGAGTCGACCTCGTGGTACGACCCGTCGAACACCGTGACCTTCGCGTCGATGAACGGGTACCCGGCGACCACGCCGCGTGCCATCGCTTCCTGCACGCCCTTGTTGATAGGCTGGATGTACTCGCGCGGCACGACGCCGCCCTTGATTTCGTCGACGAACTCGTAGCCCTTGCCGCGTTCCTGCGGTTCGACGCGCAACCAGCAGTCGCCGTACTGTCCACGACCGCCCGACTGGCGGATGAACTTGCCTTGCGCCTCGGCCGCCTTCTTGAGCGATTCCTTGTACGCGACCTGCGGCGCGCCGACGTTGGCTTCGACGTTGAATTCGCGCTTCATGCGGTCCACGATGATGTCGAGGTGGAGTTCGCCCATGCCGGAGATGATGGTCTGGAGCGTCTCCTCGTCCGTGCGGACGCGGAACGACGGATCCTCTTCGGCGAGCTTCTGCATCGCGACGCCCATCTTTTCCTGGTCCGCCTTGGTCTTCGGTTCGATGGCGACGGAGATGACCGGTTCGGGGATGACGATGGACTCGAGGATGATCGGATGATTCTCGTCGCAGAGCGTGTGGCCCGTGAACGTGGCCTTCAGCCCGACCGCGGCGGCGATGTCGCCGGCGTACACGTGGTCCACGTCCTCACGCGCGTTCGCGTGCATGCGCACGATGCGGCTGATGCGTTCACGTTCCCCCGTCGCGGTGTTCAGCACGTACGATCCCGCGGCCAGGTTGCCGGAGTACACGCGGAAGAACACGAGCTTGCCCACGAACGGATCGGACATGACCTTGAAGGCGAGGGCCGCGAACGGCGTCTCGTCCGAGGCGGGGCGCTCCTCGATCTGCTCCGGATTGTCCGGGAGGAATCCCTTGATGGCCGGCACCTCGAGCGGCGACGGCAGGTAGCTGTTCACCGCGTCGAGCAAAAACTGCACGCCCTTGTTCTTGAGCGCGGAACCGCAGAGGATCGGGAAGATCTCCATGGCGAGCACGCCCTTGCGCAGGCCTTCGCGGATCTCATCCTGCGTCAGCTCCTCGCCCGCCACGTACTTGTTCAGGAGCGTCTCGTCCATCTCGGCGACAGCCTCGACGAGCTCGGCGCGCTTCGTCTTGGCGAGCTCGAGCATGTCCGCCGGAATCTCCGATTCCTCGATCTGCTGTCCCATCTCATCCATGTACATCTCGGCCTTCATGGCGATGAGATCGATGATGCCGCGGAAGTTGGCCTCTGTGCCGATCGGCATCTGGATGGGAAACGCGCGCTTGGTGAGCCGCTCGCGGATGGAGTCGATATCCTTCTGGAAATCCGCGCCCATGCGGTCGAGCTTGTTCACGAAGCAGATGCGAGGCACGCGGTACTTGTCCGCCTGGCGCCACACCGTCTCGGACTGCGGCTCCACGCCGGCCACGCCGTCGAACACGACCGCCGCGCCGTCGAGGACGCGCAGCGAGCGCTGCACTTCGATGGTGAAGTCGATGTGTCCGGGGGTGTCGATGAGGTTCAGGCGCTTGCCCTTCCAATAGCAGGTCGTGGCGGCCGACGTGATGGTGATGCCGCGCTCGCGTTCCTGCGCCATCCAGTCCATGGTGGCTTCGCCTTCGTGCACCTCGCCGATCTTGTGCTTGCGGCCGGTGTAGAAGAGGACGCGCTCGGAGACCGTGGTCTTGCCGGCATCGATGTGGGCGATGATCCCGAAGTTACGGGTATCGTGGAGGGAGTATTCTCGGGGCATATGTTTATGATATCGAAATGTCATCCTGAGTCCGACGAAGATCCTTCGAAAATATTCGGAAGATCCTTCGCTCCGCTCAGGATGACAGCTTGTACGGCTTTGACGGTATCGTCATCCATACCGGCGTCAGCGCGCGAAGTGCGCGAAGGCGCGGTTGGCTTCGGCCATGCGCTGGACGTCCATCTTCTTCTTGACGGCGTCGCCCGTATTCTCTGCCGCGGCCATGATCTCGCCGGCGAGCTTCTCCGCCATGGGGCGACCCTTCTTGGACCGCGCGGCCCCGATGAGCCAACGGAACGCGAGCTGCTGGCGGCGCTCGGCGCGCACCTGCATCGGGATCTGGTAGTTGGCGCCTCCGACGCGCTTGGACTTGACCTCGAGCGACGGCGACACGTTGACGAGCGCGAGCTCGAACACCTCGTGCGGCGGCTTCTTGACCTTCTCCTCGATGATGTCGTAGGCCCCGTAGACGACGCGCTGCGCCACGGACTTCTTCCCGCCCTTCATGATGTAGTTGATGAACTTCGAAAGCACGGGCGAGCCGTACTTCGGGTCGTTCATGATCTTCCGACGGGGTGCTGGTTTGCCGCGCATACGTTATTTCTTCGCTTTCGCTTCCTTAGGACGCTTCGCTCCGTAGATGGAGCGGCCGCGTCGGCGACCTTGGACGCCCTGCGTGTCGTACACGCCGCGCACGATGTGGTAGCGGACGCCCGGAAGGTCCTTCACGCGACCGCCGCGGATGAGCACGATGGAGTGCTCCTGGAGGTTGTGCCCTTCGCCCGGGATGTACGCGTTCACTTCCATGCCGTTCGAGAGACGCACGCGTGCGATCTTCCGGAGCGCGGAGTTCGGCTTCTTCGGGGTCATGGTCTTCACCTTCACGCACACGCCGCGCTTGAACGCCGCGCCGCGCGAAAGCGTCGTCCGCTTCCGATGCAACGTGTCGAGCGAGAACTGGAGCGCGGGGCTCTTGGACTTGACCGTGGCCGATCGGCGGGGCCGTCGGACGAGTTGGTTGATAGTAGGCATGTATGTCGTGCGCCGAAATATAGCAACGATAAGCGAAAATCGTCAATACCTTCAACGCCGCATGACGAGAAGGGCCGCGGCCGTGACGGCCCATCCGTACGCAAACAGGCCGAAAAGGGCATATGTTCGCCAAATATCCTGATGCTTCCGGAAACGGTACAGGACGAGGAGGACGAGGGCCAAGGCGGCGAGGGCGATGGGGAGACGCGCGGCGGCGGCGATGACGCATCCGACGAGGCCGACGACCCCGAACGGAAGGAAGCGCTTCCATCCGGAGGCCGCGTGACTCGCGACGACGGCGGCGATGGCGAGGATCGGGACGGACGCGGCGACGACGGCCCACGTCACCTCGAAGCGTTCGAGCAGGTACGGGAACCGGACCGTGCGCGACGAGACGAGTCCGCCCGCCGCGACCATGAACGCCGCGAACGCGCCGTACGAGATACCTCGCCCCCACGGGGACCGCATCCATGCCGACGACGCCTCGCCGAGGACCGTCAAGGCCAGGACCGTGAGCAGGACTGGCCATCCGAGGAGCGTCGCACCGACCACGGCGACGACCGAGAGGACCTCGATGGTCGAACGGACGTCCTCAACGGTGACGAGACCGGACGCGAGCGGACGCTCCGGATGCGACATCTTATCCGTAGGTAGCCGATCGATCTCCCGTCCGAGCAGGAAGCGCGCGGTCCACGCGAACGCGACTACGGCGAGCAGGACGAACGGAACCGCGTCCAATGCGGTCCACGTGCGCCGCTGCGCCATGGATCCGGCGATGACGCCACAGATGACCGCGGACAGGAGGACCACGGACGCGAAGGTGTCGGCGGCGAAGATCCTTCCGAGGAGAGCGCGCCGCACGTCACGCCGCGACCAGCAGGAAGATGTGAACGCGACGAGGAGGATAAGAAGGATACCGACGAGGTACAGGAGGCTCGACGACGAGAGGAGCGTCGACGTTTCGAGTTGCCTGCCGACGCCCGCGAAGAACCGGTCCGCCTGGAAACTCGACCAATAGGCATCCATGTGCGAGGCGCCGAGGGCTCGCATCGCGTCTTCCGCGTGCGCGAGCGGAAGGTCGCGCGCCACCGCGCTCGCGAATGCCATCCATGTCTGCACGAGCAGGACGGACGCGCCGACGATCCACGCGACGAGACCCACGGCGACAGGACGAACGTGGGACGGCCTGGACCGCCAGGCACGGACCGCGAGGCTGACGACGGAGACGAGGAGAACGGTCCGCACGAACGCATCCGGACCGATGGACGCGGGAAGGACGCTGGCGGTCGCGACGAACCGGAGCGCGTCCGCGAGCGAGGTCGGGATGGCTCCGCTGCCGTCGTTCCAGACGCCGATCCACGACACGAGGACGCCGATGCCCGTCGCGAGCGGAAGCGCGCGCAGGGCATCCGCCCAGACATCGGCGAACGATCTCCGTAGGACGACCGTGGCGCACAGACATGCCGCGAGAAGCGCGACCGCGATGGCGATAGGTCTCTGAACGACGACTGTGAGCAAGGACGGGACCTGTTGAGAGGCCTGTAACGCGATGACGAGACTCCCCGTGACGACACTCCCCCACACCGTCGCGATGGATGCGTACGGCGACGACGATGCCCTCGTCATATCTCGACGATGATGCGGATAAACCCGTCCGTGAGGCTGAACAGCGCGCCGAACAGGTTGAGGCCGAGCGCCATGTCCGCCACGATCAGCCCGATGAGCAGCCACGACCCTCGCGTCTCGAGCCAAGTGCGGAGACCGATCCACTTCGGCGCGCTCAGGGATGAGAGGAGCAGTTTCGATCCGTCGAGCGGCGGAAGCGGCAGCAGGTTGAAGAGCAGGAGCGCGACGTTGAGGTAGACGCTCAGGTACAGGAACTGGATGAGGAGATTCGTCTCGCCGAGCACGGGCCCGAGGAAACGCAGGATGAACCCGAGGACGACCGCCACGGCGAGGTTCATGGCCGGACCCGCGAGTGCGACTTTCACCGGCCCCCATCTATGGTCACGGAGGTTGTACGGATTGTAGGGAACGGGTTTCCCCCATCCGAACCCGACCGTGACGAGCGCGATGAGGCCGAAGGGGTCGATGTGCGCGATGGGGTTCAACGTCAGGCGACCGAGACGCTTGGCCGTCGGGTCCCCGAGGAGCGTCCCCGCGAGGGCATGCGAAAACTCATGCACCGAAAGCGCGATGAGGACGGCGAGGACCCAGACCACGAACATGAGGGGGTCCCGAAAGAGGAGGTTCAGCATACTCAGGCGACAGGGGTCCGCCGCCGGCCGGATTGTCCCATCCGCACTTGACTCGGTCAACGCATTCCGCTATCTTTCAGCGACCGAATCATCCGTATCCACCTATGTCTCGCATCGACATGCTCACGGGCAAGCGCGCCAACGTCGGCAATTCCCGGAGCCACTCCAACATCGCGACCAAACGGAAGCAGGAAGTCAACCTCCAGACGCTTCGCGTCGGCGGCGCGAAAGTCCGTGTTTCCGCCCGGACGCTGAAGACCCTCAAGAAATTCGCGGATATCGCCAAGGGCACGCGCCTGACGAAACGACGCAAGAAAGCGGCGAAGACCGCCGCACGCAAGGCCGCCTAAGGGCGGCCTTTCCGTATCCCTAGCCGAAGTCGCGTTCGCCCGTCTTCCGGATGATGGCGTATGCCTCCTTCGCCGTGTCGACGACGCGCATGATGGCGACGTCCTCTTTGTGTACGTTTCCGTGTTTCTTGCACACGGTCACGTCGATCCAATCGAGGAACGGCTGCCAGTATTCACGGCCGACGAGGATGAGCGGCACCTCGCGCGGGATCTTCCCGGTCTGGATGAGCGTGATCATCTCGGTCATCTCGTCGAGCGTGCCGAATCCGCCCGGAAAGAAGACATAGGCCTGCGCCGAGGCCGAAAGCATGACCTTGCGCGTGAAGAAGTAGTGGAACCCCATGGCCTTGTCCGCGTATTCGTTGCGGCGCTGCCCTTTGGGAAGCTCGATGTCGAGGCCGACCGACGTGCCGCCCGCCTCGAACGCCCCCCGGTTCGCGGCTTCCATGATGCCCGGCCCACCGCCCGTGATGGTGGTGAACCCGCCCTTGCCGAGCAGGCCGCCGAGCTCCTGCGCGACCTTGTAGTACGGATCGTCCGGCATGGTCCTCGCGCTCCCGAAGATCGTGACTTCCTTCTCGAGCTTCGAGAGGAACTCGAATCCTTCGATGAATTCCGCCATGATGCGGAAGACGCGCCACTGCGGATTTTCCGTGAACGGACGTTCCTCGGACGGGACCTTCTCGGTCGCGGGCTCGTGCAGCCACGAGGCAAACCGTTTGGCGTCGGTCTTCGCGGGCGTGCGGGCAGCAGGCTTCTTCGGTGTCTTCATAGGTTTTGACGTGAAGGGGTTCATGGGTTCAGGTCTGTCGCGATGCGTGCCTTGAGCGCCCGGTCCACGGATCGGACGAATCCATCGAGCGACTCGCGGCGCCAGCAGGGGCCGAGCGCGAGCTTCTCCCTCCGTCCGCCGCGCATCCGGAACTCGATGGATTCCATGCCGCGGTCGAGGTTCAGCCCTTCGTGCGTGAGGACCATCGCGTCGAGGTCGTCGAGCGCGATGCTCCGTCCGCGTCCGACGACGGAGGCGAACGTGAGCGTCGAGCCGCAGAGCGAGAGCCGCTCCGTGACCGCGTTCAGGAAGTAGATCCACGTCGCGACGGATAGGACAGCCGCGATGATGCGCTGGACGTCGGTCCCGGAGCGCGCGAGGAGCGTGCTCAGGAGCGCGGCCGTGAACAGCGTGCAGAGCGCGAGCAGGACCGCGCCCCAGAGCGACACGAATTCCGCGGACGCCGTCACGATGCACACCCCTTCGGGCGGGTCCGTCCGGCGACGGGGCGCGGAGGCGATGAGGGTCCGTGGCACAGCGACGTCAGGGTATCACTCAAGGGAGTGCGGGAACAGGTTTCCGGCGAGCGTCTTCACCGCGGCGAGGAACGCCGTTTCGTCCCCCGCGTCGGAGCCGAGCACCGCATCCGCCTGCGGCCACGACGAATCCTGCGGCGGATACGGATACGCCTCCGCTTCGGCCTTCTCGCGCGCGAGGTCGTCACCGGCGAATCCCCTCTTCTGGAGGCGCTCCTCGAGCTTCGCCATATCCCCGACCTTGCAGCAGACGAGCGCATGTCTGATGGCGTTCGAACGGAGCAACACCACCGCGTCCGGTTCGAGTGCCATGAACACGATGGGTACGGACGTGAGCGCCTTGTCGATCTCGGACTTCAGTAGGACGTACAGCTCGTTGTGATACGTAAGCTTGGAGATGACGTCCGCCGGATCGAACGCGTCCGCCGTCTCGCGCGACACGAACCGGTACCATTCGCCGTCCTCCGCGCTGCGGCGCTGACGCGTGGTCACGCTCATGACCGCCCCGAACCGCCGACGGTCGCGTTCGATGAGCTTCTGCATCTGCGTGGTCTTCCCGATCCCGGCCGGGCCGCACGTGACGATGAGGATGGACATGCCGACAGTGTACCCCGGCCGACCGTCCGAGCAAACGAAAGCCCCCCACCATCGGCGGGGGGCTCTTTCCAACCGTTCGATTACAGGATGGAGTCCTTCGCGGCCTTGGCGACGCGGAACTTCACGACCGTCTTCGCGGGGATCTGGATCTCGGCGCCCGTCGCGGGATTGCGGCCCACGCGCGCGGCGCGGTGCTTCTTCACGAGCTTTCCCAAGCCCGGGATCGAGAATTCACCAGCCTTCTTCGTCTGGTTGTACGCGAGCTCGACCATCGATTCGATGACCGCGGCGATGTCTTTCTTGGTGTGCCCAGTCTTCGACGCGATTGCGTCCATGAGCTGGGACTTCGTCATTTTTGCCATAGGGCGTTGGGGTGAGAATGAGTGAGGATGAGTAAGATGTGCACAGGATACGGCCTCTGTCCGCAGGATGCAAGGCGAAACACTAGGAAATGTCAACATCCACACCGACGGAGACGAAAAACGATGCCACTCCGGAAACGGAGGGCATCGTCGAGACTTGAGGCGAATCAAGCGGGTTTCCGAACGACATCGACGACATGATTGCCGAGGTCGAGGATGGCGAAACAGATGGCCAAAAGATATGCCGGCGCCGCCAACGGCTGAATGTCCACGTGCTGCGTGAGCGCGAAGCAGATGCCGAACGTCATCGCCCAAGCCTTGGCGCCACCCCACCTATTGGCGTGTACCGAAAGGCCGTATCGGCTCTTGATGGGACGGACGAGCGTGAGGGCGATATCGAAACCGAGGGCCGTCCATCGGATCTCCGCCGGAATCGCATGACTGCATGCGAAGAACAGCGCACCGTTCAGGAAGATCTTGTCGGAGAAGGCGTCGAGCACGGCGCCTGTCTTGCTTGCGATGCCGCGCAGCCGCGCGAGCGGACCGTCCAGCAGGTCGCAGATCGACGAGAGAAGCACGATGCCGATCGCGAGCACCACGTCCGTACGGAACGCGAGGAGCGGCGCGAGCAGGAGCGCTCGACAGATCGAAAGGTGATTCGGATGAATCCACCCTGGGATACTAGCGAACAGGGACCTCCGTACGGCCTGGTCGAAGAATTTCGCCATGACGTCTCCTTGGTTAGCGAAGGTGCGAGCCGCCATGGAAGCACCTCGAAGCGCTCCGGACAAGATGGAAACGAAAAACGCCCTCGCTCGAGGACGCTTCCGATGGTCGGGCTAGTGGGATTTGAACCCACGACCTCTTGCACCCCATGCAAGCGCGCTACCAACTGCGCTATAGCCCGTCTCTGCGTGGGCGGATGGTATCGTGATACGCCGGAATGTTCAAGAGGAGTCGGGGCGGACGTATTGACGGGGTCGTCATGTCGCGCTACACCCTCCCCATCCACGCGAAGCGGCACCTACACCGAACCCGCCTGAACCTCCGGGAGGAAACATGGATACGCAGGACGCCCTCGTCGAAAAGCTCGGACTCATCTACGCCAAGCTCGAGGAATACGGATTCTTGCCGAACGATTTCGTGAGCAACAGGAAAGCCGCGGACCTCGTCGGCGTGCACCTGGGAGTCGTCGTCGCCCCTTCCATCACCATGAAGATCGCGTCTGCCGGCCTCGAGCTGACGCTGAGCGTCCCCGCCGACATCGATGACGCCGTCATCCTCTTCCTGTCGACGTTGCTGGGAGAGGACTCCTGCGACGACGGTGGTGGTGTCATCGCCGTGGAGTACGACCCGTCGAAGGACATCTGGTCAGCCTATCTGGACGCGAACGAGGAGGAACCGCAGCATGCGGATCCCCTGACCGCGGTCGCGCGGCAGCTGGGCTTCCCGGTAGAAGTGACGGCTGTTTCCGAGGCCGAAGCGCTCGGCTTCATCGATCGCCTGGCGGACTTCGTCCGAAGGAAGCTCTACAGGGTGTCCGACGCAGGCCCTCCGAACTGAATTCCGCGGACGGCCGCAGTACCCCCTCTAACCGCACTCGACCTCGTCGGGTGCGTTTTCATATAAAGACAAAACCCGCCGAGTGGCGAGTTGTGTTTGGCCCGAAGCGGTCGGTGAGACATTCGGCTCTGCTCGATAGGTGAGCACATCGTCCTGGAGAGCTAGCTGAGGACAGCTCGCGCCATCCTGCCGACACCCCCAAAACTGAACGCTGCAGGTCCGTCATCGCTCCGCCACGGCGGATGCCGAAATCGTGGACCTAAGAACTGAATTAGCCCGACATCTCTATCCGACCTGTCCCTCGGACTTCTTCAGGATGCCAAGCCGCGCGTGGCGGGTCAAGGGGATAAAAGAGCGTCTCCTCACGCCGCGGCTTCCTCGCAGGAAGCCCGGCAGGAGACGAGGAGGAGAAGGAACGGGACCTCCGGCGAAAGGAGGCCTTTCACGGTGGGATCCGACGGATCCGAGACCCGGACGCTCGCGTTCCGTACCGTGAGGAGCGCCGTCATGAGGAAGTCCTCGAGGACCCGCGCGGTCCCCGGCAGGAAACATCCGCTCGCTTCGACCGCACCGTCGTCGGCATCCGCCATCTCGACGAACCGGGACACGCCGTCCTGGATGGCGACGCTCTCGGTCAGCTCGCGGAGCGGTCTGCCCGAGTGGACCAGCCAGAAGTCGTGGACAGGGCCGGTCTCGACCGACGCGTCCTCCATGTCGCGCCGGACGATCTCGAGCAGGCGAGGCCGCATCCCGAGCGGGAGCGAGACGACGAAGGTCGTCGATGGGATGTACTGCCGCAGGAGGTGGTACATCAGGAGATTGAGCTTTCCGTTCCAGTCGCTGTGCATCGTGCCCTCCAGGTCGAACATGCGCGTCCGCAAGGATACGACGCATCGGGCGACGCGTCAACGGGACTGGCTCCGACGAAACGAAAGCAGGCCTTGCGGCCTGCCGTCATCCATCGTTCCGGTCGCACGTTCAGACGAACCACTGCGGATCGTACTGCACGCGGTCGTTGACGTGTTCGTATCTGTGGAGCTCGACGTCCGAGAACCAGACCGCGATCTCGTCCTTCGCCTCGTCGGCCGTCCCGGAGGCGTGCACGATATTGCGGAGCGGACGGCTCTGGCTGTTCGAGAGCGCATAGCTGTCGTGCGAGAGGTCGCCGCGGATGGTGCCCGGCGCGGACGATGCCGGCTCCGTGGAGCCGACCAGCTTCCGGATGAGCGCGACCGACCCTTCCCCTTCCACCACCATCGCGACGATGGGCGCGGACTTGAGGAACGTCACGAGGCCGTTCTTGATCTCGGTGCCGTACGCGATGTGATCCGTGTACGGGAACGTTTCGCCTTTGGCGTCGTACTTGGACTTCGCCTTCTCGAACACGCCCTTCATCCACTCTTCCGTGAGCGCGTAGTGCTTGTCGACGTCCTCCATCGAGGCGTGAACCATCTTGAGGGCGACGAGCTTGAGCCCGACGCGTTCGAACCGACCGACGACCTCGCCGATGAACCCGCGTTGGACCCCGTCCGGCTTGATGAGCACGAGCGACTGCTCGAGGGAGGGAGATTGTTCCATAGAATTTGCCGTAGATTAGCACAGGAAACGCGCCCGGACAAGGACGCCCGACCACCACAAAACCCTTGCATTTCGTTCGGATTTGACGATATTGCACAAATGCGCCTTTTCTGTTAGAATTCTGCAATAAGTTCTTGATTTTTCCGCTATGGGTCTTCCTGGACATCGTCGGACAAGTTCTGATAAGCGCCGCCGCGCCTCCCATTTCGCGCTGAAGGCGGTCAACGTGACGGTGGATGCCAAAACCGGCACCGCCCATCTTCCGCATCATCCGGCGCCGGGCGCGACGGAATACCGCGGCAATCCGATTCACATCAAAGGACGCGACCGGAAGCTCGAGAAGCTCCTGAAGAAATCGTCCGGAACGGCCACCGAGAAACCCGTGAAGAAGAAATAACCTCGGCCTCGACCCGCACCTTGTATGTCAAACCGCCATCTCGCCCGCGCCGTCGCGCTCCAGACGCTCTACGAGTGGGATTTTCATCGTGGCGGGAAGGATGCGAAAGAGATCATCGAACGGGACCTCGAGGAATTCGCGCAGGAGCTCGACGAGAAGGACTTCGCCCGCAGCATCGTGACGGGCGTCTTGGGGCATAAGACGGACATCGATGCGACCATCACGAAGTTCGCCCCGGACTGGCCGCTCGAGAAGATCACGACCGTGGACCGCAACGTGCTCCGCATCGGGACGTTCGAGCTGATGTACAACGACGACATCCCGTCCAAGGTCGCCATCAACGAAGCCATCGAGCTCGCGAAGACGTTCGGCGGCGAATCGTCCGGCAAGTTCGTGAACGGCGTGCTCGGTGCGGTCTACCGCAACCAGACCGAACAGGGCATCATCAAAGACTCGGACAAACCGAAAGAACTAAAACAGGACTAATCCACTTCGATCGACATCGGCATGGAACACACGCAAGACCTCTCGCCCCTCGAGGAACGTTTGGGGCATGTCTTCAAGGACAAAAGCATCCTCATCCAGGCCATCACGCACCGTTCGTACCTGAACGAGCATTCGGATTTCCCGTACGCGCACAATGAGCGGCTCGAATTCCTCGGTGACGCGGTCCTCGAAGTCATCGTGACCGAACACCTGTACCTGACCTACGCGAACCCCGAGGGCGAGCTCACGACCTGGCGCAGCGCGCTCGTGAACGCGAAGACGCTCGCCGGCATCGCGAACCAGCTCGAGTTCGAGGAGTTCCTCCTCCTCTCCAAGGGCGAGGCGCGCGACGCGCATTCGAAGGCGCGGATGTACATCCTCGCGAACGCCATCGAAGCCATCATCGGTGCCATCTATCTCGACGGAGGCATGGGCGCCGCGACGAAGTTCATCAAAGGCCACATCCTCTCGCATCTGCCGTTCATCCTGAAGAACCTCCTGTACGTGGATCCGAAGAGCCGGTTCCAGGAGACGGCGCAGGAGATGCTCGGCGTCACCCCGACCTACAAGGTCATGTCCGAGACCGGCCCGGACCACAACAAGGAATTCACGGTCGGCCTGTTCGTCGAGAAGGAGATGATCGCCGTCGGCCGAGGCACATCCAAACAGGAAGCACAGGTCGCCGCCGCCGAGGCGGGCTTGGAGGCGAAGGGGTGGAACGTGAAGGCGGAATGATTGTCATTTTTTAACCTATTCGAAATATGGCCATACCAGATTATCAATCATTGATGCTTCCGATACTGGAACTTGCCTCAGATAAAAAGGAACACTCAATCCGAGAAGCGATCGACGGCCTTTCCGAAAAATTTGGATTGTCTGACGCCGAAAAAACTGAGCTGCTCCCTAGTGGACAGCAATATGTTTTTGAAAATCGTGTCGGCTGGGCTCGAACGTACCTAAAAAAAGCTGGTTTATTGAATACGACAAAACGCTCATATTTCCAAATTTCCGACGAAGGGATCAAAGTGCTGGATTCAAAACCGAAGCGTATCGACGCTAAATATTTAACACGCTTTCCACAATTTCTTGAATTTAAAACCAAAAAAAAGGAAAGGGTAACAGAGCATGGATGGATAACCCAAGTCGATGAAATCGATGCGCCAACGCCTCAAGAATTCATCGAACTCGGATATCAAAAAATTCGAGACGATCTCGCTCAAGACATCCTCACGAATATCAAGAACTGTACTCCGAAATTCTTCGAGAAATTGGTCGTCGAACTCCTTCTAAAAATGGGATACGGCGGCTCAAGAATCGATGCGGGAGAGGCTATCGGCCAAAGCGGGGATGGTGGCATTGACGGCATTATCAAAGAAGACAGGCTCGGCCTTGATGTAATCTACCTTCAGGCAAAGAGGTGGGAGGGTGTCGTTGGTTCAAAGGAAATCCGGAATTTTGTCGGAAGCCTCGTCGGGAAGAAGGCGACGAAAGGTGTCTTCCTGACAACTTCCGATTTTACAAAAGATGCAAAAGAGTATATTGAGACCGTCAATCATAAAGTCGTTCTCATCGACGGAGAAAAATTGACGCAACTGATGTTCGAGTTTAATTTGGGTCTACAGACCACCAATACCTACGAAATCAAAAGGATCGATGTAGATTACTTCTCCGAAGAGTGATCCGCCTGAAATAGGAACTAATCATCGAAAATACCCCTTCCATCGGGGTATTTTTCGTATGGTGCGCCCTGAGGGAATCGAACCCCCATTGCCGGTTCCGAAGACCGGTGCTCTATCCGTTGAGCTAAGGGCGCGCGATGCGGCGTGAATATATCGGTTATCCGGCCTCCGGTCAATGACCCCGAGTCTCCATCGTCGAAAAGATCTTCACGTCCCGACATCAAACGACTTCGCGTCCCGAGGTAATCCGAGGGATCTTCAAACGAGCCGCAGCCCGTCCGACATGCCGCTGCGGCTGACTGGAAGTTCCTTCGGCTCGCCTGCGGACAGGCTCGCTCAGGACGCGAAAGTATATACGGACTCGCTCAGGATGCGAATATCAAAAAATATTCCCTGAGCTTGTCGAAGGGGTACCGACGCGAACCTCACATCGACCAACTACTTTCTGACGACGCCCTTGCCTTGAGCCCCCTCATCGTTCTCGAGGTCGGTCGTGAGGGCGGGCCAGGTGCGGAAGACGGGTTGGTCGAGCGAGACGTCGGTCGCGTCGAGGCGTGTCTCGCCGACGAGTTGGGCGAAGCGGTCCGCGTCGGCGGCGGTCGGCGTGATGGCCACGTCGAAGTCCACGTTCGCTACGCCGACGCCTTCCGGCATGCGGTTCAGGGTCCAGGTCACGGTTCGCGTGCCTGCGTCATACGTCACCTCGCCCGCGTCCGCGACCGAGTTCCCGGGCCACGAGGCGATCTTCGGCAGGACGGCCGTGACCGTGACGTTCTTCAGTTCATGGAAACGCTTCGCGATGCGCCAGTGGATGCGGTACGTCGTGGTCTCGCCGACCTTGGGCGGCAGGGAGCCGGAACCGAGCGGCGCCCCCTCCTCGGAGAAGTAGCGCGCCTCGACCGAGATGTCCGCGTCCGTGAGGTAGCGGATGACGATGGGCGTCGCGTGGATGGTCCGATGGACCGGCGTGTCGCCGACGGAACCGATGTCCGCTTCGAGGATGGCGCGGAACGCGAGGGTGGAGGTCCCGTTCGCCGCCGGCACCCCGCGCACCGAGACGTCGATCATCCCCTCCTCCTTCGGCCGCAGGGCCGTGAACAGCGGAATCTGTTTCGCGCCCCACGTCACGATATCCCCGGAGCGCGTCCCGCTCGCGTTGTCGTCGTACGTCTTCCAATCGACATACGCCATGCCTGCCGTGGAGGTCGCGATGGGCTCGAACCGGAGCCGGAGCTTTACGTCCTTCAGATCCTCGGCCGCCATGTTCTCGTAACCGACGCCGAACCGGAGCGCGCCGCCGTATTGGAGGGTCGTGTCGCCGTCCGTCCCGTTCACGACGAGCTTCAGCGAGAGGTCGCCTGCCAGGACCGTGACCGTGGATTCCGTCCGCTGGTTCGGCAGGAAGGTCCCGTCCGACACCGGTCGACCGGCTTCCGCGATGAACGTCGCATCACCCGAGACACCGGAGGAGAACGCTCCTCTGATCTTCACGGTCGTGCTCGCGTTCGCCTCGAGCGTCCCCAAGGGGATGCGGACTTCGCGGCCGTCCGTGGCATCCGTGCCCGCGGCCTCCCGCTGAAACCCTTCGGGGAACGTGAACCGCGCCTCCAGTCCTTCGATGGGATCCTTGCCGCCGTTCGTGACCGCGTATGCGATCTCGACCTGGTCGCCCGGCATGACCTTCACGGGAACGGAGAGGACTCCGGTGAGCACGCTCTCGTCGTAGACAAGCGCTTTGGTCGCGAGCGCCTCGAAATCGCTGTTGAACGTCGCCGGACGATAGGACCCGACGACTTGGATGGCGCTCTGCGTCCCGAGCGCGCCGGTGAACACGCCGCGGACCGTGATGGTGCCGCTACCGTCCACGGGCATGGACCCGATGCGCCAGCTCATGCCGCCCTCCTCGTTCGGCGGCGGTTCGAGCGACGTGACCACGAAATCCGACGGGAAGGTCACGCGCAGGTCCGCGGCGGCGAGCGGGTCGGACGTCCGGTTGCGGTAGTTGATGAAATAGGTCGTCTCCGAGCCGATGACGACATGCTCGGACCCCTCGATGGCGATGGCGAGCCCCTGCCCGGAGAATCCCTTGAACGGGTTGAAGAACGAGAATCCGATCCACGCCGCGGCGACAAGCACCAGCGCGAACGCCGCGCCAGCCGCCAGCGCATAGACCCACCACCGCGACTTCACGGGTTCGAATTTGGTGAGGTCCGGCATGGCACCGCCCTCGTCCTGATAGATGGCCTCTAGGCTCCGCTCGACATCCTCCTCATGCCCCATCGCCGCCGCCTTCGCATCAGGAACGACCGGCATCACCTGTTCGGTCGATGCCTCGCCCGGAGATCCAGGCTCCTGCGTCCCGACCTCCTCACGGGGTGTCGGCTGCGGGTCGGGATGCTTCTTGCTGCTCATGGATTTCGTTCTGGACGTTCGTGTTGGTGATGAGCGCGGCGACGACGCGGTCGCGGTCCCATGTCTCCGTGGTCGTGAGGGATCGCTGGTCCGCCGAGGACGCGCCGCGCGACCACACGACGGACCACGGCTCCGCCAGCCGCACGGTCGAGACGATGCGCCGCGACGTCTTCCCGGATTGGCTCGTGAGCAGGAGCGAGTAGGCCGCGCGCGGCGTCTCCCCGTCGGACTCCGGCGAGGCGGCGAGCTTGGACCGGATGTCCATGGCCGTGAACGGGAGACGATAGCGCAGGGTCACGGTCTGGCTCATGCCCGGGTCCAGCTGAAGCCATCCTCCGAACACGGTCCGGTCGCCGTCCGTCGCGACGTCCATCCCGCCCGCGCCCTTCCGCGTCGTCCGCTCCACGGCCGCGACGTCGACGTCCGCGACGTAGTCGTCATCCGGCGTCTTGAAGAGCTCCGCCGACGGCGCCTCGAATCCGGACGCCTCTACGAGCTCGCTGCCGAGCGGGACGAAAAAGCGCACGTACGTCACGTTCCTGACGCCGCGGAACAGCTCGCCTTTGGTGCCCGTGTGCGTCCGCACGAGCGTGACGCGGTCCTCGATGCCGCCGTCCGCCTGCACGTCCGCGAGATGCTCCACGCGCTCCGTCACGACGCCGTCCGTTTTCTGCCCAGCGACGTTCGCCTCGATGATGGCTAGGCTGTCGCCGTCCGTCTGCTTCAGCGTGCCGCTCCATTCGTACCGCTTCGCCAGTGTCTCCTCCTCCGGGTCGAACAGCGCGACTTGGATATCCTTTGTCGTCAGGCTCTCGGACACGAGCATCGCCACCTGCATCCATTCCTCCTGTCCGAACGCCTTGGTCCGTTCGCGGAGCGCGTCCGCGAGGTCGCCGATGAACTTCTTGGGCGTGTTCGCCTCCTTGTCGTATTCGACCTCGACCGCCTTCTGCGTCTCGATGAGGAAGTTGGAGCTGTCCACGGTCTTGCCGTACGCGGGCATCTCGATGGGGCCGGTCACCTCGAGGATCTTCTCCATGAACGAGGCGTTCACCGCGATGACGCCGTCTAGGGTCGGCTGGCCGGATCTGCTCCAGAACCATCGGATCTTGACGGCGGTCGTCGGGAAATCAGGCGACCAGTTAGCGTCCTGGAACTGCCAGTGCGCGTTGATGAGGTGCAGGGGTTCGGGCGAGATGACGTGTGCGAGGAGCTGACCCTTCAGGTCGTATGTGCCGCCCGGCGGGACGCGGAGTCCGGTGATCTTGCCGCGGTCGAGCGTGAGTTCGGCGACCGATCCCATGAAGCCGCCCGACGGCCGGAGCTCGGTCTGGTTCTGGAAGACGAGGAGATAATTCCGCATGCCTTCCTTGCCGGAGAGGATGGACATGAACTCGGCCAAGCCCGCGAACTCGCGGACCGACGCCGTCGCCCTGTCGAGACGCTCGGCGAGGATGGTGAACTGTTCGCGTTTATCCTCGGGAAGCTGGCTCACGTCGACGTCCGCCGCGGCCTTGCTCGCGTCCGAGAGGAGCGGCAGGACGCCGCGGGCATACGTCGCGAGCACGTCGAGGCGCTCGTCGAGGCTACGCGACGGGTCGCGGAAGACCTTGTCGAACGCGAGCGCGAGGAGCCGCGCCGCCTCGCTCGACTTGTCGCCGACCTCGAGGAGCGCACGCGCCGAGCGGACCTTCTCCGGGACGACCGAGGCGAGGCCGATGGCGATGGCATAGGAATCCCCGAGCAGGGCGTCCGCCTCGCGGAACCGCGCGGAGGCGCGTTTGAGGGAATCGATGGTGCCCGGCAGGTTGCCGGCGTCCTTCGCCGAAGTCAGGTCCGCCAGCGCCATGTTCCCTGCGCCTTCGGCGGCGCCGCCTGTCGCGCTCATGCTCCGGACCAGGACGACCGCATTGGCCGGCAACGTCACGACGAGGAGCATGACCACGAACCCGACAAGGGCGCGGACCGGGGAAAACCGACGGACATCGATGACCTGAAGCGTGCCTTCCACCTCGTCCGCCACGTACCGCTCGACGCGCTCCACGCGCTGGAAGAGCGAGACGACGTCCGAAGCCGAGGAGCGGAGGAACGACCGAATCCTGTCGAACGGCCCGTACACCGCCTGATACGACAGATGGAAATGTGCCGGGGTGAACTGCCGCGCAAAATCATGCGGGTCGATACCCTCGAGGCAGAGGTCCTGCGTCAGCGTGCCGTAGACGCTCGAGTCCCGGACGGCGTGCGGCGGGACATGGCCGGAGACGTACGCCTCCTGCGGCGAGACATGCGCGTCGTCCGGCGCCACCCGCGCCGCCGCGGCGAACGATTCCCGCAGCGAGAGGACGTAGGCGCTCCGCGGACGTTCCGTGACCGAGATGGCGATGTCGCGTTCCGTGTGGCCTTCGACCGTCGCGACCTGGCAGTTCACGATGGCCCGGTCGAGCGCCGCGACTTCGTCGACGTTCGGGACCGGCGCGGTATCGAAAAAAACGGACGGCGTCGCGACCGTCGGAGGGCGGTGCTTCTTGAGGCGCTTCGCGCGGCGGCGGACGCCGTCGGCCGAGAGCATCGTCACGCCATCCTGTTCCAAGACGCCCGCGAGAAGCGCTTCGAGATCGGTCGAAGGTTGGACGGACGAAGGCGTCATGGATGAAGGGAGGCGTACGCCTCAAGGGTGCATTCTGCCGCAAGGGACCAATCGTGTCGTCGGCGCAGTTCGGGCAAGGCGGCCGCCGCTTTCCGGCGCGCGGCCTCGGGATCCTGAAGGACGGTCTCGATGGCCCGAAGTATACCATCCTTGGAGCCCGACGGGAAAAAGAATGCGCCGTCGTTCCCGAGGACTTCCGGCAGGGCCGCGGCATCCGAGCAGACGACCGGACATCCGGCCTGGATCGCCTCGAGCGGCGGGAGCCCGAACCCCTCGAACCGCGAGGGAAACACGAGCGCGAGCGCCTCGCGATACAGCTTCAGGAGCTCCTCGTCGCGGACGTACCCGAGGAACTCCACGCGTGAGAGCTTCGCGTCCCGCACCGTATCCCGCATCCGACGCATGAACACGTCCTCGGAGCCCGCGATCTTGAGATGCAAATCTGGATGTTCGAGCTCGAGCCGCGGCCACGCCTCGATGAGAAGGTCGAGTCCCTTGTGCGGATACGCGGACCCGACGTACAGGAGATAGTTCGAGCTGGCCGGCTGGCGCGGCGGGTTCGGCGGGAACATGTTGCGGCGGCCCATGCCTTCACCCGTCACGACGACCTTGCCGGCCGCCTTCGGATACAGCCGCGTCAGGTCGTCGGCCGTGAACCGCGTCGGCACGAGGATCTTCTTCGCGTGACGAATGGCGGTCGCGAGCGCCATGCGGTACCCGAACCGCTTCACCGACGCGATGGCGGGATGCCGCGTCGAGATACGCGCGCTCATCGGCTCATGACGCAGGAGAAGGTCGTGGATGGTGATGACGAGCGGCCCGCCGTACGCGACCGGCACGTTCCAGTGCGGCACATGCACGACGTCCGCCTTGAGCGACGCGAGCACGAACGGCATCCGCGTCTGCTCCGCGAGTCCGTACCACGGCACGTCCGCGACCACCGTCTCGACGGACGGATGCGCCGAGAACGGATGGATGGGCCGACGCGTCACGAGCACGTAGCGATGCTCCGGCGCGACCGCGAGCAAGGCGCGCACGAGTTCCTCGACGTAGCGGCCGATGCCTCTCGTCGCCTTGGGCGTCATCATCCGCGCGTCAATCCCGATTCGCATACGTTTCTATGCATCAGATGTAACACGCGGAAACGCGCTTGGGAAGCGGAAAAACCCGAGTCGGACGACGGCCATCGGATGTCGCCCACCGTCGTCTATTGAAAAACGCGTCTGACTTTCGCCAAACGCGTTTTCCATGGTGCCGAGAGCCAGGATCGAACTGGCGACGCAAGGATTTTCAGTCCTTCGCTCTACCACTGAGCTACCTCGGCGAATGTCTCTTCGTTCTTTTCGGTTTCAGGACGTGACCATTCTCCCCTTCCTCATGCCCCATGAGCTTCGCGTCCAGCGGACCGAACACGGCGAGGAGCACGAGCACGATGATGGTGGAGATGAGCGCGGCTTCGTAGAACCCGAATCCCGTCAGGATGCCGATGCCGGCGCAGACCCACATGGTCGCGGCCGTCGTGAGGCCGCGGATGGAGCCCGACGCCTGGATGATGGCCCCGGCGCCGATGAATCCGATGCCTTGGACCACAACGGAGGCGATCCGGCTCGGATCCGTCGTGTCGGGCCACTGCTCCGCGATGAACAGCCCGGCGAGGGTCATGAGCGCGGACCCGAGGCCGATCAAGGCGTTGGTGCGGATGCCGGCAGGCTTCTGCCGGAACTCGCGCTCCATGCCGATAAGGCCCGAAAGCACGGTCGCCGCCACGAGGCGGATGACGATTTCCTGAACGGTAAAGTCCATACGACAAGCGAGGAAAGGATAGCGCGGAACAGCGGGCGTGGCAAGACGCCGGAACCGAAACACGACCCGTCCGGGTCATGCTTCTGTTGGAGCGGGTAGCGGGAATCGAACCCGCCTCTCAACCTTGGAAGGGTCGCATAATAGCCACTATACGATACCCGCGTGAATTGTGGCCGCATGATAAGCGATTACGTCGGAATGTGCAATTTCGACCCTCACCACTCTGTCATTCCCGCGGAGGCGACGTGCCGACGGCGGGAATCCCTCCGAGGGGTTCCTGCCTTCGCAGGAACGACAGAGCATGGGGCTCGACGAGCGTCGTGTTTTCGGTTAGGATTGACGCGCTTCGGGCTGTAGCGCAGTTGGTAGCGCACCTGCTTTGGGAGCAGGGGGTCGTGGGTTCGAGTCCCGCCAGCCCGACCATACGAAAACCCCCTCGTCGGGGGTTCTTCGTTATGGTGCGCGTGCCAGGACTCGAACCTGGGACCTTCACATTATCAGTGTGACGCTCTAACCACCTGAGCTACACGCGCCTATTGGTCGTCGGGAAACCGTTCGAAAGCGACGCTATCGTATACGAATCCCCCTCCGATGACAAGAGGCCCCGGTCATCCGAAGATCTCCTGCCGGAACGACGCGTTCGGGTCGATTCCCTCGGCGTCGAGCATCGTCTTGGCCGCATCCACCAGGTCCGTGGGTCCACAGGCGTAGAACCGGCAGGAGGTCAGGTCCGGGACATGGCGCTTCAGCATCCCGGCATCGAGATGCCCCGTCTCCCCGCTCCATCCGTCCAGCGTCTCGCGCGTGAGGATGGGAACAAACCGAAACCGCGGTCGTGCGACCGCCAGGTCGAGAAACTCCTGCTCGAACGGCATGTCCGCGAGCGAGCGGCACGAATAGAAGAGCCATGCGTCGCGTTCGAATCCGCGGCCCGCGAGCTCGAGCAGCATGCTGCGGATGGGCGTGATGCCGATGCCGCCGGCGATGAGGACAAGGGGCGCGTCCGACGTATCGAGCGTGAATTTCCCGAACGGACCCTGCACGCCCAGCGTGTCGCCGACCTTCGACCCGACGATGAGACGCGACGTCTCGCCCACCCCCTTCACCGCGACCTCGAACGACGACGCGGACGCGGACGGCGGCGACGCGATGGAATACGAACGCCTGATCGTCATCACTTCCGGTGCGTTCACGCGCAGCATCACGAACTGCCCTGCAAGGAACGGGAACATCGGCGCGTCGTCGGCCGGTTCGAGCGTGAGGAGCGCCATGCCTGGGGCGACGGTCTCGGTCCGCGTGACGCGGAAGTTTCGTATGGTCGTCATAATGCGTTCGAGAACAACGGTCCAAGCATCTCGTCCTTCTTGAGCAGCTCCACGTTCTTCTTCACCTGCTGCCAGAACGCCGGATGATGGATCATGCGCACGGCACGGAACCAGGACCGCAGGATACGCGGCGGCTGTTGATGGTGCGCGAGCTCGTGGCAGATGACGCGGAGGATGGCGTCCATCTTTCGCGCCTTCATGGTGCGCGGCGTGTACAGGTCGATGGTGATGGACTTCACGCCGAGCTTCGTGTACCCGAGCGCGTACGACCGCAACTTCCCGCGGCCGCGTACGCGACGCCGGAGCGGCCTCATCTCGAACCCGGGCATACCCAGCACGCCGCAAGCGCGTCGGAAGAGATGCTCGCAGAGCGCCTCATGCCGCGGGTCGATGATGTCGGCCATGCCTCAAACCATCATCGCCACCATGAGCAGGGCCACGATGTTGAGGATCTTGATCATGGGGTTGATGGCCGGACCCGCCGTGTCCTTGTACGGGTCGCCGACCGTGTCGCCCGTCACCGCGGCCTGGTGCGCGAACGACTTCTTGCCGCCGAAGTGGCCGGATTCGATGTATTTCTTCGCGTTGTCCCACGCGCCGCCGCCCGACGTCATCGAGATGGCGACGAAGAGGCCCGTGACGATGGAACCGACGAGCACGCCACCGAGCGCGACCGGCCCGAGGAGCCAGCCCACGAGGATAGGCACCGCGATCGGCAGGAGCGCCGGGACGATCATCTGCTTGATGGCCGCCTTGGTCACGATGTCCACGCATGCGCCGTAGTCCGGCTTGGCCGTGCCTTCCATGATGCCCGAGATGGTCCGGAATTGACGACGGACTTCCTCCACGACCGCGCCGGCCGTCTTGCCGACCGCCTCCATGGCGAACGCGCCGAAGAGATACGGGAGCAGGCCGCCGATGAAGAGGCCGACGATGACCTTCGGATCTTCCAGGGTGAACACGAGGTGCTTGCCGAGGTTCGCGAATTCCTGCGTGTAGGCCGAGAAGAGCACGAGCGCCGCGAGCCCGGCGGACGCGATGGCGTAGCCCTTGGTGACGGCCTTCGTGGTATTGCCGACCGCGTCGAGCGGATCCGTCACCTCGCGCACGCTCTCCGGGAGGCCGGCCATCTCCGCGATGCCGCCGGCGTTGTCCGTGATGGGTCCGTACGCGTCGATGGCGACGATGATGCCCGTGAGCGAGAGCATGGCCATGGCCGCGATCGCGATGCCGTAGAGCCCTGCCGCGCCGTACGAGAGGAGCACGGCCGCCGCGATGGCGATGACCGGGAGCGCCGTGGACTTCATGCTCATCGCGAGGCCGGCGATGACGTTCGTGCCGTGCCCGCTTTCCGACGCCTTGGCGATATCCTGGACCGGCTTGTACTTGGTGGACGTGTAATATTCGGTGATGACGACCATGAGCGCCGCGACCGCGAGGCCGATGAGGGCCGCTTCCGTCACCTTCGTCGCGCTCATGAAGCCGGTCGCCGGGAAGAACTGCTGCGCGACATACCAGAACGCGACGGCCGCGAGGGCGCCCGCGACGAAGAGCCCCTTGTAGAGCGCGCCCATGATGTTCTTGCCCGGACCGAGCTTCACGTAGAGCGTGCCGATGATGGAGGTGATGATGCTGATGCCGCCGAGCACGAGCGGGAACAGGACGATCTTCTCGTTGTTCGGGAACGCGAGGTGGCCGAGCAGCATGGCCGCGACCGCCGTGACCGCGTAGGTCTCGAAGAGGTCGGCTGCCATGCCGGCGCAGTCGCCGACGTTGTCGCCGACGTTATCCGCGATGACCGCCGGGTTGCGCGGGTCGTCCTCCGGGATGCCTGCCTCGACCTTGCCGACGAGGTCCGCTCCCACGTCCGCCGCCTTGGTGAAGATGCCGCCGCCCAACCGCGCGAACACGGAGATGAGCGAGCCGCCGAACCCGAGCCCGACGAGTGCCTTCAGATCGTGCGTGAGGCCATAGAACCCCGCGACACCAAGGAGTCCGAGGCCGACGACAAAAAGGCCCGTGACGGTGCCGCCCTTGACCGCGACGTCCATCGCTTCCGCGATGCCTTTCTTCGCCGCTTCGGTCGTCCGCACGTTCGCGCGGACCGAGACCGACATGCCGATGAAGCCCGCGAGCGAGGAGAGCACGGCGCCGACCGCGAACCCGACCGCGATGTTCCGGCCGAGCAGAATCCAGAGTCCCACGAAGACGATGGCGCCGATGATGGCGATGGTCCGGTACTGGCGCTTCATGTACGCCTGCGCGCCTTCCTGGATCGCCTTCGCGATCTCGACCATCTTGCCTTCACCGGTCGGCTGCTTGAGGACCCAACGGACGAGGAACGCGCCCCATCCGAGCGCGATGGCCGCGGCGATGAGAGCGAAAAGGAGTGCTTGGTTCATAGGTTTGAGTGATGAGTTTACACGCTCGGACGCAAGTCGTCCGGTTCCTCGACGGCTTTCGCCGCGATTTCCTCGCGTTTTTCGGGCGTCTGGAGTTCCTTCAGGACCTGACCGTGCATGCTGACGCCATGGTTGATGGCCGCATTCACCGCGTCATCGATGGTCCGGCCTTTCATTTTTGCGTTGCAGTCCAATCCGAAACTCCTGCAATAAATGACTTTCATATGGCGAAATAGTAGCAAAATCAGGGTTTTTACGCAAGCATCCCCCCTGTCATTCCCGCGAAGGCGGGAACCCAGAAGGCCGCGCGTTTCTTTCTGGGCCCCCGCCTCCGCGGGGGTGACAGATAAAATAGTGACACGAGCGACCATTCCCGGCACCATGCCGACATGTCGACACGGGCGCGGGACGCGATGTCCATCGGGATCGACGAGGCTGGGCGCGGATGCGTCATCGGTCCGCTTGTGGTCGCCATCGTCGCCGCGACCGCATCGGACCGACGCTGGTTCTGGTCGAAGAATGTCCGCGATTCCAAGCTCGTCCCCGCGCATCACCGCGACGCGCTCGCGGAGGCCATCAAGGAACGATGCTGGTTCCAGCTGAAGGTCATGATGCCACCGGCCATCGACGAGGCGGTCCGCGACCGGAGCCGGACCCTGAACGGCCTCGAACTCGAATGCATGGCCGAATGCCTCCGCGACGCGATGGACGAATTCGGCGACCGCGAGACGTATGCGCTCGTGGACGCGCCGAGTATCAACGCACCGGCGTTCCGCGAGAAGCTCTTCGTCGCGAGCGGCTGGGACGACAGGGAACGTCTCCGCGCCGAGCATCACGCCGACACGAACGACCGGACCGTCGGCGCCGCGTCCATCATCGCGAAAGCCGAACGCGAACGCCTCATCGCAAAACTGAAAGCGGACCTCAACCTCGATTTCGGCTGCGGCTACTGCAACGACCCTCTCACGCTCGCGCATCTGAAGACCGTCGCCCCCAACGCCCCACACATCCGCTGGACCTGGGCCACCGCAAAAAACAGGTGACCTCTCCCCCGGGGTTTGGGGGCGCCAGCCTGTCTGAGCGATATAGCGAAGGCCATAAATCGAAAAGCCTTCGCGTTGAGCGAGTTCTGCCGCCCCCAACATCTTTTTTCGCTTCCTTTTGCGATGTGGCAAAAAGGAAGATGGAAAATTTTATCTCACCACCACGTTCACCGTCTTCCCCTGCGCCACATAGCCGACGAGTCGGCTGACTTCTTCCTTGGCGCGGTCCGTGGCGCGCGTCATGAACTCGGAGCTGGTCGCCGTCTCCTCCGCAATCTTGGAGAGCTCGGTGAGCGCCTCGTTGTATCCGTCCTCGTTCTGGAGGACGCGCTTCAGGATGCCCTGCTTGTTCTCGACATCGATGGGCCCGAGGAGCCGCACGTTGAAGAGCGACGCGGCTGGGACCGTGACCGTGATGGTGTCGCCGTCGACCGCGATGTCCGACTCCGAGACCTTCGCGAGGTCGATGCCGAGGTTCACCTCCATGGCACCGCGCGCCGTAATAGTCTGCCCGAAAAAGAAATCCTTGAACGCGCTCCCCGACGTCTTCTCGATGGTGACGGGCTGGTCGAACACGTACGTCTGCGTCACGAGGAACCCCCGGTCGCGGAGCGCCGTGAGAATGACCTGCGCGTTCACGGTGCGCGTCGACTCCACCGGCCGGAACAGCCGCCATCCGAGCAGCAATCCCCCGCCGAACACCACCACGATCGCGACGAGCGCCGCATAGATTCTCCAGGGTTTCATATGCTTTCCACCATACAGGAACCAACGTTTCCTGTCACCGGATGAGGAATCCCTGCGTCCCATTATCGAAATACTTCGCGTCCTGAGCGAGCCTGTCCGCAGGCGAGTCGAAGGATCTTCAAGCGAGCCGCAGCGGCATATCGGACGGGCTGCGGCTGTCTGGAAGATCCCTCGGATGACCTCGGGACGCGAAAAAGAAATTTTTCCCTGAGCTCGTCGAAGGGTTACCGATGACGTGCCGTACGCTTGCCTCCGTATCGCGACATGTCATACTCGAGACATGCACATCACCTCCCGCGCGCCTCGTGCCATCCTCATCGACGTCATCCCGCCCGACATGGACCGGGACATGGCTGCGTGGCGCATCACGGAACTCGAATCGTTGACGCGGACGTTCGGCGGCATCGTCATCGTGAAGCTCCTCCAGAAGCGGAGCCAGCCGGACTACAAGACGTTCATCGGCTCGGGCAAGCTGGAGGAGATCCTCCGCATCGCGAAGGAGGAGCGCGCCGACATCCTCATCGTGAACAACCTGCTCAAGCCGAAGCAACTCTTCGCGTTGGAGGAGGCCTTGCGTCCGCACAAGATGGCGGCCTGGGACCGCGTGGACCTCATCCTCAAGATCTTCCAGAAGCACGCGTCGACCGCCGAGGCCAAACTGCAGATCAAGCTCGCGGCCATCAAGCACATGGGACCGCGCATCTTCGGGATGGGCATGGAGATGTCCCAGCAGGCCGGCGGCATCGGCACGCGCGGCTTGGGCGAGACGAACACCGAGATCATGAAGCGCCACCTCGCGGACCAGGAGCGGCAGGTGAAGAAGGAATTGGAGAAGGCGGCGCGTTCCCGCGGCGTGCATCGCGCCCGGCGCGAACGGCTCGGGCTCCCAACCGCGTCCATCGTCGGCTACACGAACGCCGGCAAGTCGTCGCTCCTGAACGCGTTGACGAAGAAAGGGGCGCTCGTCGCGGATGCGCTTTTCGCGACGTTGGACACGCGTGTCTCGAAACTGTGGCTGCCGAACGACGACCCCACGGTCATGCCCCTCTCCATCCTCCTCTCCGACACCATCGGCTTCATCCAGGACCTGCCGCCGAGCCTCATCTCCGCGTTCCGCTCCACGCTCGACGAGACGGTCGAAGCCGACCTCCTGCTCCACGTCATCGACGCCGGCGACGCGCATCTGCACGAGAAGATCGCCGAGGTCGAGGACATCCTGAAGCATCTCGGCGTGACGGCAACGCCGCGCATCTACGTCTTCAACAAGATGGACACGGCCTCGAAGCTCGACCGCGCAGCCATCTCCGAACATTACGCCGACATGATGCCGACGTTCGTCTCATGCCTCGACGGCAGCGGCTTGGACGACCTGAAACACGCCATCGCGGAGCGTCTCCGGATGGCGTGAATGTCGGACGGGTTCGGTTATCGGACGACGACCGTGCCGCCCAGCGCCGGATGCGCGCCGTCGTGGTAGCCGTAGCTTCCGGCCGCCGGGAAGACCCGCGACCAGGACGTGCCGACCGGGATGTTGCCTGAATCGTAGATGAGCGCGCCGTTGGACGCGACCGTGTGGTTCGACGTCCCCTTGTTCGTCCAGACGACCGTGTCGCCCGGCGAGACAGCGACGGTCTGCGGCTGGAATCCCGTATCCGTGATGGTGACGTAGACCTTCCCGACGATCTGTGACGGCGGCTTCACGACCGGCTTCGGCGTGGGCTTGATCGTGGACGGTTTGGTCGTGGCGGGCGTGGGCGAGGTCGCCGCCGGCTGTTCCGTGGCGGTCGGCGCCTGGATGGTGGTCGTCGCTTCTTCCGCCTGCGGAGCGACCGTCTCGGTCGTCTCTTCGGACGGGACCGGGGCCTGGGTCTGCGGCTCAAAGTCCAAGACAGGGCTGGACATGCACCCTGCGCCGAACAGCGACGCGGAGAGGGCGATGGCGAGGAGATGTTTCATATGTGCCGACAGTAGCCGATATCGCCCGTAAAATCAACGCATCTCTTTCGTCAGACCCCCTTTGTCATTCCCGCGCAGGCGGGAACCCATTTCCTCGAAATAGAGGAGTCGTTCCGTTCGTTTTTTCTGGATTCCCGTCTCCACGGGAATGACAGAGCCGCCCCTTGCGCAAGCCGACGAGGCGTGATACCTTTTTGCGGCAAATCACCGCGTGGGCGCGTGGTGTAGCCCGGTTAACACGTCTCCCTGTCACGGAGAAGATCGAGGGTTCGAATCCCTTCGCGCCCGCCATACATAAACGACCCGCTTGGGTCGTTTATGGTATCGTTCCATTCATATGAACGTCACCTCAATCGATTCTTCACGAAAATTCGTAAAAGGAAGAATAGCCGAAACTATATTCGTTGAAATGTTTCGCAAAGCAAGAAACTTCACCGTTCTTCCATTCGGATATGAATACCTTGTGCCTGAACTGGCACATCTCCAACACGTCATCCCTTCGGGAAATGCAACGATGGAGACCATAAGGCACGCTCCAGATTTTGTTGTAATCAATACAAAAAAATGCGAAGTATCTCTTATTGAGGTGAAATACCAAATGAATCCAAAATCGGAACATATCCTCAAAGACGCAAAAAAAATGAGTGAGTATTGGAAAGAATCCTATCTGTTTCTCGCTACACCGGAAGGCTTTTTCATGGACAAAGCCAGTGCCATTACTGATGGTGATGGCGTGATTAAGCCATTAAAATTTGAAACAATCTCAAAAAAACTTCAAGAAGATTACTGCAAACTTCTTAACGAGTTCATCAAACAACAGGAGCGCGAACCTATTTCTAGCGCCATTAAACCCGCTTGACCCTTCCCCCCTTCCCGACGTACGCTTTCGATAGATGGACAACCAGACTCCACGACGTTTGAAGGCGCTGTTTCGTGTGCCGATGCGGGCCCATAACGGGCTGGTGTTGATGACGGCGCTGGCTGTGGCGTATCCGACGAAATCACCTGTGTCGCTCGAGAACGTGGCGGCGGCGGAAGGTCTTTCCCAAGGGTTCCTCGAGGACATCGCGAACGACCTGCGACGCGCGAAGCTCATCACGGGTCGCCGCGGCAAGGGCGGC
>JAZDIB010000016.1:0-38668 GCA_043805355.1 Patescibacteria group bacterium | reverse complement strand
GCTTTCCGTCATGGCCCTGCCGCCCGTCCTCGCGGACGCGGGGATCAAGGCCGTCACGGCTGGCGTCCGTTCCGCCGATGCCTATCGAGCAGCCGTGACATACGACTGGGGCGGTGTCTTGTATCTCGCGCGCTGGATTGCGGTCCTCATTGGCCTTCTCGGCCTCGTGGGGACGATGCGCCTCCTCATGCATCCGTCCGTGAATCCGTCGCGACGCGTATGGATCGCGGTCGTGACGGCCGTGATCCTCGGCACGAGCTTCTTCTATTTCAAGTATTCGCATGAGTTCCGCCATTGGATCTTCATCGTCGCCTCCCTCCCGTGGACCGCGTGGTTCCTGCTCCGTGCCGACGAATCCGAATCGAAGAAGCCCTGGGTCGCTCTTGCCGCGCTCACGCTCGCGGGATTCGGCGTGAGCTATATTTCCCTGCTGTATCAGATCATGTGGTTTCCGTTCCTCGTCCGGTGGATCCGACGGCACGATCGCGCGAGACTCATCCGGTTCGGGTGGTATTGCGGAGCGCTCCTCCTCGGGATGGCCGCGCTCGTGGCATGGGCGCCGGACCCGTACCTGCGTCTGTGGCGCATGTCGCGGACCGAGGGATATCGGTCGACCCTGTCGTTCCCGGGACTCTGGTTCTATGTAAAAGTCATCGTCCTGAATCATCCGTTCATCACGGCCGCCTATGTCCTCCTCGTGGGATATGGCCTGACGTTCCGTCGGTTGTACGCGGCGACCTGGTTCCAGGCCGTATGCCTCGCCATCGCCGTTCACTTCACGTTCTTCGCGTCCTCCCAAGGATTCGTGCCGCGCTATTCGATGCCGATTGTCCTGTTCATGATCCTGTCCGTCGGGGGCGTCGTCGCCATGGAATGGGATCGCATCAAGGCCATCCGCCCGTTCATGGTCGCCATCGTCGGCCTGACGGTCGCGGCGTTCCTGTTCCAGTCTGCGAACGACATCCAGTGGATGCGCCTCGCCTCTGCGAAGCCCGTCGAGATGAAGGCCGCGGAATACGTCCGATCGCTTCCGCAAGGCACATCGGTCCTGTTCGTCGGACGGCTCCTGCCTGCCTGGCACGACTCGGCATCCTTCCTCGCGTACGCGTCGTCCTGCCTCCCGTACGAATCCGACCTGTATCCGTATATGGCCAGCCTGCCTGCTCCGGATGGCCAGAAGCCGCTCTCCATGACATATTGGTGCAAAGACGCCGCGCCTCCTGCCGAAGTCACGGATGCGTATGATGTCGTGATCCGGCCCGAAGGCGAGTTCATGGATTCCGCATACTTTGAGGAGCGGATCGTACGGCTCTGGCAGTGGGACACGTACGGCCTGCGATACCGCGCCCAAGATGACACTGAAATCCGATGATGACCAACCTTGAAATCGTCTGGTGCCCGACCTGCCGCGTCGACCTTGTGTTCGATGACCGGGGCGCGTCCTGTCCGTCGTGCCGGGCGTCCTATCCCGCAATCGGCGACGGGCTCTGTTTCGTGACGCTGCAGTCCGCGCATCCGGCCGAGGACCGCCCGGATTCCATCCTCATCGGCATCAAGAATTTCTTCAAGCGGTCCGCGTGGTTCTATAACGTGCTCATCCGCATCTTCGGCGCCTCGAACGGGGGATATTCGCCGAAGAAATTCCTCGGGAAGTATTCCGCGCCGGGCCATGTGACGCTGAACCTCGGCGCCGGGACGCAGGATAAGCTTGCCGGCACCATGAACGTGGACATGTTCGCATTCCCCGGCGTGGACATCATCGCAGACATCCGACATCTGCCGTTCAAGGACGGCAGCGTGGACGAGACGATGTGCGTCACGGTCCTCGAGCATATCGACGAGCCGAACGCCGTGTTGCAGGAGATGTCGCGCGTCACGAAACCGGGCGGCACATGCTTCGTCACCGTCCCGTTCATCTATCCGTTTCACTCGTCGCCGAACGATTATTACCGCTGGACGCTGGAGGGGCTTCGGCTCGTCGCGGCGCGCGCAGGATTCGAGGAGGTCGCTTCGGGATTGCGGCACGGACCCACGGCGGCCCTCTTCATGATCCTCATCTACTGGATCGCGATCCCGCTGTCGTTCGGTTCGAAGCGTCTGCATGAGGTCATGGTGCTCGTCGGGATGACCCTTCTCACCCCGTTCGCGCACGTGTTCGACCTGCTCTTCAACCGCATGGCCGTCTCGGACGACATCGCGCTCGGGTTCTATTTCATCGGGCGGAAACGGTCATGAAGATTCCAGCCGTCTTGAAGCGCCACTGGCTCGCGCTCGTCATGGCGCTCGTGGTCGGCGCGCTTTCCGCGGCGCCGAGTGTTCTTGCCGTCCGTGCGCTAGGAGGGAGCTACCAAGGCATCCCGTTCCTGTACCTCGATGACGAGGATATCTACCTTGCCCGTATCCACGAAATCGTGGACGGGCATCCGATGCTCGGATCGGTCTTTCTCGCAGAGTACAAGGATGCGCGTCCGTTCCTGTATCCCTTCGGGGAGTTTTTCTATGCGCTCCCGATGCTGGCAGGCATCAATCCCGATGTCGTGGTCCCCGTCACAAAATTCGTGTTCCCTGCGCTGTTGTTCCTCCTCGTCTACGCGATGACGCGACGGCTCGTGTCCGAGCCGAATCACGTCGATGGACGCGTGACAACCATTGCTGCGGGACTGTTGGTAACGCTCGGGTATGGGTTCACGAACGTCGCCTACGTCATCCGATATCTCTTAGGGTCCGTCCAAGGTATGGACCTTTCGCTTTGGACGCGGCTTGTGAATCCCATCATCGGAGCGCTTCTGCTCTTCGCGTCTCTTCTGCTCGTGAAGAATGCGCTTGAGATGAAGCGTATGCGATGGTTCATCACGGCAGGTGCCCTCTCCGGCGTCATGCTGTACAACTACTATTTCAGTTGGATGATTGGTTCTGCGGTTCTGTTATCCCTGTTCATTCTGTACGCGGCCTTGAAGGATTGGAAGATGGTAAAACACCTATTCGTCGCCGGTGTTGCGGACCTTGTGGTAGCTTCGCCGTATCTATTTGGTGCTCTGCAGAGCATGAGCTTAGGCGACGGCAGTGCCGTGTCCGCGAAGAACGGCATCGCCTTCACGCACACGCCGGTCTTGAACAAGGTCGTACTCGCGTCGTTAGCGTTCTTCATCGCATTGACGTTTCTCGAATGGCTGAAGACGCGGAAGCTGAAGGGAATCGCGTCGCGTCCGTGGTGGATCTTCTGCGCGAGCCTGCTTCTCGGGAGCGTCATCGCGTTCAACCAGCAGGTCATCACGGGTCGGGACCTCTGGTCGCATCACTTCGTGCAGTATTCCATCCCGTTCTGCATGATCGTCTGCCTCGTCGCGATTCATGAGGTTGTGCGGCCGAGGATCCGGTGGGCGTGGGGAGTGGTCGCGGCCGTCGGCATCGTCGCTCCGCTGGCGTTCGGTCTCCGTGTCGCCACGAGTTCCGCTGCCGTGCTTCCTGATTTTCGCGGGAGGCAAGCCGATGCGCCGCTCTTCGCCTGGCTGGAAACGAACGAGCCAGTGGACTGCGTCGTCCTCGTGAATGAACAGGGAGAGCGCCTGAACCGCATCATTCCGTCCTATACGCACTGCAATACATACGCGACGACCTGGGTCTTCTCCGGCATTCCGCAGGAACGCGTACTCCATGATTATTTCGTGTACCTTCGCTTGAACGGCGTGACGGCGGATTCGGTCCGTGCGCATTTTGAGGCGCATCCGGAAGAAGTGCGCGGGTATTTCTTCGATGATTGGGAGACGCTGTTCGGCCGTGAGCGCGACGCATGGCTCATCGCGAAAGAGGTGGAGCTCGCCACCGAGTACACGGAATTCCTGAAAGGGGATCTGGCCGCGCAGATCCGTATGTACCGCGTGGATGTCCTGGTGTCCGAGACGCCGCTCAGCGAGGACGAGAGGACGCTCATCGGAATCGTCGAGGAGTTCGGTAAGGTCGGGAACGTCTATGTCTATGGCTTCTAGGATGAAGATCGCGGTCGTGACGCCATTCGGCGCGGAAGTGCGCCTGGACGTCTTCGCGGAGTTCGTGGCGTCCGTGGGACTCGCGGCGCGGGGAGACGACGTCCGGATGTTCACGTACCGCATCAGGTCCAATCCGGAATACGTCGACAAGGTCCGGAAAGGCGTGCGGGTCTTCCGCTGTCCGCAGAAGGTCGGGTTCGCGCCGCGGCTCATCTGGCAGATCCTCGCGTGGCGGCCGCAGGTCGTCATGCTCTGCCACATCCGGAGCTGGCTGAACCTCGGGGCGTACGTGGCCGCGCGGTTGGTCGGGGCGAAGGTCATCTTCCAGGTCATCGGATTCCTGCATGACCCGTACATCGTCGGGGACCGCGACGACCCACTTGAGACGATCTTCACTAAGCCGAAAGCCATCACGACCTTGCGTTCGTTCCTGTCCTGCGCGTTCCGGACGCGCGCGGTCGCGGATTGTTGGGAGAATTTCGCGTTCCATGTCCCGCTGGTCCGGGCCGACGTGCTCGTCACCATCACGGAATTCGAGCGTCGCATGGTCCGCGAGAAGATGGGGCGCGATTCCATCGTGATCCCGTGGGGTGTCCCGCTGAAGCCGGACGTCGTCGAACGGAAACCGTCGTTCCCGTCAGGCATGGAGCCGCCGGAGACGTTTCTGTTCTACATCGGGCAGGTGAAGCGCCGGAAGGGGTGGGACACGATCGTGGAGGCGCTGGCGTCGCTGAAGCAGGAAGGGATCCGCAAGCATCTCGTGTTCGTGACGAGCTCGAGCCCGGAGGAGTATCAGGAAGCCATCGACCGTGTCGCGGCGCTCGACCTGTCGGATCAGGTGACGTTCCTGTTCCGCATCTCTAACGAGGAAAAGGCGTGGCTGTATGCCCGCGCCGAAGCCACGCTCGCGCCGAGCCGGTACGAGGGCTTCGGCCTCACGGTGTTCGAGTCGTTCGCGGCCGGCGTGCCGGTCCTCGGCACAGACATCCCGGTCTACGACGAGTTCCTCAAGGACGGCGTGACCGGCCTCGTGTCGAAGAAGGGGGATCCGCGGTCGTTCGCGGACAACCTTAAGCGCCTTTCGGATCCGGAACTGAAGAAGACCATCATCGCCGGCGGACGACAGGAGGTCCTGAAGTACACGGACGCGATGATCGTGGAGCGGTTCGGCAAGCTGTTTCAGGACGTTGCCGCGGGCAGGTCCTGAAGGGGCACGTCCAGCCGGAACGTGTCTTTTTCGTAGTCCTCTCCGCCGCGGAGGCCGTCCGCGAACGCGAGGAACGTCGTGTCCTCGTCCGCGGTCATGGCGTGCGCCTCGTTCGGGCCGTGCGTCATCATGTCGCCCTCGCGCAGCACGTGCTTCTCGATGGCCGTCTCGCCAACCTTCTGCGAGAGCATGGTGAGCTGCCCGCTCACGACGTAGGTGTATTGCGTGCTCTGCTTGTGGTAGTGGTTGCCGCGGACTGCACCCTTCTTCGATACGATGATCGTGCAGGTGTCCTTAGGTTCGCGCGCGAAGATGTCGCGGATGGAGCCGCGGCCGTCCTCGAAGTTGATGGGGAGATGGGTGAAAATCATAGCGTGTCCATGTGAGGAATGATGAATTCGAGATTAAGATGCTTGAGTTTGTCCTTGAGGAACGCGCCGATGTTCCACGGCAGGATGAGCCCGTGCGTCGCGTCCGCAGGGATGTCCGCGTCCGCGACGATGGGGAGATGCGAGCCGGGCAGGAATTTCCCGATCTTGAGCGGGGAGCTGTCCGTCACGCATTCGAGGACCGTGCGGTCCAGCTTGCAGGTGTTCAGCAAGGTGTTGCCTTTGGTCGCCGCGCCGATCGCGACGATGATCCCGCCCTTCGCCTTGATGTCGTAGACCTGTCGGCACAGGTCCATCTTGAACCGCCGGACCTTCTCCATGAAGACGCGGTAGGTCGCGGGGTCGTAGATGCCGGCCGCTTCTTCCTCTTCGATGAACGAGGAGACCACGTCGTCGTCCGAAGCTCGTTTACCCACGAAGACGCGCATGGACCCGCCCATGTAGTCGTTCGTCTCGATGCGTCGGATGGATAGCTCAAACGCTCTGAAGAACCGCGCGAGCGGCTTGATGCCGAAATAGGAGACGTGTTCCAGGTAGATCGTGTCGAACGCGAGGCGGCGCACGAGTTCCAGGAGCGAGGGCGCCTCGAACACGAACAGCCCGTCGTCCGCGAGGACCTTGGCGATGTTCGTCATGAAGTCCGGGAGGTCCGTGATGTGGTTGAAGACGTTGTTCGCGGTGATGGCCTTCGCCTTGCCCTGCGCGAGGATCCGCTCCGCGACGGACTCGCCGAAGAAGTCCTGGATCGTCGGGACACCGCCATCCGAGGCCAGCTTCGCGATGTTCGGCGCCGGCTCGATGCCCAGGACGGCGCAGCCGGAACGGTCGCGGAACGCCTTGAGGAGCGTGCCGTCGCTGCTGCCGATGTCCACGACGAGGTCGGAGGACTCGATGCCGGCCACGGTCCCGATGTCCTCGGCCATGTCCGCGAAATGCTTCACCGCGACCGGCGAGTTCGCGGACGTGTAGCTGTAGTCGGTCTTCTGGTACCGCTCTTCGGGCGGGACGACGTAGTGGAGCGTCGCGTATCCGCATCCGCGGCAGAGGAGCACGCGAAGGGGATAGGTCGTCTCCTCCTGGTCGAGCCGGTCGGCAGGCAGGAACGTGTCCGCGAGCGGATGGTGGCCGAGGTCGATCACGGGGACGAGGTCCGCGGATCGGCAGAGCTGGCAGGAGGTCGTCATACGGTCGGGTTCTTGCCGAGGATGAAACGTTCGAAGCACGTCCTGAAGTCCGTGGCGCACCCTCCGGCGACGAGCGTCGTCAGCTTCTCCAGGCTCGGGATCCGTTTCGGGGCCTCGACGCCGAAAAAGGTTTCGCCGGTCTTCACGTCCGGATGATAGTCCGCGGGCAGGAGGCCGGTCGCCATCCCGATGTCGAGGAACGCGTCCTTCAGGTCCAGCAGGCTGTGCGGTTCGTTACCGGCGAGGTTGATCGTCTGACCCGATGTCCGGCCATCGTCGAGATGGCGGACGATGGTGTCGGCGACGTCCCCGACCCAGGTGAAGCTGCGGACCTGCGTGCCGTCGCCGAAGATGTCGAGGACGGGGACGCGCTCGACGAACAGCTTGCGGTAGAAATCGACGTAGACGTGCGCGCCGGGCTTCGAATGGTCCTCGCGCGGCGAGACGACGTTGAACATGCGCCAGATCGTGTAGTCGGTTCCGTGCTGCGCGTGGAGGAACTTCAGGGCACGCTCGTTCACGTACTTCGCGAGGCCGTAGGGGGAGCGGGGAGCGGGGGACATGTCCGTCGCGTCTTCCCGGAACGGGAGTTCCTCGACGCCTTCGTAGACCATGGCGGACGAGAGATAGACGACCTTCTTCACGTCACGCGTGCAGTTCTCGAGGACGTTGGAAAAAAGGCGTACGTCGTCGCGGAAGACGCCGTACGGGTTCTCCCTGTAGGTCGTCGCGTTGTAGGGCGGCGCGGCCGCGTGGATGACGACGTCGACAGGTTTCTCGAACAGCGTCCGGACGAATGTCGGGTCGAGCAGGTCGCCTGCATGGAGTCCTGCGTCCGCGTCCACCCGGCGCGTACGGTCCACGCGGACGATCTCCGCGTCCGGCAAGAGACGCCGAACCGCTTCGGTGATGTACGTGCCGATATTGCCTTCGCTTCCGGTGATGAGAATCCGGCTCATGCGTCCTTATTCGCGGGTTTGGGATGGAGGGCGTACCAGTCGAACGTCCGCTTAAGCCCCTCCTCGAGCGGGATCTCGGGCCTCCAGCCGATCATCGACTCGATCTTCGAGATGTCGGCGAGCCGTCGCTTCACGCTGCCTGCGGGGGATTCCTTGACGTCGATCCTCGACGGCTTCCACCCCGTGACGGCGAACAGCTTATCCGCCAAGCCCTGCATCGTGATCTCGTCCGTGTTGCCGATGTGCACGGTCTCGACGGGCTGGCCATCGGTCTTCGGCGAGTCCATCAGCATCTGCATGGCCCTGACCGCGTCGGTGATGTAGCAGAACGTCCGCGTCTCGTCCGGCCCGAAGACCTGGAACGGGTCGACGCGGTCCTGGATACGCTTGCAGAATTCCGGGATGACGTGGTCGTACCCGGCGCGCGGGCCGTAGAAGTTGTGCGGGCGGACGATGAGGGCCGGGAACCCGTAGCGCTTCGCGTAGTGGATGACGAACAGCTCGCCGATGAGCTTGGTCGCCGCATATGTCCAGCGCGGGTTGTAGGTATCGCTGATGACGAGCGGGACGTCCTCCGGCGTCGGGATCGGCAATTGGTCGAACGACGCGAGCGCTCCTGCGTAGGCCTCGTTCGATGAGGTGAAGCACAGCTTCGGCTTCTTCTCGAGCGTCGTGATCCACGCGAGGACGTTCGTCAGCGAGAGCGTGTTGATGCGCAGGACCTCCTGCGGCATCTCGTAGAACCACTTGGTCCCGTTCACGGCCGCGAGGTGGTAGACGTGATCGAAGTCCCTGTCGAGCGTCTCGAAGGATTTCGGATCCGTCAGGTCCGCCGTGATGAACGTCGCCCGTCCGGCATTCGCCGCCAGGAATTCCTTCAGGTCGTCGTCCATGCGGCCGCGCTGGAGGTTGTCGACGAGGACGAGCGCCGTGTCGGGATCGGCGGCGAGATGCTTCGACAGGAACAGGCCGATGAAGCCCGCCCCGCCTGTCACCAGGATTTTTTTCATACGTCGCGCATGCCCTTCGGGACCGTGCGCTTGAATTTATCGTTTTCTTCCACGATGGTCTCGAAAAGCTTGAGGTCGAGCCCGAGCTTCCGGACGAGCGCCGCGAGTGCCTTCGTATCTTTCGGCAGACAGACGCCGCCGAACCCGCGGAAGTTCTCGTTGCAGTCGAGGTAGGCGTCCTCGATGTTCTGGCGGTGCACCATTGCGTGCTTGATCCGGCCGTAGTCCGCCCCGAGCGCCGTGCAGACCTCGTAGAATTCGTTCGCGAACGTGATGCGCAGCGCGTTGTACACGTTCGAGAAGTACTTCGCGAGTTCCGCCTCGAGCGGCGTCATCAGGAACACGTTCTTCGGCAGGGACCCGTGGGTCTCCCGGATCAAACCATGGTGCTCGTCCGAGTACGCCCCGATGACGAGCACGTCGTGGTTCTCGGCGAAGTCCGTGTAGGCGGCGCGTTCCCGCAGGAACTCAGGGCAGAACGCGAGCGAGATCTTGAGTTCCTTGGAGAGGCGGTCCGTGGTTCCCGGTTCGACCGTTGATTTGATGACCGCGAGGCCTCCATATCCGTTCGCCTCGAGGTCGCGGAGCGTCCGTTCCACGATGGAAATGTCGCAGGAGCCGTCCTCGCGCGGAGGGGTCGGGAGGGTGAGGAAGCAGACCTCCGTCCCGAGCACGTCCGCGAGGGTAGAATCCGGGTATTTCGTATCGAAGACGGACACGGAGTGCCCAATCTTCTCGAAGCCGTTCTTCACGGCGCTTCCGACGACGCCGAGGCCGATGATGCCGATGTTCATAGGTCCGATGAATGGTACGTGAGCCCGAGCGTCTTGGCCAGCAGGTCGGCGAAGGGCGCGAGGGAGGCTTTCTTCCTCTCGGGATCGCGTTCCTCGTTCCAGATGCGGCTCAGGTCGATCTCCGCGGAATCCTCGAAGATGTACGCGAGGAACCGCCTAAGCTCCCGTTCGTCATGCCGGAACCCTTTGAGCTGCTCCTTCACCAGCGACGGGAGGCGTTCCATCTCCGTGCACCGCTTCACGAACGGGAGTGTGCTGTAGAACCAGCGGCCGAACATGATGACCGGCTTCTTGAGCAGGATCGCTTCCCAGCCGACCGTCCCCGTGATGGTGAGCACGAGCTTCGCGTCCGGGATGAGCGTGTAGCTCGACACCGTCGGACGGATCAGCTTCACGTTATGGATCTTCTTCAGCTCCTTGTAGTAGGACCGAGGCCGGTATTCGGCCATGACCGGGTGTTCCTTCACGTACAGCTTCATCCGGACCGGGAGCGACCGCGCAATCTGCTTGATGAGGTGGATTTGGTCCGTCGTGAACGGCGCCTGCAAGAGGAGCGAGACCTCCGGCTCATAGTGCAGCGGGAAAAACGCGAACTCCTCACCGGGGACGACCTCGTCGTAGAGGTCGTCGGCGCCGATGAGGTTCCGCGCCTTGCGCATGAGGCGGTCCCTCAGGGAGTTCCACGGACCGATCGTGTCGTAGTCCGACCGCTCGCGTCCGCCCAGGTGCCGCCGCACCTCGCCGACGTACGACGAAATCGAGCGGAGGATGTTCTTCGGCAGGAGGAACCTGAATTGACGGCGTCGCGTCACGGATTGGTGTTCGGGGGTGGAGTTCTTGAAGTAGGGGATGGGTTTCGCGCGGAACTCCTCGAGAAAGGCCCCGGCCTGCGTCCACGCGGAGGACGACTCGATCGCCGCGTCCGGCGCGGCCATGCGGGCATCGACGGACGTGAAGGTGTCGTAGGCGCCGCTCAGGAGCCAGCGGTCCCTGATGCAGGTCGAGAGCACGTTGAGTGTGCGGACCCCCATGCGTTCCGCGATGTGGTAGAGGAGCAGGCTTCCGACCCCGCCGAAGACGGAGCCGATCAGGAAATCCGGGCGCTCTTTCTCCAACATGCCGATGACGGCCTTCGCATGGACCTGCAGGATGCGGAGCAGCTCCTCGTGCGTATACGGCGAACGGTCGTACGGGTATTCGCGCACGAGCTGGTTGGACATGAGGACGCGGTCCACCTTGAGATAGGGCCAGAGGTTCGGGATGCCATAGTCCTTCTCGAGCCTGTCGAGGAACGCCGGGTCGAGGACCTCGTCCTTGTATCGGTCGTGGATCTCCTCATCGAGCAGGAGCGTACCGTAGGGCACCTCCGTCTGCGATGTCAGGAAATCGAACCCCTGCCTCACGTACACGTAGCCGCAAAAACCCTTCACGCCATCGCGCTCCATCAGGAGTCGGGCGAGCGCATGGCCGACATAGGCGAATTGGCGTTGGAGGAGGAAACAGCCTTTCATAGCGCGGGCGAACCCTTCCGTTCCGTCGGGTTTGGCCCTATGATGTGACGGGGCAACGTTACTAAAAGGGGGCCCATGTTGCAAGGATTCATGGCGCATCCGGCCTAGATATGGAACCAACGACGAACAACGAAGGGAACCAGGGGGTCTACCACCGGTCCGTCACGAGCGGCAAGTGGTTCATGTTGAGCGTGCTCGGGCAGAAGACGATCAACCTCGTAACGTTCTTCGTGCTCGCGCGCTTCCTCATGCCATCGGACTACGGGATCATCGCCATCGTGCTCATCGTCGTAGGGTTCCTGGGCCAGGTCACGACGCCGTCGGGCCTCATGAACGCCCTGATCCAGAAGAAGGAGGACATCGAGGGCTATCTCGATCCGTTTTGGACGCTCGATTTGCTCCGGAGCGCGGCCATCGCCCTCGTGCTGTTCGGGGTGGGCGGATGGGTCGCCGCGTTCTTCAACGTGGATCCCGCATACGCGCTCCTCCTCCGGCTTGGGGGGCTCATGATCCTCGTGCCGGTCCTCGCGAACGTCCGCGTCGCGTACCTGTTCAAGGAGCTCAATTTCCGCGCGCTGTTCGTTCGAGATATCGCGGCGCAGGCGACGTTCTCGGCGGTCGCCATCCTCTACGCGATGTTCGTCTCGCCGACGGTCTGGGCGCTGTTCGCGGGATACATGGGCATGTACGTCGTCGGCGTCGGCGTCAGCTATGTCCTGTATCCGTCTTGGCCGCGCGTCTCCTTCCGGTTTCGGCGCCTGCTCTCGCTCATCGGATACGGGAAATGGGTGTATGGGCAGCAACTCGTGGAGTACGCGCTGAACTACGTGGATAAGCTCGTACTCGGCCGGCTGCTCGACACGACCCAGCTCGGCTTCTATGCGAAGGCGAAGGACTTCTCGCTCCTCGCCGCGGGATCCATCACCTCGCTGGTCGACAAGATCGCGTTCCCCGCGTTCTCCAAGATCCAGGACCAGATCGGCAAGGTGCGCGAGGGGTTCTCGAAATCGCTCGACATGCTCTCGTTGAGCGCGGTTCCGTACAGTCTCCTCATCCTGCTCGAAGGTGGGAGCCTCGTGTCCATCCTGCTCGGGGAGCGCTGGCTGCCGCTCGTCGTTCCGCTCAAGATCTTTTCCATCGGAGCGATGTTCCACGCCATCGTAAGCGTCGTCCGGCCGATTTTCGCCGCCCTCGGCCGACCGGACCTGAACTTCAAGCTGAATCTCCTTCAGGCGTTCGTCGGCATCCCGCTCATGGTCCTCGGCGCATGGGCCTATCGGACGAACGGCCTTGCGGCCGCGATCGTCGTCATGTGGATCCTCATGCTGGTCTTCGTCGCGTGGAAGGCGCGGCCGATCTTCCTGCTCGGCAAGAGCGCGTTCGTACCGATTCTCGCGTCGACCGGCCTGGCGAGCATTGTCGTCGTCGCCGCCGCCGTCGCGTTCCGCGGCCCGATCCATGCCCTACATAGCATCCCCGCGGATCTCGCCTACCTTTGTGGCCTCGGCTTCCTGTATCTGGCCGTGCTCCGGACCGTGGGCATCCGGCTCAAGGCGGGCCCGTGGATGACGTTCCGATCGGTCATGAAGGAGCTCCGGATTCCGATACGGGGCCTCTGACGCCTTCGGCAAGACCCTTGAACGGGAAGGCGGAACGTGATATCAAGGAACCCACAGACGACCTATGCATGCGGACCGCCCTGAACGGATCATCGCGACCATCGAAGCCCGGATGTCCTCTTCGCGTTTGCCGGGCAAGGTCCTGCTCCCCCTCGGCGGCGCACCGGCGTTGGAACGGCTCATCGAACGGCTCAAACGGAGCGCATACCTCGATGATGTCGTCGTGGCGACGACCGTGAATTCCGCGGATGACGCGATCGTCCAGGCCGCGGAGCGTGCAGGGGCGAAATGGTTTCGCGGAAGCGAGGAGGACGTGCTCGGCCGCGTCCTCGGTGCCGCCCAGGCCCATGCCGCCGACCTCATCGTGGAGATCACCGGCGACTGCCCGCTCATGGATCACCGCGTGGTGGACTGCGGCATCGAGGAATTCTTCGGACGCGACGTGGACTACGCGGCGAACTGCCTCACGCAATCGTATCCGCTCGGGTTCGAGGTCCAGGTCTTCCCGACGCGCGTGCTCGCGGAGGTGGATCGGAAGACGCAGGATCCCATCGACCGCACGCACGTCTCCTATTACATCTACATGCACCCGGACGAATACCGTTCGTACAATTGGACCGCGGAGCCCGAGTGCCATGCCCCGCACATCCGCGTCACCCTGGACGAACCGGACGACTATGCGTTGATCGGAGAGGTGTTCGGTCGACTGCACGGCGAAACGCCGGACTTCGGCGCATCGCACGTCGTGCGTCTGTTGGCGGAACATCCCGACCTCGCGGACATGAATAGGGACGTGAGACAAAAACATGCCGAAGAAGGATAAGCGGTTCCGTGCAGCCATCGTCGGTGCTGGGAGCATCGCCGCGTTGTACGATACGCCGCGCAGCCGAGGGATCCTGACGCATGCGCATGCGTTCTTCCGGCACCCGAAGACGGACCTCGTCGGCATCTGCGACATCGATCCGCGTGCGGCCGCGAAGGCGGCGCGCCGATGGGGATGCACGGCGTATGCGGACCTCGGCGCCATGCTCCGCGAGACGGCGCCCGACATCGTGAGCGTGTGCACGCCCGACACGGATCACGTCGCGACGCTCCTCCGGGTCGCGAAGGCCCGTCCGAGACTCGTCATCTGCGAAAAGCCCGTCGCCCCGGATATGCGCGGACTCCGGACGGTCGCGAAGGCCTATACGCGTATCCCGCTTCTCGTGAATTTTTCCTACCGGTTCGGGCCTCGTCTCCGGGATTTCCGCGACGGCCTCCGGTCCGGCGCATATGGGAAGGTGCTGACCGCCTCCGCGATCTACGTGAAGGGGTTGCGGCACAACGGGTCGCACATCATCGACCTTGCCCGGTTCCTGTTCGGGGACGTCGTGTCCGCCTGCGCCCTCGGCTCACGCGTGGACTTCCATCGGGAGGATTCGTGCGTGAGCGCGGTCCTTTCGTTCCGCCGGTGCCCCGAGTTCCATCTCATGATCGGCGACGCGCGTCGCGCGTTCATGTTCGAGCTCGACGTCGTCTGCGAGAAGCGCCGTTTCCGGCTCGTGGACGTCGGGTTCCGCTTGGAGGAGCAGGCCGTGACGAGCGACGCGACGTATCCCTCATACCGGACGCTCGGGAACCCGTCGGCGCATGCGTCGGGAATGGACATGGCGATGCTTGGGATGGCCGACAACGCGGTCCGTCATCTCGATCGGGGGGAGCCACTCGCGTGCGTCCTTGCCGACGCCGAGGAGACACAGGCCGTTTGCGATACGCTGTTGGAACAGGTAACCTCACGCTGATATGCCGCGATTAGCCATCCATGGCGGAGAGCCGGTCCGCACGAGGAAGTTCCCCGCCTACAAGGTCGTCGGGGAAGAGGAGAAGGCCGCCGTTTCCCGCGTCATCGATTCGGGTATCCTGTCCCGGTATCTCGGTTGCTGGCATGAGGATTTCTATGGAGGCCCGGAAGTCCAGGCGTTCGAGAAGGAGTGGGCCGCGCATTTCGGCGTGAAGCATGCCATCGCCGTGAACTCCTGCACGTCCGGGCTGCAGGCGGCCGTCGGCGCCGTGGGGATCGGTCCGGGCGACGAGGTCATCGTCTCGCCGTACAGCATGGCCGTCTCCGCGACCGTGCCGTTGTGGTACGGGGCCATCCCGGTCTTCGCGGACATCGAACCGGAGCAGTTCTGCCTGGATCCGGAATCCGTCCGAGCACGCATCACGCCACGGACCAAGGCCATCATCGTGGTGGATATCATGGGGCAGCCGTACGACGTGGAGGCGATCAATGCAATCGCGAAGGAGCACGGCCTGACGGTCATCGAGGACTGCGCGCAGGCACCGGGAGCCATGTACAAGGGCCGATACGCCGGGACGCTCGGCGACATGGGCGTGTATTCGCTGAATTACCACAAGCACATCCATACGGGCGAAGGCGGCGTGGTCGTCACGGACGACGACCGTCTGGCGGAACGGCTCCGCCTCATCCGGAACCATGCGGAAGCCGTCGTAGGGGACAAGGGCGAGACCGACCTCGTGAACATGCTCGGGTCGAATTTCCGGCTGACGGAAATCCAGGCCGCGATCGGACGCGAGCAATTGAAGAAGCTGAGCGGCCTCGTCGAGGCGCGGCTCCGGAACTGCACGTATCTCGCGGAGAAGCTTGGCGCCTTCCCCGGGATCCGCGCGCCGAAGGTCCGCGAAGGCGCGACGCACGTCTATTACATGCAGCCGTTCCTGTTCGACGAGGGCATCGTCGGCGTGCCGCGCGACGCGTTCATCGACGCGGTCCGTGCGGAGCTCCCTCCGACGGAGCTGCGCGAGGCCGAGGGGCCGCAGCTCAGCGTCGGATACGTGAAGCCGCTGTATCTCATGCCGCTGTTCCAGAAGAAGATCGCCATCGGACGGGACGGGTATCCGTTCGTCTCGCCGTACCACCCCGGGAACGTCTCCTACGCCAAGGGCATCTGTCCCGTCGTCGAGCGGCTGCATGAGAAGGAACTCTTCCTGAACGAGTTCATGCGGCCTCCGGCGACGCAGGAGGATATGGACGACGTGGTCCATGCCTTCGAGAAGGTCTACGGACATCGGGACGAACTCCGCGCCGCGTGACTATGGGGACGAACGCGCACGCGCAGGAATTGAGGGAGACCCTCGGGCGGATCGGTATCCAGAAAGGCGATACGGTCTACGTCCATGCGCGCCTCTTCCGGTTCGGGGGGCTCGCTTCGGACCAGGAGGAATTCATCCGCATCTTTCTCGACCCGTTGCTCGATGCGGTCGGATATCCCGAAGGTACGATCGTCGTCATCACGTATACGACGCGATACAGCACCTACGGCGAACCGTTCGTCTATGAGGAGACGCCTTCCGAGGCGGGGATCCTGACCGAACATATCCGACGGATGCCCGGGGCCGTCCGTTCCTTCCATCCGATCGGTTCGGTCACGGCCATCGGCTCGAAGAGCCACGACATCTGCGACGGCGTCTCGCGTTCCCTGTTCGGATGGGGGTCCGTGTACCATCGCCTGCATATCCTGAAGGCGAAGTGCCTCTATCTGGGCATCACGTTGGGCGAAACGTGCAGCTTCCTCCACTACGTCGAGCATCTCTACGGCGTCTCGCATTGCTACCACAAGGCGTTCTTCCATCCGGTCTATCGTGACGGGAAGCTCGTCGAAGGCCCGTTCCTCGCGTTCCTGCGCAACCGGAAATCGAAGCCGTACGATTTTTCCCGTTTCGAGAAGCACATGGATTCGCTCGGCCTCGTCCGGGCATCGACGTTCGCAGGCGCCCCGGTCCAGCTGGTCGACTTCACCGACTGTTTCGATCAGGGCATGAAGGTCCTGGATACCGATCCGTGCTTTTTCCTGAAAGAACCTTTTTACGTCACCGAATGAAACGACTTCCCGAGAGCCGGCGTCCTGAATCGAAGACGCCCAAGCGGAAGGCTGCGCGCCGCGAAGCCCGTCCTTCAGGTCCGCACGATTTCCCCTCCATCGGGGTAGATATCGAATCCATCGGACGGTTCAAGGGGCTCGCGAGACGAAGCTCTCTGATCGAACGCGTCTTCACGTCCGAGGAGATCGCGTACTGCTTCTCGAAGGCGAATCCGGCGCAGCATCTCGCGGCCCGATATGCAGGGAAGGAGGCCGTCATGAAGGCGCTTGGCTCCGTGATGGGACGTCGGTTCACCCCGGCCGAATACGCCAAGATCGCGATCACGACGGATGCGGACGGCGCTCCCGGGGTCGAACTGCATCTCGACGACGCGTGTCGCTGTTTTCTGAAACTGAGCCTGTCCCATGCGGACGGCTACGCGATCGCGGTCGCGTTTATCGACGACAAGACCCTATGAAGACCGTCACATTGCTCGAGACGACGATCCGGGACGGGAGCTACGAGATCGATTTTTCGTTCACCTCCTCGGACGTCCGCCTCATCTGCCGCCGGCTCGAGGACGCCGGCGTGGAATATATCGAAATCGGCCACGGCGTCGGCCTACATGCAAGCGAATCCGGGTTCGGACGCGCGATCCAGTCCGACGAGGAATATATGATCGCCGCGGAACAGGTCCTTACGAAGGCGACATACGGGATGTTCTGCATCCCGGGTATCGCCAGGCTGGAGGACCTCGATCTCGCGAAACGCCACGGGATGGGCTTCGTCAGGATCGGGACGAACGTGTCCGACGTTCCCGCATCGGAGCCGTTCATCAGGACGGCGAAGCGGCACGGCATGTTCGTCGCCGCGAACTACATGAAATCCTACGCCGTCTCCCCGGAGGAATTCGCGAGGAACGTGAAGCTGTCCGAAGGATATGGCGCGGACATGGTGTACATCGTCGATTCGGCCGGAGGGATGTTCGCCGAGGACATCGAGAGGTATTTCAAGGCGATCCGGGCGGTGTCGGATATCCCGGTCGGATTCCATGCGCACGACAACCTTGGCCTGGCGGTCTCGAACAGCATCGCGGCCGCGGACATGGGTATCCAGTTCGTCGACGCGTCGTTGCAGGGGCTCGGCAGGAGCGCGGGCAACGCCGTGACCGAGATCCTCGTCGCCGCCCTGCTGAAACGGGGATACCACATGGACCTCGACATCCTGAAGCTCTTCGAGATTGGGCAGGACTATATCCAGCCCCTGTTGAGGGTGAGGGGACGGATGCCGCTCGACATCACGTCGGGATTCGCCGAATTCCATTCGAGCTACATGCCGCACATCCAGGCATGCGCGGCGAAGTTCAACGTCAACCCCATCCTGCTCATCATCGAGATGTGCAAGATCGACAAGGTCAACCTCGACGTCGCGAAGCTCGAGGACATCGCGAAGAGGATGCAGGGTGGCGAGGAGATCTATTTCGGGAAATTCGGATTCGACAGATATGTCGGCGGAGAACAGGAACGTCCAGCCTAGCGTCGATGCGCTCGTGGAGGCGTTTCGGGCGCATGCGGATGCGTCGTGCCTCATAGATGCGCATGACGGCCGTTCATGGACGTATCGGGAATATCTCGACGAGGCGGTCTCCTGCGCTGCCCGTCTTCGTGCCCACGGATTGGCCGGGGGAGAGACCGTCGTGCTGATAATGGGGAACTCCGTCCGGCTCCTCGTCCTGTATCTCGCGTCGCTCCTCGGCGGGTATACGGTCGTGCCGATCGACCCGCTCAAAGGCAAGGACGAGGTCGAAGGTATCCTTTCGCAGATCGACGTGAAGCTTCTCATCACCGATGTGCCGGAACGGGCGGGGGCCGCACGGACGACGATCGATCCGGCCGACCTCGTCCCGCTCGGACCCACGTCGGGCGGGGGACCGTCCGCGTCCGTCGACGCGCTCCTGACGGTCGACGCGGCATCGACGTTCCTTATCGCGTTCACGTCGGGATCGACGGGCGTCCCGAAAGGCGTCAGGCACTCGTTCGGGAACCTCGCGCTCAGCGCACGTCGTTTCGCGGAACGCTTCTCGTTCGATGAGGGGAACGTCTTCTACCACGACCTGCCGATGACCTATATGGCGGGTATCCTGAACTTGTGGCTGATGCCCTTGCTGTCGGGGAGCTCGATTGTGGTCGGCGACCGGTTCTCCATCTCCTCGGCCCTGTCGTTCTGGGACGACCCGATCCGCCATCGCGTCAACACGTTCTGGTTCATCCCCGCCATCCTGTCGATCCTCCTCAAGGTCGATCGCGGCACACTGGGGGCGGACTACGCGCGGCAGGCGCGGGTGATGGGATGCGTGGGCACCGCGCCGCTCGATCCCCGCACGAAGAAGATGTTCATGGAGAGGTACGGCATCGAGCTGTACGAGAGCTACGGCCTGTCGGAGACGCTGTTCGTTTCGACCGAACGCCCAGGGGACCGATGCGCGGAAGGGGGCGTCGGATCGCCGTTGGACGGTGTCGAGGTGACGTTCGGACCGGACGACGAGATCCGCATCCGGGCGGAATGGATGTTCCAGGGATATCGACACGAGACGGACGGCGATCGCGATCGTGGACAGACCTTCGACTCCGGGGACATCGGGACGGTCGACGCGCATGGACATCTGGCAATCACGGGGAGGAAGAAGGACATCATCATCCGCGGAGGGATCAACATCAGTCCGAGGTCGATCGAGTCCGTCCTCGCGGACAGCGATGAGATCGAATCCGCGGTCGTCTTGGGGATCCCTGACGGCTCCCTCGGCGAGAAGACCGTCTGCATGTACGTGCCGCGGGAGGGCCGGTTCACCGAGCGGTCGCTCGGCACGATCGGCGCACGCGTCGTCGAACGCCTCGGCCCCGCGTGCCGCATCGACGAGTTCTTCCGTCTGGACGATGTCCCGAGGAACATCAACGGGAAGATTGACATGCGTGCCTTGAGAGCGTTATATGGTAACGCTTCGGGCAAGACATGATTATCGGCATCGACCACGTCGCCTTCGTCTCGGAAGACGTCACACGTGACGCGGGCATTTTCGAATCCGCGGGCTACGTCACGCGGTTCGTCGAACGTCGGATCGGGAATCCCGCTATCAAGGAGCCGTTCCTGACGCGGCGCGCGCCGACCCAGGACCTGGTCCTGATGGGTGCGGACGCGAGCATCCCCATCGAGCTCATCCACGATCATGACGAGTCTTCCGGCGAGTCGAACCTGATGCCGTCTTTCGGCGACATCCCTTCGGAGTGGACGGTCCGCGACGACGGGACGACCGGAGACGGTCACGTGACGGTCTCGGCGGGCCCACTCGAATTCCGGGCCGAGGTCCGCGGGACAGCTCCGCGCGCGCGTCTCGTCTTCGACCGACTGGTGTCCGTCACGTCGGATCCCGCCAGGACCATCGGATTCTGGCGGTCCTTCGGTTTCGTGGAGGCGATGGAAGGCACGCTCGGGAACGAGCTCCGGTGGGATTCCCCGTTCGCCGGCCGGGTCTGTACGCTCGAGGTGCGGTCGCGCGCGGACGCCGGGACCGCACCGCGGCTCGACGTGACGGGGTTCAGCTGCCTCGCCTTCGTCGCGACCGATGCGGGACATGAGCGCGAACGACTGATCTGCGACGGCATCTCCGTGACCCCCATCGAGTCCGTCGTCATCGACGGGAAGGGGCTCGACGTCTTTTTCGCATACGGGGACCATGGCGAGATCGCCGAGGTCTTCTCGGTCGTCCATCAGACCCGGAAGGTATGAAATTTTCCAGACGATCCCTGCAGTTGAACCCGTCGTCCATCGTCGCGCTCGCCAACCGCGCGCGTGAACTGGAACGGAGCGGGACGCCCGTCCTCCGCATGGAGACGGGGGAGCCGAATTTCCCGACGCCCCCGGGGATACGGAAGGCGGCGATCGACGCGCTCGAGCGCGGGCTGACGGGGTATAGCCACAGCCGCGGAGTGCCGGAGCTGAGGCAGGCCCTCTGCGGGATGGCTCGGGATCGGTTTGGCGTCGAACTGGATCCGGATCGGAACGTTATCGTCACGCCAGGCGCGAAGCAGGCGATCCTCTATGCGCTCCTCGCGACGCTCGACCCCGGGGACGAGGTCATCGTCATGACTCCCGCATGGGTCAGTTATGACGAGATGATTAAGCTGGCGGATGGCGTCCCCGTCCACGTCGGACTCTCGGGCGCGGACGGATTCGCCCCGGCGATCGATGCGGTGGAATCTAAGGTCACGCCACGGACGAAGGCCCTGATCCTCAACAGCCCGAACAACCCGACGGGGCATGCCATCGGCCTCGCGGCGCTCAAGGACCTCCATCGGCTCTGCGCGCGGAGCGGCATCCTCCTGATCTCGGACGAGATTTACGGCCGTCTCCTCTTCCGGGGGCACGAGCACCATTCGCTGCATCAGGTCGACCCGAAGCTCGACCACGGGATCGTCGTCGATGGGTTCTCGAAGAGTTATGCGATGGCCGGCTGGCGGCTCGGCTTCGTATTCGCCTCGGGAGACATGATCGACGCCATCGACAGGCTCCAGCAGAATTCCGTCACGTGCCCCACGACCTTTCTCCAGTACGGCGCATTGCAGGCGCTCCGCGACGAGGAATCGTTCGTCCGGTTCTCCTTGGATCAGTACCAGCGCAACCTCGACGATCTGGAACGGGAGTGCCGGACGATTCCGCGCATCGGGATGGTCCGCCCCCAGGGTGGGATCTACGCGTTCATCGACATCCGTCAGGTCATGGCCTCCTCGGCGCGGTTCGCCTCCCTGTTCCTCGAACAGGAATCGGTGTCGACCGTCCCCGGCATCGCGTTCGGGGACGTGGGCGAGGGGTATCTGCGCGTCTGCCTTGCCGTCTCGAACCAGGACATCGCGGAATTCGTCAGGCGGCTGCGGAGGTTCGTGGAGATTGCCCCGGAGGACGAGAAGGATGTACCGTAACCGGATATGTCGCCCGAAACCCACGAGATGATTGACCTCACGCACGAGATCCACGAAGGCATGCTGACCTTCGGGTCTTCATGGCATCCCACGGTCTCCATCGAGCGGATGGGTACGCACGGCAAGGAAGGGAGGGAAACACGGAAAGTCACGTTCGGTTCGCATTCGGGCACGCACGTCGATGCCCCGCTCCACTTCATCCCCGGCGGGAAGGCGATCCACGAGCTTCCGCTCGAACGGCTGTTCGGACCCGTGACGATTCTCGATTTCACCGGGTTGGGGGAGAACGCCTCGGTCACCGCCGGCATGCTGAAGGGGAGTCTCACGACCAGGAAGGTCCTCCTGAAATACGGATGGGGGAAGCACTGGGGGTCGCCCCGATTCTATCAGGGGTATCCATATCTCGAGGAGGAGGCCGCACGGTATCTCATCGACCAGGGCATCGAACTGGTCGCGATGGACACTCCCTCGCCGGACGACAGCCGCATCGTTCTCAGGGGGGAGAACCTCGGCAGTCCCAAGGATTCGCCCATCCACAAGCTCCTGCTCGGCGCCGGGGTCGTGATGGTCGAGTACGTGGCGAATCTCGAGGACGTGACTCGGCTCGAAGGATGGTCGATCGCCGCGGTTCCCCTCAAGATCCGGGGGGCGGACGGGTCGCCCGCGCGCGTCTTCCTTTTTTCCTGACGCATATGGACCCCTCGAATCAGGTCGCGGAATTCGTCAAACAATGGTTCGTCACGGAGACGGGCCGCTCCTCCGAGGATCTCGAACGGCAGCTTGACGTGAACTATTTCGTCGAGAAGTGGGTCGATTCCTTCAAGTTCATCTCCTTCGTGTCGGTCGCCGAAACGCGATTCGACTTCCGTTTCACGAACGAGGATTTTCAGGATGAGGATTTCGGCACGATACGGGGGCTGATCGGGACGATTGAGCGGCACCTCGCATGAGTCCGGCGCCGAAGGTCCTGGTCGCGAGCGGGTGCGCGGGCGACGCGGACGTCGTTTCGGCATACATCAAGCGGCATCGGGACGAGAAGACGTGGATCTGCCACGCGTCCGGCGCCGCGATCAAGCCGTTCACGAGGAAAGGAGTCCCGTTCATGGCGTATCCGGACGATGCCGACGCGGAGGCGCTCCTCGAGAGGTGCGGACCGCTCGAGATGGTCATCGCGAATCCGAGTTGGTCGTCTTCCTTCGAGACCGACCTCATCCGCGCCGCCAAGGCACGCGGCATCCCGACCGTCAGCTATCTGGACCACTGGGTGAACTACCGGGAGCGATTCCTATATCCGCATGAAGGATGGGAACGGAATCTGCCTGACGAGCTATGGGTCGGGGATTCGCATGCGGTCGAGATCGCGCAAAGGGATTTTTCGGGCCGCACGGTCCGCCTTGTCCCGAACCAGGCCTTCGTGGAGATGAAGGAGGAATTCGCGGAGGCGATGCGGAAGATTACGGAAGATCCACAGGCGATTCTGTTCGTCAGCGAACCGATCGACTCGGGCGTCAACGCGCTCGGCGACATGGAACCGATCTCGTTCACGGAGACCGAGGTCCTCGAGGCCGTCATCGGCGTCGTCGTCCGGCATGCCCCGGACCGTCGGCTGATCATCCGCCTCCACCCGGCCGAGCCGCGCGGGAAATTCGATGCGGTCGTTGCCGCATCCGGCGCGTCGCTCGACATCCGCGTTTCGGATGGCAGGACGCTGTGCGAGGATATCGCGTCCGCTCCGGTCGTCGTCGGCGTCGAGACCATGGCGCTCGCCGCTGTGGTCATCTGCGGCAAGAGGGCGATCAGCGTCTTCCTGGACGAATCCGCCCGCTGTCGCCTCCCGTTTCCGGAAATCGTGAAGCTGAAAAACGCCGAAGAACTCGCGGATTATCTCTAGGCCCGATGCTTGCGTTCGCGGTCGACCGATGCTATAACGGACGCCACATCATCCCCGTATGACCTACGAATTCCTGGACGGAAAAAGCATCCTCGTGACCGGCGGAACCGGCTCCTTCGGCCAGCGTTTCGTCCGCACGCTCCTGGAGCAGACGACGGCGAGCCGCATCATCGTCTTCAGCCGCGACGAGCTGAAGCAGTCGCAGATGCAATCCACGTTCGCGGAGCATCTCGGGCGCTTGAGGTTCTTCCTCGGCGACGTCCGGGACGCCTCCCGTCTCTCGAGGGCGTTCGAAGGCGTGGATTTCGTCGTGCATGCCGCGGCGCTCAAGCAGGTACCGTTGCTCGAATATAACCCGTTCGAGGCCATCCAGACGAACATCATCGGGACCAAAAACGTCATCGAAGCAGCCATCGATCGAGGGGTGCAGAAGGTCCTCCTCATCTCCACGGACAAGGCGGCCAACCCCGCGAACCTGTACGGCGCGACCAAGCTCTGCGCGGAAAAGCTCATCGTGAGCGGAAATTCGTATTCGAGCGGACGCACGAAGCTGTCCGCGGTCCGGTACGGAAACGTCCTCGGCAGCCGGGGGAGCCTGCTGAAACTCGTCGAGGAACAGCGGAAGACCGGCGTCGTCACACTGACGCACGAGGAGATGACGCGCTTCTGGATCACGCTCGACCAAGGTGTCGCGCTCGTGATGCGCGCGCTCGAGTCGATGCATGGCGGGGAAATCTTCATCCCGAAGATCCCGAGCATGCGCGTGAAGGATCTCCTGCACACATTGGCGCCGGAATGCGCGATGAAGGTCATCGGCATCCGTCCTGGCGAGAAGCTCCATGAGGTCCTCGTCACGCCGGAGGAGGCCCGCCGAGCGAAGGAATTCGACGGGCACTTCGTCATACTTCCCGAGTTTGTCTTCGATGAGGGGCTGGCGCCGCGATATGCGGAAGGTAAGGGGTTCCCCGAGGGGGCGTCATACGGCAGCGAGGCGAATCCGCAATGGCTGGACGAACAGGGCCTGAAGGACCTTCTCGCCTCGCTATGATCCCGTACGGTCGGCAGACTATCGAGGACGATGACGTGGAAGCGGTCGTCCGTGTCTTGAAATCCGACTGGCTGACGCAGGGGCCGGCGGTCGAATCGTTCGAGCGCGCCTTGGCGGATGCCGTCGGCGCGAAGCATGCCGTCGCTTTCTCGAACGGCATGGTAGCTCTCATGGCGTCGTTCTTCGTCGCGGGATTGAAGGATGGCGACGAGTTCATCACCACGCCCATCACGTTCGCGGCCACGTCCAATGCCGGCGTCTGGTTCGGGGCGACGCCCGTGTTCGTGGATGTCGATCCGCGCACCAGCAATATCGATCCGGACCTGATCGAGGCTGCCATCACGCCGCGTACGAAGGCCATCGTCCCGGTGGACTATGCCGGACATCCTGCGGACATGTTGCGCATCATGGAGATCGCGAAGGCCCACGGGCTCATCGTCATCGAGGATGGGTGCCATGCGCTCGGTGCCGCGATCCACGGGAGGAAGGTCGGTTCCATCGCGGACCTGACGGCCTTCAGTTTCCATCCGGTGAAGCCGATCACGACAGGGGAGGGCGGAGCCGTCACGACGGACGACCCCGGACATGCCGAACGCTTGAGGCTGTTCCGCAACCACGGCATCACAAAGGAACATCTGGGGACCCCCTCGCCCGGCGCGTGGTATTACGAGATGCAGGCGCTCGGCGTGAACGGGCGGCTCACTGACTTCCAATGTGCACTCGGGACCTCGCAGCTGAAGAAGCTCGAGCGATTCATCGAGGCACGTCGCGCCATCGCCGCCCGGTATCGCGAGGCGTTCGCGGATCATCCGTCAATCGAGCTCCCGCAGGAGCTCGAGGACGTCCGCTGCGGATGGCATATCTATCCGATCCGCCTCCGGGGCGCATGGGCCGGCCGCCGGGCCGAAGCGTTCGCGAAACTTCGCGACGCGGGCATCGGCGTGCAGGTCCACTACATCCCCGTGCATCGGCTTCCGTACTACGCGGGACGTGGAGATGCCGTCGGCGCCTGTCCGAAGGCCGAGGCGTTTTCCGAGGCGGAGATCTCGCTTCCGATCTTCCCGACGTTGAGCGAGGAGGACCAGCAGACCGTCATCTCGACGCTCCGGGGCATCCTGGCTTGACTATGACCGCATGCATCATCCAAGCGCGGATGGGGTCCACGCGATTGCCCGGCAAGATCCTGAAGATGCTCGCTGGCAAGCCCATGCTCTGGCATGTCGTCGTGCGGTGCCGCAAGGCGACGAAGGTCGACCGCGTCATCGTCGCGACCACCACGAATCCGGAGGACGATGCGGTCGAGGCGTTCTGCGTGGAGAATGGCATCGAGTGTTTCCGTGGTTCGTCCGACGACGTCCTGGAGCGGTACCACGGAGCGGCGAAGGAAGCGGGCGCGGACACGGTCGTCCGCGTGACGTCGGATTGCCCGCTCATCGATCCGACCGTCATCGACCTGTTCATCGGGGCGTTCGAGACGCAGTCCGTGGATTACGTGAGCAACATCATCCCTGGCCATCGGTCGTTCCCGCGCGGCCTCGATGTGGAAGTTTTCGGATTCGCCCCGCTCGAGACGGCTGCGGCTGAAGCGACGGAGCCGTATGAGAAGGAACATGCGACGCCGTACATCTGGGAGAACAGGAAGGGGGCGTTCAGGATCGGTCAGGCCGTCCCCGTTCCGCCGGATCTCTCGCGTGGGCATCGGCTGACCGTGGATTACCCCGAGGACTTCGCCCTCATCGAACGGATCTATGTGGAGCTCTACAGGCCGGGATCGATCATCGATACGGTGCAGGCCCTCGCCTTTCTCGACAAGCATCCGGAGGTCGCGTCCCTGAACGCGTCATGCGAGCAGAAGCCGGTGAAGCCTTCCTGAACATGGCCAAGGTCGCAATCGTGGATTACGGCATGGGGAACGTCGCGTCCGTGCGGAACGCGTTCCTTTCGTTGGGCGCGGACGCGACGATTACGGCGCGCGCCGAGGCCTTCGAGGACGCGACACACATCGTGCTTCCGGGCGTCGGCGCGTTCGGCGACGGCATGCGGAACCTCCGTGCGCACGGCCTCGTTGACGTCCTCACGCACGAGGCAATCGAGAAGCGAAAACCGTTCCTCGGCATCTGCCTCGGGATGCAGCTCCTCGCCGATATGGGGGAGGAGGGAGGCGAGAACGAGGGGCTCGGATGGATTCACGGCCGCGTCCGTCGGTTCCGCGTCGACGAGAAGCGGTTCCGCGTCCCGCATGTCGGATGGGACGATGTCGAACCGAAACCTGGCGAAGCGCTTTTCGACGGGATTGCATCGCCCATCTTCTATTTTGTGCACAGCTTTTTCTTCGACGGGACGGAAGATTCCGATGTCATCGCGACGTGCGACTACGGCGAACGGTTCACGGCCGCGGTCCGTCACGGGAACGTCATGGGTGTGCAGTTCCATCCGGAAAAAAGCCAGAAGAGCGGGCTTGCGCTGCTCAAGAATTTCCTGGAGATCGCATGATGCGGATATGCTGAAGACCAGGGTCATCCCGTGCCTGACCGTCAAGGACCTGCGCCTCGTGAAGAGCGTCCGGTTCGCGGAGCACCGCAACATCGGCAACATCATCGCCGCGGTCCGCGTGTTCAACGGCCGCGACGTGGATGAGATGGCATTCCTGGACTTGGACGCCTCAGTGAGCGGATTGAAGACGGAGCTCCTTCGGGACGCAGCGAAGGAGTGCTTCATGCCCCTCGCTATCGGCGGGGGCATCAGGACGCTCGTCGACGTGCAAACGGCCCTCAACGCGGGTGCGGACAAGGTCATCGTCGATTCCGCCGCGCTTGCCCGTCCCGAGCTCATCGACGAAGCGTCCTCGAGGTATGGATGCCAGTGCGTCGTCGTGTCCATCGATGCGCGGAAGGTCGGCGACGGGTACGAGGTCTTCGGCGATTCCGGTCGGACGGCGACCGGCCGGACGCCGGACGCGTGGGCCGCGGAGGCGGAACGTCGCGGGGCAGGGGAGATCCTCCTCACGTCCATCGACCGCGACGGCACGATGGAGGGATACGATATCGAGCTCGTCAGTCGCGTCACGTCCGCGGTCCATATCCCGGTCATCGCGTGCGGCGGAGCGGGCTCGCTCGACCACTTCGTCCAGGCCGTCAGGGAGGGCGGGGCATCTGCGGTCGCTGCGGCGAGCATCTTTCAATACACGCAGGTCACGCCCGCGAACGTGAAGGATTTTTTGCGCGCCAACGGCATTGACACGCGCATTTGATGCTGGTTTACTAGCATCCAGCAGCGCATCATTCCTCGATATTTTTTCGTATGACGCAGACGATGTCGACGACACAAGGCGAGACGTGGGGGAACGAGTTCGGATCCGCATACACGGACCGCAACCCGCAATCCGTGGATGGCCTCGAGGAGCTGCACGCGAAGGATTATGGCGTCCCGCGCAAGGAGATGAACGAGGAATTCCTCGGCGCGTTGGATCGGGGAATCCGCGTCTTGGAGGTCGGCGCGAATATCGGGCTGCAGCTGGAGATGCTCCGGCGCATGGGGTTCACGGACCTCCTCGGCATCGACGTCAACGACCACGCCATCCGCGAGGCGAAGCGCATCCATCCAGACGTGAGCATCATCAAGGGGAACGTCCTCGACCTTCCGTTCAAGGACGGGTGGTTCGACCTTTCCTACACCTCGGGCGTGCTCATCCATATCGCTCCGGAAAATCTGCCGAAGGCGATGGATGAGATCGTGCGGGTCTCCGGGCGATACGTCTGGGGGTTCGAATATTTCGCCCCGACGCTCACGAACATCCCGTACCACGGACGGACGGACCTGCTCTGGAAACGTGATTTCGCCGCGGCATACCTTGAGCGATTCCCCGGCATGAAGCTCGTCATGGAACGGAAGTATCCGATGCTCGGGAGCGAGAATGTGACCCAGATGTTCCTCCTCGAGAAGGCGTGATGTTATGTTCCAGTACTGCCGGAAATGCGTGATGCCGAACACGAAGCCCGACCTCTTCTTCGACGAGGAGGGCGTCTGCGACGCATGCCGTTCCGCGGAACTGAAGAAGACGATCGATTGGGACGCGCGCAAGAAGGAATTCGAGGAGCTCCTGGAGAAGCACCGTGACACGAGCGGGACGAGGTACGACTGCATCGTCCCGGTGAGCGGCGGCAAGGACAGCACATATCAAGTCTACGTCGTGAAGAAGCTGTACGGCATGAACCCCTTGCTGGTGAGCTTCGAGACGACGAATCGGACACCGCTCGGGCGAAAGAACCTGGACAACATCAAATCCGCGTTCGGATGCGACCTCATGCTCTTCGAGAAGAATCCGGTCGTGTACAAGAAGATGTGCCTGGAAGGGTTCCGCCGCGTGGGGGACCACGAATGGCCGAACCATCTCGGCATCTTCACGCTCCCGGTGCGCCTGGCGGTCAAGCTCGGCATCCCGCTCATCATCTGGGGGGAGAACTCCCAGCTCGAATACGGGGGACCGAAGGCCGCACGCATGAAGAATATCCTGGATCGGCGCTGGCTCGAGGAGTTCGGCGGACTGCTCGGGCAGCGTCTGGAGGACATGATCGGGGTCGAAGGGATCCAGCGGTCCGACCTCGTGTCGTATCTCTACCCGACGGAAGAGGAGCTTGCGGCGGCCGGCATCACGGGCGCGTTCCTCGGCTACTTCTTCAAGTGGGACGCGCGTCCGCAGACCGAGCTCATGCGGACCCAGTTCGGTTTCTCCGTGAAGGAGGACGGCGTGGTCGAAGGGACCTACACCAACTTCGAGAACCTCGACGACAACATGGTGGCGGTCCATGACTACATGAAGTTCGTCAAATTCGGGTTCGGACGGGCGACGGACCACGCATGCACGGATATCCGCAACGGCCGTATGGCCCGGGAGGAGGCCGTGGGGATCGTGAAGGAATATGACGGTAAATACCCGAAGAAGGGCGTCAAGGAATTCCTGGAGTTCTTCAAGGTGACGCAATCCGAATTCGATCGCGTCGTGGATGCGTTCACGGACAAGTCCCTGTTCCTGACGGATGCTTCGGGCGGATTGACGCGCGATGCCGACGGGAACCTGATGAAACGTCACCAGGAGTACGGTTGACGATATCGACATGCAAGACATCCGTTTTCAGACGCCGAAGGGCGAACGAAGGATAGGAAAAGGATTTCCGACGTTCATCATCGCGGAGATTTCCGGCAACCACCAGCAGGAAAAGGAGAAAGCCTTCCGTCTGATCGATGCCGCCGCGGAGGCCGGCGTCGATGCCGTGAAACTGCAGACGTACACTCCCGACACGCTGACGATCGACTGCGAGAACGAGTATTTCCAGGTCCGCGTGAATGACGCGTGGAAAGGTCAGACGCTGTATCGCCTCTATCAGTCGGCCTTCACGCCGTGGGAATGGCAGGCGGAGATGAAGGCCTATGGGGAACAGAAGGGGCTGACGGTCTTTTCGACCCCGTTCGACGAGACGGCGGTCGATTTCCTGGAGACGCTGGAGGTCCCGCTGTACAAGGTCGCGTCGTTCGAATCGGGGGATCTGGAACTCCTGAAGCGCATCGGTTCGACCGGAAAGCCGGTCATCATGTCCCGCGGCCTGACCCCTCTCGACGACGTCCGCGCGGCGTTGGACGTCCTGCGGGACGCGGGCGTATCTGGTGTCGCGGTCCTGCATTGCGTGAGTTCGTATCCGGCAGAGCCGAGCCAGATGAACCTAGCAACGATTCCCGACCTGGAACGGCAGCTTGGCGCCGTCGTCGGGTTGTCCGACCATACGTTGGGGACGACGACGGCGGTCGCGGCCGTGGCGTTGGGGGCTTCGATCGTCGAAAAGCATTTCACGCTCCGACGGAGCGACGGCGGACCGGACGCGGCCTTTTCGTTGGAACCGGAAGAGATGAAGGGGTTGGTCAGGGCAATCCGGGAGACGGAGGCCGCGATCGGCGTCCCGACGTATTCGGCCGGACCGAAGGAAGCCGAGAACCTCGTGTTCCGTCGTTCGCTGTTCGTCGTTTCGGACATCGCGGAAGGCGAAGCATTCAGTCGGGAGAACGTCCGGTGCATCCGCCCGGGGTACGGACTCCCGCCGAAGGAACTGCCGGACGTGCTCGGGAAGCGGGCCCGACGGAACATCGAACGCGGGACCCCCTTATCCTGGGAACTGATCATATGAACATCGTCTATTACGGCGGGCGTCAGTCGGGCGTCGTCGGTCTCCTGACCCTGATGGCCCTCGGCCACAAGGTCGTCTGCGTGGTCCCGGTGGACGATCCGGTCGAGTCCGTCGCGTTGGCCCATGGGCTGAACGTCCAGAAACCGAAGAACGTGAATCTCGACGAATTCGTGGATTACCTGGACGGTCTCGGCGCCGACCTCTTCGTCTGCTGCCACGGCCGCCAAATCATCAAGGCACGTCTCCTGAACCGCTACAAGGCGATCAATGTCCATCCCTGCCTGTACAAGTACAAGGGCGCGGATCCCATCAGCCGCGTCTTGGCTGATGGGGAAAAGCGCATCTCCGTTGCCGTCCATTGGATGACGGAGTTCGTCGATCGGGGGGAGACGATCGTCGAACTGTTCAAGGAACGCGAGAACGACACGGTCATCGGCGTCTACAAAGAACTCTATCCCTTGTATTCAAGGAGTCTTGTCGAAGCGCTGAAGATCATCGAACGGACATGATCCGATACGGACTGAAGCTGCGTTCGGACAACGCGTCGTGGTTTACGGAGGCGCGGCGGCTCTTCGACGCGAAGCGGTTCGATGTCATCGAACTCGCCCATCACCCGGATGTCCCGGTCGACGAGTTGGCCCTCGAACCGTTGCGTGACATCCCGATGACGGTCCATGCCCCGACCGACCGCGGGTTCCATGAGTTCATCATGGGCGAGGAACAGCTCGTCATCTGGCGCGAGACGCTGCATCTGGCAGACCTTGTCCGCGCCACCTCCATCATCGTACATCCCGGCCTCGCACATACGGTCGATTCCTTCTTCGAGAACCTCGCGAAGATCGATGACCCGCGCATGCTCATCGAGAACATGGCCGGCCTCGACCTGTACGGGAACCCCATGTTCGGCCAGAGACTCGACGACCTTGCGACCATCCGGACCAGGAAGCCCGTCTGTTTCGACATCGAGAAGGCGGTGAAGGCCGCGACGCACCAGGGGAGGCCGTGGCAGGAGTTCCTCGAGGAGGGGCTCCGGTCGCTTCAACCGTCATATTTCCATATTTCCGGAGGGGACGCGTCGAATCCGATGGATGAACATGATGACCTCTGGACGTCGACGTACGACGTCGCGGCCGTCAAACGCATGCTCGAACGGATCTCGAACGACCGGGAGATTTCGCTGATCTTCGAGGTGCCGAAGAAAGACGGGACGCTCGAGAACGACATGCGGAACATGGAGCATTTCCGTGGACTCTGACGTTTGGCACGATACTCTCGATGACCGCGAGGCCGTGCATATCCTTGCATCCAGCCACGTTTCCGTGTTACATGGATTTTGCATGGCAACAGTCGCGATCATAGGCACCGGGATGGTCGGCGGCGCGCTCGCCCGGTATTTCCAGACCCAGCACGTCGAGCCCGCCCTCTACGACCCGCCGAAGGGCCTAGACGACGCGTCCGTCCTCGCCGACGCCGACGTGATCTTCATCGCGGTCCCGACGCCGTACTACCTGCCTGACCGGCAGGCAGGTCTGGACGGGTCCGGTTTCGACGACTCGTTCCTGCGCGCCGCGTTCGACGCGATCCCGGTCGAGGGCAAGACGGTCGTCCTCAAGTCCACCATCCTGCCGGGCACGACCGAGCGGTTTCAGGAGCTGTATCCACAGCATCGTGTCCTCTTCAATCCGGAGTTCCTCACCGAGACGACCGTGGACCGCGACATGCAGAACCCGAACCGGCAGATCGTCGGGTTCACGGCGCAGAGCCGGCGCGACGCGGAGCTCGTGATGGGGCTCCTGCCGCGCGCGTCGTTCGAGCGCATCGTCCCGGCGAAGGCGGCCGAACTGGTGAAGTATTTCGGCAACGCGTTCTACGCGCTCAAGGTGGCGTATGCGAACCAGATGTTCGACGTATGCTCGAAGCTCGACGTCGATTACGACGCCGTGAAGGAATGCGCGAAGGCCGAGCCGTGGATCGGCACGCATCACCTCGAGATCTTCCACAAGGGCTATCGCGGCTACGGCGGCAAGTGCCTCCCGAAGGATACGCGCTCCATCATCCAGCTCGGCGAATCGCTCGGCGTGGACCTCTCGACGCTCAAGGCGGCCGAAGCGTACAACAATGCGCTCCAGACCTCGCAGGGCATCGACATCCAGTGGGAGGAAGGAAGCCCGAAGAAATCTTGATATGTCCCTCTATCTCATCCCCGGCGGCGCCGGATTCATCGGGAGCAACCTCGCGGAGGCGCTCTTGAAGGCGGGCCATCGTGTGCGCATCCTCGATAACTTCTCGACCGGCAAGCGTTCGAACGTACCGGAAGGCGCGGAGCTGTTCGAACTTGACTTCACGGACCTCGAATCCATCCGCCCGGCTTTTGAGGGCGTGGACGGCGTCTTCCATGTCGGCGCCTTGCCGCGCATCCCGTATTCCATCGACCATCCCGCCGAGTCGGCGAAGGCGAACATCTTCGGCACGCTGAACGTCCTGGTCGCGGCGCGCGACGCAAAGGTGAAGCGTGTCGTGTATTCCGCGTCGTCGTCCGCGTACGGCAGTCAGGAGACCCTGCCGCTCCATCCGGACATGCCGGCGAATCCCTTGAATCCGTACGCCCTGCACAAGTACGTCGGCGAGAAGAACGCGGAACACTTCTCCAAATTCTACGGCCTCGAGACCGTCTCGCTCCGGTACTTCAACGTGTACGGCCCGCGCATGGCGGATGAGGGCGCGTACGTCACGGTCATCTCGCACTTCATGCGCCAGCGGAAGGCCGGGACGCCGCTCACCATCCACGGCGACGGGGAACAGACGCGCGACTTCACGCATGTCTCGGACGTGGTGCGCGCCAACATGCTCGCGATGGCATCGCCGGACGTCGGCAAGGGCGAGGTGATGAACGTCGGCGGCGGCAACAATTTTTCCATCAACGACATCGCGCGTATCGTCGGAGGTTCGGTCGAACGGCAACCTGGACGCGTCGGCGAAGCACGCCACACCCTGGCGGACATCACGCGGACCAAGGAACTGATTGGATGGGAACCGTCCGTCGCGTTCGAGGAAGGGCTGCGGGAATACTTGCGGTCGCAGGGGATTGAACCGGAGGGATAAGCGGTGATGTTCGCGTCCTGAGCGAGTCCGCGAGCCGAAGGATCTTCAAATATACTGCAGCGGCATGTCGGTCGAAGGGCTGCGTCTCGCTTGAAGATCCCTCGGGGTACCTCGGGACGCGGAGTTCTATATGTCGGGACGCGAATTCACTTACGTCCCTTTTCTGCGGAGGACGATGCCGATCGTCCGCAGGAGGATGGCGATGTCCAGGAAGAGGGAACGGTGTTTGATGTAGTAGAGGTCGTATTGCAGCTTTTGGAGGTTGTCCTCGAGCGTGCCGGCGTACGGGAACTTCACCTGCGCCCATCCCGTGAGGCCCGGGCGCGTCAGGTGGCGGAGGGTGTAGTAGGGCATCTCGCGTGTGAGGGCCTCGACGAATTCCGGACGCTCGGGACGCGGGCCGATGAGCGACATCTCGCCCTTCAGCACGTTCCAAATTTGCGGCAGTTCGTCGATGCGCGTCTTGCGGAGGAAGGAGCCGACGCGCGTCACGCGAGGATCGCTCTCCATGGCCCAGACCGGACGCCCCTCGGCTTCGGCGTCCTGGCGCATGGTCCGGAATTTCCAGATGCGGAACGGCTTGCCCATCTTGCCGATGCGGACTTGGGAGTAGAGGACCGGTCCCTTCGACGACAGCTTGATGGAGAGTGCGACGAACGGGTAGAGGACGAGCGCGACGAGGCCGACCGGGACGGCGAGGACGATGTCGATGATGCGCTTCATGGCCTCATACCAGGTCTTCTCGTTCTCGCGGAGGTGTTCGAGGAACCAGGTCTCGGAGACGTACTCGAGCGGGACGCGTCCCGTCAGCGCCTCCTCGAGCGCCGTGCGGTTCACGAGCTCGACGGGCGTGAAGATGGTCCGGTACAGCGCGTCACGGAGGTTCGGGACCTCGTCGGGACGATGCCCGAGCAGGATGGTGTGGATGCGTTGGTCCACGATGACGCGGTCGAGCGCGTCCACCGAGAAGTGCCACGTGATGCGGTCGTCGTCGAAGCGCGTGCCCGGGTAGGTCTCGACGACGGCGACGAGCTCGAGGCCGCTGGACGACCGTACGAGGAGCGACTTGACTTTGGCCGCGTCGGCGCCGGAGCCCACGAACAGGACGCGGTTGCGGAACATCGCGTTGGTCACGAACCGGTTGTAGGCGAGACGCCAGCCGTAACCGAGCAGGAGCGTGATGGCGAAATACAGGAAGAGGTTGGTGCGCGGCTCGATGCCGAAGACCGGGACGAGGTAGAAGAAGGCGAGCGCGACCGCGAGGTTGGCGATCATCCCCTCGAGATAGAGCCGGAAGAAGCGGACGCCGTTCTTCAGAACGCCCAAATCGTACAGGCCCGCGATGTAGGACCCGATGACCCAGAGGAGGCTGACGATGCCGAAGGGGACGGCGTGGGCATTCCAGACGTGGCGCTCCACGGCGCCATAGCGCAACCACAAGGTCAGGAGCAGGGCTCCCTGGAAGATGAGGAGGTCGCCCGCGACGAGCACGAGGCGTTTGACCCGAAGGCCGGAACGGAACATATCGCGCCCATCCTGGCACGAAATCGCATATTTGGGTAGGTCTGCGGGGCGGTCGCACGGTCCGCGGCCCCATGCTAGAATCGTCCGATATGGTGAACCCGATTTCGTGGGCAATCAGTCTCCTCCGCAAGGAATGGGCAACTATCTCGCGGTTCGTGCTCGTCGGGGGCTCTACGGTCCTCTTAAAGATTGGACTGTACACGCTTCTTTCACGGTACGTCTGGGTCGAGGGGCCGAATACGATCGAGAACGTGATGGCGTTGGTCACCGCGCAGGTCTACAACTATTTTAGCAACCGGTATTGGACCTTCGGCCATCAGGAGCCCGCGCCCGGGTCCTTGAAGCGGTACCTGACCGTCTTCGCGTTCGGCGCGGCGGCCGACGCGAGCCTCTTCTACGTCGGCCATGAGATCTTCAAGGTGTACGACCTCATCGTCATCGTCTTCGTGACGGGGCTCGTGAGCATGTTCACGTTCGTCACTCATCGGCTCTTCACCTTCCACGCGGATCCCTACAAACGCCGGACGGACGTGGTACAATCGGCGTGATCCCTATGTCCGAACAGATCTTCGAGCGGCGGAACGTCCTGGTCACCGGAGGTGCGGGCTTCATCGGCTCCCACCTCTGCGACCGCCTCGTGAAGGACGCGAACGTCATCTGCGTCGACAACTTCATCACGAGCGGCGAGGCGAACATCGACCACCTGTTGCAGGACCCGCATTTCGAGTTCATCAACCACGACATCACGCGGCCAATCGACCCGCTCGCGTTCCCGGAGCTCGAGCGGTTCAAGGTACGGTTCCAGGGCATCCAGGAAATCCACCACCTCGCGTGCCCCATCTCGAAACGGCACTTCGACGACTTCAAGATCGCGACCATCCTCACCAATTCCATCGGCGTCAAGAACGTGCTCGACCTCGCCGTCGCGCATCATGCGAAGGTGCTCTACGCCTCGTCGAGCGTCCTCTACGGGCCGCGCGTGAACGGGGAACATGCCCGCGAGACGGATGCGTGCCGGTTGGATCACCTCACGACGCGCGGCGCCTACGACGAGGGCAAACGCTTCTCCGAAGCCATCCTCCAGACCTATGCCGACGTGTACGGCTTCGACGTGAAGATCGCGCGCATCTTCCGGACGTACGGCCCGCGCATGAAGATCTTCGACGGCAACCTGATGCCGGACATGATCCTGAACGCGCTCGAGAACCGCGACGTGGTCCTGACCGGCGACGAGGAGACGCGCATCGCGCCGACCTACGTGAGCGATATCGTGGACGGACTCATCCGTCTCATGGCGACGCCCATCGACGTCACGCTCATGAACCTCGGGTCCGACGCGGACTATCGCCTCGTGTCCGTCGCGCAGAAGATCATCGAGATCGCCGGCTCCTCCTCGCGCGTCCGCTTCGAGCCGCCCGGACCGTACGCCACGGAGGCACCCATGCCCGACATCACGCGCGCCCGCGAGATCCTCGGGTGGATCCCGCTCGTCCGTCTCGACGATGGCCTGCGCAAGATGATCGAGTACGCCAAATCTCATCGACACCTCATCACCTTCTGAATATGCCTGTCGTCCCCATCTTCGATAAGCCGAACGTGCTGGTCACGGGCGGCGCGGGCGTCATCGGGTCGCTCCTGTGCGAGAGGTTGCTCGCGGCGAACGCGCGCGTCATCTGCCTGGACACGTTCGTCACGTCCCAGGAATCGAATATCGACCTCCTGCTCAAGAACCCGGACTTCGAGTTCATCCGCCAGGACATCAACGCGCCGTTCGACCTCGACGCGTTCCCGGAGCTCGCGCGCTTCAAGCTGAAGTTCCAGGGCGTCCAGGAGATCTACCACCTCGCGTGCCCGACGAGCCCCAAGAAGTTCGACCAGTTCAAGATGCAGACGCTGTACGCGAACTCCATCGGGATGCGGAACGTCCTCGACCTCGCCGTGAAGCACAAGGCAAAGGTCCTGCACGCGTCGACCTCGGTGGTGTACGGCCCGCGCCCGAAGGACGGGCATGCGTTCAAGGAGGAGGAATACGGCGCCGTGGACCTCACGAACGAGCGGTCGTGCTACGACGAGGGCAAACGCTTCGCCGAGACGGCGTGCGCCACGTACGCGCAGGTCCACAAGCTGGACGTGCGCATCGCGCGCATCTTCCGGACGTATGGGCCGCGCATGCCGCTGTATGACGGGCACATGATCCCGGACTTCATCATGGACGCGCTCGACAACAAGGACCTGACCATCTACGGAGACGAGACGTTCCGCACGACGCTCATCTACGTGAGCGACATCGTGGACGGGATGATGAAGATGATGGCTGCGGCGCCCGGCCTCGGAGCCGTGAACCTGGGGAGCGACTTGGACGTGCCTATCGTGGATGTGGCCCAGCGCATCATCGAAATGACCGGCTCCAGTTCCAAGGTCCGGTTCGAGCCTCCGCTCATGTTCATGACCCAGCTCGGCCTGCCCGACCTCACCAAGGCCAAGGACACGCTCGGCTGGCTGCCGCTCGTGGGCCTCGACGACGGCCTGAAGAAGACCATCGACTACACCGTGGCGCATAAAGGCCTCCTGGGCTTCAAGGCGGGGTGACCCCTGCACAAAACCCGCGTTTTCGCGTAAGGTACCCCTCGTGAAGGTCATCGCGGTCATCCCCGGGTTTCGGGAGGAGACGCGCATCGGCGAGACCGTGCGCGGCGTCTTGCCGTACGTGTCCGCGGCCGTGGTCGTGGACGACGGGTCCGGGGACCGGACGGCGGAGGCCGCGAAAGAGGCGGGAGCCATCGTGGTGCGCCATCGGCTGAACCGCGGACAGGGCGCGGCGCTCAAGACCGGGACCCAGGCGGCCCTTCGGCTCGGCGCCGAGGCCATCCTGCATATCGACGCGGACGGCCAGCACGACCCCGCATCCATCCCCGCGCTCCTCGCGCCTCTCGCGGCCGGCGAGGCCGACGTCGTGTTCGGATCGCGGTTCCTCGGCGAGGCCGTGGGCATGCCCATGTCGCGACGTCTGCTCCTCGCGGCCGCGCGCACGTTCAACGCGCTCGCCGTCGGCGTGCCGCGCCGCGTGACCGACCCGCAGTCCGGCTTCCGCAGTCTCACGGCCGACGCCGCGCGCCGCGTGGACTTCCATCAGGACCGCATGGCGCACTGCTCCGAGATCCTGCGCCTCGTCACGCGCTCGACGCTCCGATGGCGCGAGGTCCCGGTCCGCATCCGATACTCCGAGGAGTCGCTCAAGAAAGGCCAGAAGCCCTGGGACGCCGCCGCCATCGCGTGGCACCTGTTCCTCGGGATATTCACTCGATAGCCATCCCCCTCCTTACGAAGGAGGGGTTAGGGGAGGTTTCGACCGCTGAACCCCCTCTAACTCCCCCTTCGTAAGGGGGAGAAAACGGTCATATATGCTGATCCAACTCATCCTCGTCGTCTCGATG
>JAZDIB010000015.1:0-5803 GCA_043805355.1 Patescibacteria group bacterium | reverse complement strand
ACGTTTCCGAGAGTCGTATCGAAAACCCCTCACGAGAGGAGGGGGGGTAGGTCAACCGGCCGATGAATCCGGTACCGAGTCGACATGGACTGTACGGAGTTTTGTGCGAAGGAGCTCCCTGTTGAACCACCCCCAGTATTTTTCCGGGATGAATTCCAACGAGGAGCACTCGCGAAGGACTTCGGGGCATGCAGGTACGGCCCCAAGGAGCGAAAAGATGCACAGGAGTTTCGTCATCGTCTGGCGGGCGACGTCGTCGAGGTCGCGAGGGACTCCGATGCCGAATTTCGAGGTATCCTGTTCGTCTTCCTCTACGGTCTCGAAGAAGGATTTGAGGGCGGCGTCCAACAAGACGAGTAACTGCATCTCGTCGGATTCGCCGGACATGTCGAGGAAGACGTCGTGACGCTTCGCTTCGGGAATGAACCGAAGAATCAGCGGACTCGCGCCGAGACGTTCGATGGCTGTGACGAGGTTCGGGCAGCTTTCGTCAGACGTTTCGGGAAACACGGCATCGTCGATGGCGGCGACGAGCGGTCGGAGGACATTGGCGTACTTGGACCGCATGACGAAGTCCATATACACGTAGGCGATGCCTGCGCCGTGTTCTCGACGCTTCTGTTGGATCTCGTCACAGGTGACGAACGCCAAGACGATTCTTCCGAATTCCGACAGTTCCTCATGGGAATATGCGCCGGGGTCGTGTCCGATGTACGTTTCGATGTCTAACGCCTTGTCCAATGTGCTGTTTTTCATTATCTGCCTCTTTCATGTCGCAAAAAGGACACTGAAGACATATAGCCCCATTCCAGCCCATTCGTCAATCGTCGTCCCGTGATTCGGGGTTCTTGGATGTCCGCCGTCCCTTCAGTCTCTTGAGGTTCGCGATGAGGATGAAGCTGATGATGACGAGCAGGTACCACGACGTGATCTTGTGCCAGGAGACCATGTTCCAGGTCGTGAGCTGGTACGGGTATTTCCACGCGCCGTAGTACGTCGAGACGTTCTCCGCGACCCAGATGAAGAACGCGATGAGGAAGAACGAGACGGCGAGCGGGATGCGGCGAATCCTGTCCGTGACCGTGAACCGGACCCATGCCTTCCGGTAGATGAAAAACACGGCGAGAATGAGGAACCAGCGGATGTCCGGCAGGAAGTGGTTCGTGAAGAAGTTCACGTAGATGGCGATGGCGAGGAGGCCGGCCGCGATGTGGTCGACGTTCCCCGCGATCTCGAGCTTCATGACGCGCCAGGATTGGCTGATGTAGCTCCCGACGGCCGCATACATGAATCCGCTGTAGAGAGGGACCGTGTGGATCTTGAGGAGACCAGCCTCGGGATACGCCCAGGAACCGATGCGCGGGTCGGTCTTGTAGATCTCGAGCAGGAGGCCGAGCACGTGAAAGAGCGCGATGGTCTTGATCTCATCCTTCGTCTCGATGCGCGTGAGGTAGAGGACGACCTGGAGCGCGAGGGCGGCCAGGAACAGGAAGTCGTACCGTGCGAGTGGACCGAGCGGGAGATGCTGCGAGGCGAAGAGCAGGACGAAGAACGACCCCGCGAACACGGCGGCACGCGCCTGCTTGAGGCCGAAGACGAGGAATTCCTTCAAAAACGCGGGCATCGTCATGCGTCAGGCGTTCCCGTCGCCGCGACGCCGCCGTTCGACCGCATCGGCCCGATCCTCGTCGAGCCCGAGATGGTGCGCGACCTCATACCACACCACGTCGCGGATAACGTCTTCGATGGGACGTCCGTCCTCTTCCGCCTCGTCGAGGATGGGCAGGAGATAGAGCGTCACCTTGTCCGGCATCATCCAGCCTTCCTCGTACGACCGCTCGGTCGTCGGGATTCCGTCGTAGAGGCCAAGAAGCGTCTCGTCGGGCCCGAGCCCCTGTTCCGCGAGCGTCGTTTCATCCGGCTCATCCTCCACGCAGACTGCGACGTTCTTCAGGATGCCGGGGAACGACACGTCTAGGTCTGCGACCGCACGTTCGACGTGACGGATGAATGTTGAGCGATTCATGTTTCGATTCCCCTCCTTACGAAGGAGGGGTTAGGGGAGGTTCTGATCGGATACGTTTCCGTAAACGGTCTTGGATTCTCTCGATGACGCCCTGCATGGTATCCGCGATGTCCTTGTTCGTGAAGCGGATAATGTCGATTCCTGTGTGGCGGATGAACCTGGTACGATGGGCGTCGTATCTTTGAGCATCATCCGTGAAATGCGAGTCTCCATCGATTTCGATTGCCAGACGAGCTTCACGACAATAGAAATCGACGATATACGGACCGATGCCGAATTGCCTACGGAATTTTATGCCGAGTTGGCCGCCTTTAAGGTGAAACCAGATTCGCCGTTCAGGTTCCGGCATGTCGTTCCGAAGGCGACGGCGTCGTTCGCGCTGATGAGAGACGTTGTAGAGGATCGTCATACATCCACCGCTACCACATCGTCGGAATGACGCAAGATGTGCCGGAACCTCCCCGCACCCCTCCTTATGAAGGAGGGGACTCCGAAACATTCCCCTCCTTGCCAAGGTGGGGCCAGGGGAGGTTCAGGCGGGGAGCAGTCCCGTGATCGTCTTTGCGAGTTTGTCCGCGTCGTGGCGGAGGACGCTGCGGCGGAGGGTGTCGCCGGCGGTCTGCTTCGCGATACGGTCCGAAATGAGCGGGGCGCGGACGGCGCGCGGGTCGTCGGCGGGGAAGTCGTCCACGAGCGGATGCTCGCCGACCGTGGCGTACCGTTCGAGGATGTCCTGCGGCGGACGTTCGGCGTTCAGGACGACGGCGTCGATGCGGCCTGGTGCGAGATAGCGTTCGACCGTCTCGACGAACATCCGCGCGGTGTATCCGTCGGTCTGGCCGCGCTTGGTCATGAGGTTCATCACGAGGACGCGACGGCCGCGGCATTCCGCGACGGCCTGGGCCACGCCGTCCACGAGCAGGACCGGGATGAGGCTCGTGAACAGGTCCCCGGGACCCATGACGAGGATGTCCGCGTCGCGGATGGCGTCCAGCGCGTCGGGGTTCGCGTCCACCCGCGGGTCGAGGAAGCAGGCCTCAATGGCGGCGCGTTCCCCGGTCGGTTCGTCGATGGCGTGCTCGCCGCGCACGACCGTCTTGTCCGTCAGCTGGGCGTACAGGTTCGACGCCGTCGCGGAGACGGGGATGACGCGGCCGCGCACGCGGAGGATCTGATGCGCCTGGCGCACGGCCTCGATGGGATTGCCGCAGAGGTCCTCGAGCGCGGACATGAAGATGTTGCCGAGCGGATGGCCGTTGAACGGGCCGCGTGTGAAGCGGTAGTTGAAGACGCGGCGCATGATCTCGTCGGCCGACGAGAGCGCCACGAGGCACTGGCGGATGTCGCCGGGCGGAAGCACGCCGAGCTCGTCGCGCAGGACGCCGGTCGAGCCGCCGTCATCCGCGCTCGAGACAACGGCCGCGAGGTCCACGGGGAAGGTCTTGAGCCCGGAGAGCACGGTGAACGTGCCGGTCCCGCCGCCGAGGACGGTGATGCGGGGACGTGATGCCTCGACGACAGGGACGCTGGTCGTATCCATATACGGAGAGGGTACAGAGGTCGGGGGCATCCATCAACAACGAAACGAACACCGGTCAGGTGTTCGTATCTCTTCGTCACGTCGTGTTATCGGACGATGGCCTGCCATGTCTGGGTCGCGCCGTTTGCGGTGAACCCGTACCAGACCTTCCGTGTGCCGTCCTTCTCAAGTGGCCCGATGCGATACCAGTCGAGGACGAACGATGTGCCGGTCAGGCCGTGCAGGAGCATCGGTTTCTTGAGGTAGAAACTGCGAAGGACCAGTCCGTCGCGTTCCGCGGCGACGTAGAGACCCGTCATCTGGACATAGTCATGGATCGACGCGTAGTCGACCACGGCGGTCGAGGTCGCGGGGTCGAGAGCATCGACGAACGACGTCTGGCCCGTGACCATCGTGACGCGAGTGCCGACCAGGAGCGCGGCATCGTCGCCGGACGTCGTCACGAGCCTGACGCCTCCGGAGGTCCATAGGTTGGAATAGTTCTTCCAGTCGTCGGCGACGTGCGGGACGGGGATGAGCACCCGACGGCCGTCACCCGAGCGTTCGATGACGTATTGCACGGAGGGAGAGGTCGACGTCGGCGTGTCCGACGCCGCGAAATGTTTCACGTAGAGGACATACGCGATTCCCGTGTCCGTCACGACCGAATCGACGGCCATCGTGGAGTTCCAGTTCGAGTCGGCGAGGCGCCGCTCGATGCCGTCTCCGCCGTCGTGCACGAAAAAGCTACGATCGTTGAGGATATTCGACGCCTCAGGCGCGACCCGCTTCTTGCCGACGAGCCCGGTCCGGTCGATGGTCCAGGGCATGGTCGGCATGGCGAGGAGATTCGCCACGTCCGTCGCTCGTTCAGCCGGGATGGTCGTGACCGCATCTTGCAGGTCCCCAAAACGTTGGACCGTCGTCTGGGACCCGAACTGCTTGATTTGGAGCGGATCGAGACGCGGATCGAGGAGACTGATCGTCTTTTGGATGGAATATTTCGCGCTATGGGAGTCGACGATGGCCAAAGCACCGTCTGTGGTACACGAGGCCACGACGGCTGACGTATTGGAATAGACGCTCGATGGCTGGTAAGGATCCCGGTGGAAGATCGTGCGGAGGCGCGTGCCGTCCGTGACCCGGAAGAAGAAGCCGTCGACGAGACGCGTCACTTCGAACGTGTAGGCTCCGCATGTCTGGGTGTCCTGGTTGTACGCCGTCGTTTCCGCTCGGGAAGATGCCCCAAGCAGACCGGACGTGGCCACGATGACGAGGGTGATGAGGAAGCGTTTCATATTTGCCGAGAATACCTTATTTTTCGCTGCGGCACCACCGCATCGCGAAGTGGCTCGTGGTTTCTGGGATGGTCTCGTCATTCAGGATCGTCGCGGAGTTGGAGTGCATGAGGATGCCCGGGACGGAGGCGTCACGTTCTGCGGCGAGCGCAGAGGCGAGCCAGAGGCACGCGGGACAATCGGACTGGTCCGGCTGCTGCAGTTCCGCGATGCCATCGAGGTTTCCCGAGAGGATGGTCGCGGCCGTCTCCGCATCCCGGTCGTCCGCTTCCGATAACGTCAGGTAGTGCGAGAAATCGCTGCTGACGACGATGGCGGTCGTGTCGCCGATGACGCCCGAGACGGTATCGAGCAGGTCCTGACGTCGCGTCTTCCATCCACTCGTCATCGAGATGAGGAGCGGCGTGACCGTCACGTCCGGGAGGAGATACGCGATGAATGGGACGACCGCGGTGACGCCATGCTCACGCTGGAACACGTCCGCCCCGTCCGTCACGAGCGGGGACGCGAGCAGGCCTTGCACGGTCTTCGGCGAGGCGGACGTCTCGCCATACGCGGTCCGGAATACGACGTTCGACGTGCAGAGTAAGGTCGGGCACGCGTCGAAGTGGCCCGGTGAGACGAGGAGGATGTCCGTGATACCCTGCCCCACGAGTTCTTGGAGGCCGGTCACGATCGCCTCCGATGCGACGAGATGATGGGGGACGACGACGCCGAATGGACGGCAGGCCGGTGCGCGGTCGGGATGCTGTTCTGTCGCGTAGAGCCCTTCCATGAGCGTCTGGAGCGGGACCATGTCGGTCGCGAGGGCGGTCGGGTCGGGGATATCAGGCGTCGATGGGGCGTCCGATGTAGGCGCCGACGGTCCCGACAGCGTCGACGTCAATACGACTGTCGCGATGACGACGACGAGGGCGAGCCCCCAGACGAGCCGACGCGTCATTTCAGGTCGAACAGCGG
>JAZDIB010000014.1:0-5438 GCA_043805355.1 Patescibacteria group bacterium | reverse complement strand
AAGATGAGGACGCCGACCGTGACAAGCGCCACGACAAGAAGCCCGAGGACGATGCTGTAGACGAGAGTGCTCCGTTGCATATCAATAATTGGCGCGCTGGAAGGAGACGTTATTGACTATTCTGCAATCCACGTTCGGGATAAGGTCCCCTCCCGTCTGACGGCAATCTTTGCAATTCGAATAATATCCATCCTCGTCCTTTGTAGGACACTTGGTCAGCTGGGTACAGGGCTTGTAAAGCTTGTAGAGCGTGACTCCCGACCCCTGAGGATCCGGCCCTACGTCTTCGGCGCAATACTTCGTCGGGTTGGTGCTGTTCTCGTTATACGATCCGCCGTTGAATACCGTATGATAGACAGCTACGCCTTCACTCGGTCCTTTGCGCTCCTGAATGAGTTCGTTCTTCACGAAGATGTTTCCGGTCGTCGCATCGAGGTCTGCAAGATGCCAGAATTTACAGTTGCCGGCCTCGCAATTCAGAATCAAATCATCCGCCTCCAAATAGACGATGCGCTGGTCCGTGGAGACGACCGCGGCGTAATCCTTGCTCTGCATGGTGTCCTTCACGAAATTCACGGATCCATTCAGGTTCGTCCAAATATATTTGTCATCCCCGGCTCCGCCCTTGCTGTCGAACATCATGCGGATGGGCTCGACAGCTCCCGTGAATGCGGAATATCTGAAGTATGTGACGAGCGGTCCTTTGTTGACGAAGTTGCACGTCTCCCAATACTGGTTCGGACAGGGATCCGTAAGGTCACAGACCCCTTCGACATCGTCCGTCGAGCAGTCCGCATCCGACGAGCAGGGAGCGTTCAGGTCTCCTGCCGTGCATGCCCCATCGAACTCCAACATGGCATCGCACTTGTACGTTTTCGGGGTATTTTCGTCTTCGTCCCAATCGCTTAACGAGCCGCACTTTTTCGGAGTGTCCGAATCCGCTTGACTCGCGAGGCAAGCGGCGCACCCTTCGACCGGACAGCCGCTTTCCGCATCGGCAATACCCACCTGCGCGGACACCATATCTCCCGGCCGATGCGGACATGTGAGGTTGGCATACGGCAGAACGTTGAGGTCAGACGAACCCCGAAGCTCGCTCGTATGTGTCACGTCGCGGGCACATCGATGGTCGGCCGTTGGGCGTTTATCCCAGTCACAGTTCATGGGCGTAAAATTCGCCGGATCGTTGCTGTTCTTAGGCGTGAAGGCGAACTGCTTCGGCAGGATGAGGTGGTTGTTGCGTCCGCCTTTCGCGCCACCAACGAACTGATCCCCGGTCGTCACCGCGAAGTAGGCCTCGCCCGGCGCCGGACGCGGATACATCATGATCTGCGCATCAACGCCGTCCGGAGTGGCGAACGCGACCATCTCCTTGAACTTCGACACCTCGAACATCGGCGACGTATACGGCCAGTAGCCTCCTCGTTCGCCTTCGTCGACATTGTAGGCATACATCCACGGCGGCGCAGACGGACGACCGCAGCTCGTTCCTTGTCCTTGCGTACCGGTGCACGGATTGTCGTCGTACTTGTCCGCGACGATCTTGTACTGACCGCACTCCTTGCGGTTGTTCAGCCCGGAAATCGTAAATTTGCCGTCCGCATCGCTCGCGACCTGCTGGACGAGGGTGCCCTTGTAGTAGACGGAGACGCGCGCGAACGGGATGACCTGGCCGTAGACGCCATCCCAGAGCTGCCCCTTGATGACGCCGGTCCCGACCTCGTCGCTGCACTTGCCGCACCCGCTGAACGCGCACGACGCGTTGCACTGCACGAGCTCCGCGGCCGCGTCCACCTTGATGCCGACGCCGAGCGCCGGCCCCTTCTCCTTCACGCACTGCCAGAACGCGTTCTCGCTCGGCATGGGATTCTGGAACGAGACGATCCAGTTAAGGGTCTGCTCGGGATTCCCTTCTTCGGCGTTATCGTTTATTCCCGCAAGACGCGTAAAGAATTTTTCCGATCCGAGGACCGACTCTTTATAATTTATTTGTAGGGGATCATGACACGTCATCCCGAGGCACTCCGTGAACATGAGATATTCGTACCGTTTGATGCCGTCGAGTTCCGAACACGCGGAGGACCTCGTCCCATTCAGGAACGTATCCGTCGCGTCCAAGACGAAGAGCTTCGGCTTCACGCCGTTCAGCGGGAAATCGTAGCCGAGCTGGGTGCACTTCACGCCGGCCTCATTCGTCTTCTGGCACGGCGACTGGATGCAGTCCGCGTTCACGTACGGGCAGACCTGGCTTGGTCGACCGGAGCCGGGGCACGCGTACTGGTTGCTGATGTTCGTGACCGGCACGTTGCCGTCGCACTGCTCCGGCCCGTTCTTCGTCGCGTCGCCGCAGTAGCCGCCGGCCGTCGTGAGGAACCGGCACTGCGTACTGCAGGAGGCGCAGGTCGAGCCGTAGTCCGCGTTGCAGGTGACGCTTCCGTTCTGGCTGCCCGCGTCGCATTCCTCCACGCCGACGTACGGTTTGCCGTCGCCGCAGGTGTTCTTCTTGCAGCTCGCGGTGCAGGCCTTGGTGTCGCCATTGCCGGACCCGTCGTCGCACTCCTCGCCGGTCGTGTCGATGATACCGTCGCCGCAGAAGCTCTGGACCTCGCACCCGGACCACGCGGCGTAGGAACACTGGTTCGGCGTGCTCGGCGTGTTGCAGGACCGCACGTGCGCCGTCGGCATCACGTTGCAGGTGCCGGGGATGCCGATATACGAACATTGTGCATCGCCCGAACAGTCCACGCAGAACTCGCTCAACGCGCGGCAGGCGGTCTCGCCGCCATCTTCGTTCGCGCAATCCGCGTCCGTCTGACAGACACGGTGATCACCCGGAACATAACCGACGCAGGAATTCACGCTTGGGCTGACGCATTGTTTGAGCGACGTGGCACAGCGGTTGCGCGTCACGCCCTGACATGACTTGTAGTCATCCGCGCCGGACGCGCACGTCCCGCCCTCGCCGCAATCCGCATCCGTGGCGCAGGGCTGGTCCTTCGCCGTGCCGGAAAGGCAGATGGCCTGGACCGTCGTCTCCGTCTGTCCGTCGCAGGATTCGGGTGCCGACACGAGGCCGTCGCCGCAATGCGGAGCGTGTTCCTTGCAGTTCAGGCTGCAGCTCAAGTTGACGTTGCATGCCCCGTCGCAGTACGCGCCGTTCTGCCCTTCGTTGTCGCAGATCTCCCCGGGGGAGATCATCCCGTCACCGCAATACGCGGCGTATCCGGTGCAATCCACGTTGCATTTTCCATACGTCCCGTTCAGCGAGCCGTCGTCGCAGACCTCGTTCGTAGTGCCGCAGGTCCCCGCTGGCGTCGTCGCGTTCCCGGCGCAGTCCGCATCCGCGAGGCAGCCCATCCCTGGCCGCGCACCTCCGTTGCACTTGCGGTCGATGCGACCGTTGCCGCACGCGAGCGACGCGTCGCACTTGGAGAGATTCACGTCGTCCACGAAATCCACACACTCGTTGCAGGTCTGGAGCTTGAGACCGGCTTCGTCGCCAGCTGTCCGACAATCCGCGATACGCGTCTGTCCGATCTCGCAGGCCTCGCTCGCCGTGCAGGAACCACCCGAGCATCCGACGTCGTCCACACAGGGTTTTCCGTTGTTCACCCCGCCCGCGCAGGCCGAGCCGATGACGCCATCGCCGCAGGTGCCGCTCTGGCCGTACGCCATGTTCGTGCAGATGTCCCTGTAGAGGACGCGTCCGCCGACCGTGCGGCACGATCCGTTCTCGATTTCCTTCGTGCAGGAGACGTTGTCCTTCGGGTTCACGCAGTCGCGGCAGTCCGCGTCCACGTCGCACAGCGTCCCGTTGCGTTCCGCGTTGGTGCAGCGCTTCACTTCGGACATGAGCGCGGGCGACCACCATTCCTCGCTGGGCGTCGTCGGCTCCGGCACCTCGAACTCCGCCGAGAGTTCATATCGCACGCCGGCGTTGACGGACCGGTACTGATAGACGCGAGACGGCGACCCCTCGATGCTCGGACAGTAGTATTTCCGCTCCTCCGTGTTCCAGCAGGTCGCGGCTTCGGTCGTCGTGGACGAAATGAATTCGCCGTTCTGATACGACACGCCGCCGCACGTCTGGCCCGTCGGACAGTCGTCCTTCGTGCCGCAGACGGTCCGCGATTGGGAACACCGCCCGCATGATAGGAATTGGTTCACCGGATCCGCGGGCGGCGTCCCGCCCAACACGGAACTCATCTCCGCATACCACGAGGGCCAAAGTGACGTGGAGAAACCTTGCAGGAACGTGCCGGCCGCGAGCTTGGGATACGTTCCCGCGCTCTCCTTGGCCTTCTCGATGGTCCGCGACATGGCTGCGAAGTCCGCGACGCGCTCCGTATCGCGTGCCAATTTCAGCTTGAAGCTCCCGCAGTGCAGCTTCTCGTAGATCTTGAGGCAGTCCACGTCCGCGGAGCAGGCGACGGGCCGGTTCGTCCCTTCGGGGACATACAGATCCGCTCCGTAGTCGGTCGGCGCGCTGCCCTGGAGGCACACGTTCGCGACGCCCTGCTCGATGTTGATGTTGAACGTCAGGCTCTTGACCATCTGGTCGTAAATGCCGACGGTGACAGGCGTGGCATCCGGGTTATGCGAGATGATGTAGACGTTGGAGTAGATGCGCTTGCCCGGCCCGTCGGTGTTCGCGGCGGCGACGTAGGTCGTCGTCCCATCCTGCAGGGCACGGTAGCCGTCCACCTTGATGGACTTCGGGCTCCCGCCGAACCCGAGCATGCGGTACCAGTCCTCGGGTGAAAGATGGAGTGGATTCGCGGCGATGCGGATGCCGATGCCGTCCTTCTTGAGCTCCGGCACCTCGTCGGGATAGGTGAAGAGATACTGTCGCAGGATGCCTTCGACCTTGTCGGTCGTGGTCGGCGGCACGTAGTTGATCTTTAGCTTCGGAAGGTCACCCTTGTCCCCGAACTCGCCGCCGTCGCGGCAATAGATGGTGGAGAAGTTGAAAAACGGACCGTCCTCGAAGATGGTTCCCGCGAGGCTCGAATCGACGCCCGTCGATTGCTTGTCGCGGAACGGTGCAATCGGCGCGTCATGGAGACTCGGCCACGGATTCTCGCAAAGCATGACCGTCACGGGCGCCGTGCCCTGGACCACGCGGTCCTTCGTCGGCGGCGTGAAGACCGTGTCCTCGACGATGCGGAGCGTCGCGACCGCGAAGGCGCTGCCGTTCTTGTTCTTGGCTCGGATCGTCGCGGTCTGGCTGTCGATCGCCGGGCTCGTGACCTCGACGACCGTGCCGTCGCTCGTCGTCCACGGCGACCAGGCCCAGCTGTATTCCGAGACCGGGACGATGGGCACCGCGACGCCGCTTTGGATCGACAAGGCCGTGGCCGTGAACGGGTGCTCCTCGTTCTCCTTCACGAAGAGCAGCGGATGCTCCTCGGACGTGTCCGTGACCTGCACGGTATTCA
>JAZDIB010000013.1:0-8117 GCA_043805355.1 Patescibacteria group bacterium | reverse complement strand
GCCATCGTCAATCCGCACGCGAAAAGCATCGCGACGGCGGCGACACGTATCGAGGTTGTCCGGACGACGGAGAGCGTCATGAAATTCAGGAACCGAGCGCACGTTCGACGGCGGCCTTCAGCTCATCGCCGGAGATCGAGGTGTCGAAGGCCTGCGTGCCGACGTAGAAGAAGGGGACGCTCTTGATGCCGTCGCCTTGAGCCTCGTTGATGTCCTGTTCGATGGCGGCCTGCACGTCCGCGGACGACCGGCAGGCCGAAAGAAGGGTCGTGTCGAGCTTGAGGTCCCTCGCGATGTCCGAGAAGGTGCCGGAGCCGATCGACGGCGCGCGTATCAACGCGTCATGCGCCTGCCAGTACGCGCCCTGATATCCGGCGCAGCGAGCGAAGATGGCGGCAGGCATGGCTTGACGATGGGCACTGACTGCCGGTAGGTCTCGCCACACGACGCGGACCTTTCCTCCGTACTGCCGGGCGACGTCCTGGATGATCGCGTCCATGGCTTGGCAACCCTCGCACTGGTAGTCGCCGTATTCCACGATGGAGATGAGGGAGGTCGCGTTCCCGAAGCGCATCGGGTCGCTCGCGCGGAGAGCGGGCGGCCGCATCTCGGAGAGCGGGACGTCCTTGGGGATGATCTGGTTCACGAGTTCTATCGGGACGGAACCGACCCGGAAGTTGGTGCGGTTGAATTGGATCCGGTTCTGGACCAGGGCCGCGGCCAGCAAGAGGAAGAGCGCGACGCAGAGGCAAAGGATGATGAGACGCTGTTTATTCATATCCGGAGGGGTTCCTGCCTGCGCAGGAACGACAGGGAGGAATTACGGCAGGTCATAGCTGTAGAGGCGGCCGTTCGAGGCGTCCGAGAACATGAGTTTGGTCTTGTCCGCGTTCAGGACCGGATTCCGAATGGGATGGACTTGGTCCGCCGAGTTGATCTTGGTCGAGACGCCGGTGCGGAGGTCGACGAGGAAGATGTCGTCCGGGACGCTCGCATAATCGTCGCGCGCGAGGCCGGCGCCCGTGTCGAGCGTTTGCGGGACGCCGCAGATGAGTTGCGTCTCGTCCTTCCAGGCGCATTTGTCCGCCCACGTCTGGAGGTTGATGCTCCGGCGGTCCTCGCCGATGGTGTCGCCGACGCCGCCCGAGATCCAGAGCGATGGCTTCAGATTTGTCCGTTCATGATAGACGCTGTAGAGGATCTGCTTGCCCGTGGGCGACCAGTTCGGGAGGAACCCGCGGCCCGGTACGATGAGCGACTTGAAGTTCTCGCGGTTCTCGCCGACGAGCAGGACCTCCTGCGCGCCGTCGCCCTGCGCGTCGCCCGTGTTGGAGAAGGCGATGACCTGGTTGTTCGGCGACCAGCTCACGAGGACCTTGTCCGCGTTGTTGCCGAGCGCCTCGATGGCCTTGGCCTCGTTGCCGTCCGGGTTCGAGACGAGGAGAAAGCGGTTGGAGGGGTCGAGGCCGATGCTCAACGCCGCGATCTGCGAGTCGTCCGGGGAGAAGTCGAAATCGCGCCAGTGCTTGGGGAGCGCGACTTGGCGCTTCGTGTCGAAGTTGTAGAAGACGTTGGTGCCGTCCGGGAACTCGAGGATGGCTTGGTCGTCGCGGTTCGCCCAGTCCACGGTCTTTACGTTGAGGAACTGCTTGTCCGAGAGCGCGGTCACGGTCCCATCCGCGTTGACGCGGTAGAAGCGGCCGTCTTCCGGGTTGTAGAACCGCGCACCGTCGCCGTCCGAACCCGCCGTGACGGCCTGCGTGACCGAATCCTGGATGAGCGTCACGCGCGAGGGCGCGACCTGCGTCGGGACGCCCGGTTGGATCGTGACGACGCCGCTCGGCGTGAGCGTCCCGGGTTCCGTGACCGTTCCGCCTGTCGGACCTCCGGTCCCGGCCGTCGGAAGCTCGCCCGTGGGCGTCGTCCCGGGCGTCGTCGGTGTCGTCGGCGCGATGAGCGGCCGGAAGAAGAAGTACCAGAGTCCTAGGCCGATGGCGATGGAGAGGATCGCGAAGACGATCGCGAAAATGATTTTCTTGGTCCGGTCGGACATATCGAAACCAGTGTATCATAAAAATCGCCCAACGAGGGCGATATCATGTCCGCCAACCAGCTCATTTGAACCAAGGCGCGATAATGTCGAACGTATTGACGGCCTTCGTGACCACGGCGGCGACGATAGTGATCTGAATGAGAAGTCCCGCGACGATGATGAAGGTATAAAAGCAGCAGGGGGCGAGAACCGGGGCTACCCTGAGCATGATTTTCCGTTTCAGCTCCTGTTTCGCCTGGTTCGCGATGGCAGCACCCTGCTGCTTCCGTTTCGCTTCCTCACGTTCCCGTTCCGCGGCCTGCCGCTGCAGGTGCCGGTCCTCGTCCTGCTGTTCCTGCAGGGCCGCGGCCTTTCGAGCGTCTTCCTGCGGTCCGATCTCTTCGGACGTCTCCGCCGCTCCTTGTCGTGTCCGTCTGCGCGACGCTTCCTGCCCAGGGGCGGCTTCGGAAGGTCCGGCGCCTCCCGCCGTCCTCTGCGCGGAGGGGACGACCGGCGCGCCGACGAACTGCTCGCCGCTTCGGACCATGGCCTGTTCCTTTTCGCGCTGCTGCGCGTATTCCGGGACCTCGGTGTAGGATTTTGCCGGAAGCTCGAGCGGGGATGGACGTCCCTCCTGGGAGAACCTGTCCTCGGCCTGCGACGCGTCGAGGTCGCTGGCCATGGACGCTTCGGAAGGAAGCGTCGGGAGCGGCGTGGAACGGAGAGGACGAGGGGAGGTCATGTCACGTGGAGATGTTTGGTCGAAGCGCGGAGCGAGATCCTACGTTTCGTGGGCTTGTCCGTGAGGACGCGGGTGATGGCGGAGGTGATCTCACGTTCGACCAGGCGGCGGATGGCGCGGGCGCCTTCTTCCGGAGGCAGGGGTTTGGAGAGGAGCCATTCGAGGACGTCGTCGCCAGCCGTGCAGGCGACGCGCTGCGTGTCGTTGAGCCGCTTCAGGATACTGTCGATCTCGCGGCGGAGGATTTCCTTCAGGTGTTCGCGGGCGAGCGGCGTGAAGACGAGCGTCCGGTCGAGGCGGTTCAGGAGCTCGGGACGGAACCGGCCGGCGAGTTCCTGCCGGACGAGGGCCTCGAAGGAACCGGCATCGTCGCCGAACCCGAGGGATTTCTTGCCGAGCTGGTCGGACCCGACGTTCGAGGTGAGGATGATGTAGCCCTGGCGCAGGGAAACGGGTCGGCCCGTGCCGTCGGTGAGGCGGCCGTCCTCGAGGATCTGCAGGAGGAGATTCTGGACGTCCGGATGTGCCTTCTCGAATTCGTCGAAGAGCACGACGCAGTGCGGCCGCGTGCGGATGGCGTCCGTGAGCCGCGTGGATTCGCGATAGCCGACGTACCCGGCCGGGGAGCCGACGAGCTTCGAGACCGTATGCCCTTCGGAGAATTCCGACATGTCGAGCTTCACGAGCGCATCCTCGCGGCCGAAGAGCTCCATGGCGAGCGCACGCGCCAGCTCGGTCTTGCCCGTGCCGGAAGGACCGGCGAGCAGGATGGCGGCTTTCGGTCGGGTGGGATCGCCGAGTCCGAGCCTCGAGCGCCGCACGACATCCGCGAGGTCATGGACCGCCGCGTCCTGGCCCACGACGCGCTTCTTCAGCTGGTCTTCCAGCGTCGCGAGACGGAGGCGTTCCGAGGAGATGATGGTGGAAAGGGGGACGCCGGACATGCGGGCGACCACGCGGGCGATGTCCTCCGCCGTCACGATCGGCCATTCGCGCTCCACGCCGTCGTGGATGACGGCGCGCAATGCCTCGCGTTCCGCTTCCAGCCGCACGACATCGGCCGCGGCGCAGCCGGCATCCTCCAGCCGCGCGTCGCGTACGGCCGTCTCCTTCGTCTCTTCCGCGGCGCCGATGGCGACGTCGAGGGCGGAGAGGCGTTCCATGGATTCGCGGGACTGGCGCCGCGCGATGACCGAGGCCGCGCCTTCGTCGATGAGGTCGATGACCTTGTCCGGGAAGAGCCGGTCGGTCAGGTATCGCTCCGCGAGGTCCACGGCCACGCGCAGGGCGTCCGGCGCGTAGCGGATGTGATGATGCTTCGCGTAGCGGTCCTCGAGGCCCTTCAACATCACGAACGCGGCTTCCGGCGTCGGTTCCTCGATGGCCACGGGCTGGAATCGGCGTTCGAGCGCGGCGTCCGGTTCGATGTGCTTCTTGTATTCGGACCAGGTCGTCGCGCCGATGCAGCGGATCTCGCCGCGCGAGAGCGCCGGCTTGAGGATATTCGCGGCGTCGAGCGAGCCGGTGGTGGAACCCGCGCCCACGATGCAGTGGATCTCGTCGATGAAGAGGATGACGTCGGGGTCGCGCTTCGCCTCGTCCACGATCTGCTTGAGGCGCGCCTCGAACTCGCCGCGGTACATGGTGCCGGCCACGGTGAGCGCGAGGTCGAGCGAGAGGAGGCGCTTGCCGTAGAGCGCGTCCGGCACGTCGCCGTCCGCGAGGCGCTTCGCCAACCCCTCGACGACGGCGGTCTTGCCGACGCCCGGGTCGCCGAGGAGCACGGGGTTGTTCTTGCTGCGGCGGCACAGGATCTCGATGACGCGGTCGAGCTCGACTTCGCGGCCGATGACCGGGTCGAGCTTTTCCGCGGTCTCGCGGTTCGTCAGGTCGCGGGCGAACGTCTCGAGCGCGGAAGCGTGCGTCGCCGCCTGCCGCATGGGCTGCGGCCGCGGTCCGGTCTGCATCGCGCTCGCCTCGTCCGCAAGGCCGTTCATGTCCTCGTCCGAGGTGAGGTCCGGGAACCGTGACGTGGAGCGGAGCACGTTCTCCACCTGGTCGCGCAGGAGCGAACGGTCCGGCATCTGGCCGTCGAGGAACGCCTTCAGCGTCGGGTCGTCCGAGACGAGGATGGCGGAGAGGAGATGCTCGGTGCCGATGTACTTATGTTCGTTCAGGTGCGCGATGAGGATGCACTTCTCGATGATGCGTTTGACCGCGGACGAGAGGTCCGGCGTGACGAGCGTGCTCTTGGCGCCGGGCGCGCCACGGAAAGCCGCCTCGGCCATCTCGGTCTTGAGACCGCCTTTCTGCAGGAGTTCCGCGCCGATGGAGCCCTTCTCGTGCATGAGCCCGACGATGAGGTCGCCCGGCTCGACCAGCTCGCGTCCGTTCGCGATCGCGAAACCGAGCGCCTTCTGGAGCGCTTCCTTGAGATGGGTCGTGAACCGGTCGAGGAGATCAGGGGAGAACATGCTACGTCGATATCATTCCTCTCAGATTCGCGATGCGGTCATCGATGGGAGGATGGGTCGAGAAGATGGATTGGACGCGGGCGCCGAGGCCGGAGCCTGTCGGCGAGGCAATCCACAGGTGGTTCGTCGCCGACGACGTCTTCTGCATCGGGACGTTCGCGTCCCGGATCTTCTCGAGCGCGTTCGCGAGGCCTTCGGGATAGCGCGTGAGCAGGGCACCGGACGCGTCCGCGAGGTATTCGCGACGCCGCGAGATGGCAAGCTTGATGAGTTCGCCGACGAGCGGCGCGAGGATGAGGAACGCGAGGCCGATGAGGAGCGGGATGGGGCCGGCCTTGTCCCTCGATCCGCGACGGAGCCCACTTCGCAGGAACCAGTCGCCGATGATGGCGATGGCGCCGACGAGCACGATGACGACCATCATCACGCGGATGTCCAGGTTCTTGATATGGCTCATCTCATGCGCGATGACGCCTTCGAGCTCGATCTTCTCCACGCGCTGGAGCAGGCCGGTCGTCACGGCGATGGAGGCGTGCGCCGGGTCGCGGCCGGTCGCGAAGGCGTTCGGCGCGTCGTCCTCGACGATGTAGATGCGCGGACGCGGGATGCCGGCGGTGATGGCGAGGTTCTCGACCGTGTTCCAGAGCGTCATGAACTGGCTGCGGTCCGTGAGTTCCACGGCGCCGGTCGTCGCGAGCGCGACCTTGTCGCCCGCGAACCAGGAGACGAGGGTCATGCCGAGCGAGACCGCGAGCGCGATGGCGATCGCGGCCGGGCCCGTGTCCGAGATGACGTATCCGTAGGTCCATCCGACCGCGGCCAAGATGCCCGTCACCAGCAGGATGAGGAGCCACGTCTTGCGCCGGTTGGAATCGATCTGGGAATACATCTAGAATTTGACGGTCGGGACGGCTTTTTCGGCTTCCGCGATCTCGAAGAAATCGCGCTTCGTGAAGCCGAGCGCGCCGCCGATCATGTTGGTCGGGAAGACTTGGAGCTTGGTGTTGAAGTCGCGCACGTTGCCGTTGTAGAAGCGGCGCGAGGCCTGAATCTTGTCTTCCGTGTCCGCCAGTTCCTGCTGGAGCTGGAGGAAGTTCGTGTTTGCTTTGAGTTCCGGGTATGCTTCGGAGACGGCGAAGAGGCTCTTCAACGTCTGCGAGAGCGCGTTCTCGGCTTGCGCATGTTCGGCCATCGTCTTGGCGCCCATGGCCATGTTCCGTGCCTCGGTCACCTTCTGGAACGTCCCGGACTCATGTGCGGCATATCCTTTGACCGTCTCCAAGATGTTTGGGATGAGGTCATACCGGCGCTTGAGCTGGACGTCGATGTCGGACCAGGCTTCATCCGTGCGGTTCTTGAGGGTCACGAGGCCGTTGAAGACCGAGATGGCCCAGACCGCGATGACGGCGGCCACGATGAGAAGAATCCAACCGATACCCATATGGTTGATTGCGTGAAAAGGTGAATGAATCTACAATCGAATCCTATCAAAAACGGCCCTTTGGGTCAATCAAACACATGACCATGCCGGAATCCCTGCGACACGTGTTCCACGCGTACGATATCCGCGGCCTTTCGCCCGGCGAGTTGGACGAAACGTTCGCCCGACGGCTCGGACAGGGGATTTCCGCGCAGTTCTGCCCAACGACCGTCCTGGTCGGCCGCGATATGCGGATCACGTCCCCGGCCCTGGAAGCGGCGCTCATCGAAGGATTGACCGCATCCGGCGCGAACGTGACGCGCATCGGCCTGTGCTCGACGCCCATGTTCAACGTCCTCGTGGGCTTGGGCAACGGCGCCTTCGATATGGGCGTGATGGTCACGGCCTCCCATAATCCGGGCATCTACAACGGGTTCAAGATCGTCCGCGGCGACGCAAGCCCCATCGGGCAGGGGAGCGGCATGGAGGAACTCGCGGCGACGGTCATGGCGGGCGGGGAGATGTCTCCGGGCCAGAAGATGGGCCTCATCACCGACGATACGACCGGCTTGGGACGCTATCTCGACCACATCCTGAAGCTCGCCGCGTTGCCGAGCGACATGCCGCCGACGAAGATCGCCATCGACGCGGGCAATGGCATGGCCGGCGCCGTGCTGCCGGAACTGATGAAGCGCCTGCCGTGGCTCGAGGTCCTTCCGCTGTACCTGGAACCGGACGGGACGTTCCCGAACCATGAAGCGAATCCCTTGAAGACCGAGACGCTCGCGGACCTCGAAGCCCTCGTGAAGAAGGAATCGTGCGCGTTCGGCGTGGCGTTCGATGGCGACGCGGATCGCATCGGGTTCGTGGACGAGGAGGGGACGCCCATCCGCGGCGACATCGCGACCGCGCTCTTCAGCCAGGAAATCCTGAAGCAGTTCCCGAACGGGCTCGTGCTGTACGACGTCCGCGGGTCGTGGTCCGTGCCCGAGACCATCGTGGAGGCAGGCGGCAGGGCCAAGGCGTGCCCGGTCGGCCACGCGTTCATCAAGCGACAGATGCGCACGGACGGCGCGGTGTTCGCCGGCGAGATGTCGATGCACTACTACTTCCACGACCTGTACTTCGTGGAATCCGGCGACCTCGCGATGCTCCTGCTCCTCCGACGCCTCGCACGCGAGCGAAAACCGCTCTCCGCGCTGTGGAAGCCCATCCAAAAATACGCGCACTCGGGGGAGATCAACTTCAAGGTCGCGGACGCGAAGGCCGTGATGCAGCGCGTCGCGGATGCGTATGCGCCGACGGCGACCTCGTCGTCCGACCTCGACGGAATCAAATACGAGTTCCGCGACGCGGCGCATCCGGAAGGCGACTGGTGGTTCAGCCTGCGCATGTCGAACACCGAGCCGCTCGTCCGGCTGAACGTGGAATCGCGCGACGAGGAAACGA
>JAZDIB010000012.1:0-2040 GCA_043805355.1 Patescibacteria group bacterium | reverse complement strand
CTGACGCTCGACGGATCCATCACCACGAATCATCGGTACGGCTGGGCGTATTCGGACGGAACGGGGTATCATACCCGTACGCTCACATTCGACGAAAATCTGACCTTCGGGCCGCCGCCGTCTTTTCCGTCGACCGGCGAGTATTCCATTCTTTCCTGGGACGAGGATACGCCGTAATCCACGCCCGCGGCCGTTGACCGTGTACAACGTTCATGGTATACAACGGCCAATCGGGTATCCATCTCTTACGTGTACAACGCTAGCCAAGGAGGGTTCTCATGTTCCTTGTGTTGCTTACCCTGGCGTTCTCGCTCATTCTGCCGACGGTGTCATCTGCTAGAGACCGGGACCAGCCTGCTGAGGCTCAACATGCCGACTCCATGACGATCATGATCGTCCCTCTCGAATGCGCGGAGATAGAGGTTACAGTCATTGATTCCTGTCCGTGCCTTCGCGGCGAGGGATTCCTGGTTGACGGCCCTGACTCCCTCACGCCCATCATGTGGCGCGCGTTCACCGATCACCAGGGCTTCCCGCGCTTCGAGTTCTGCGGACGTTTGAATGAGGGTCAAATCCTCCAGGCGATGGACCCGCAGCGCTGGTACGTGTCGACGATCAATCATTTGTCCGACGAATGCGCTGTCGGTGCGGCGATCGTTTCGCGAAAACCTCTCCAGGACATCACGCGGCCGTTTCCCGACGATATCCTTCCAGATCGACCTCTGTCTGCGAAGGAGGCGAGCATCATGCTCCGTCATTTCGTCACGGGCGTATCGGCGCTCCCGATCTTCCAGGATATCACGGTACGCTGACGAGCAAGGCCGTTCTTCGCGCCCCGGGCATGCTCTTTTTGCCCGGGGCTTCTTCTTTTGTTAACACTCGGCATGCTCTTGACATGAAGAGCCATTTACGCTATTATCCGTGGCTTCAGACGATTTTCTTGGCTCACAGTAAACGGAGAAAAACCCTAGCCTTGGAGGTATCGGATGAAACCGATCTCAGCCATTCTCCTCGCCCTTTTGATCAGCGCCGCTGCGCTGCCGGCGGCTTCCGAGACGGACGCCGCGCTGTCCCGCGCGGATTGGGAGACGCAGGAACACTATCCGTGGATGGTGGAAGCCGACGGCGTCTACCGCCACGACGGCATCTCCGACGCGTTCAACCTGAGCGCGTACGTGCATGAACGCCAGGTCTACATCCGCATGAGCGTGGCGCTGTCCCCCAGGGACTGCGCGTATCTGGAAGACCGCGAGATGAACGTGGGTCCGTACGGCGTGAACGTCGATTCGGTTCAGGGAGCCACGTTGGTCCGTTGCCTTTACCGCATCGGGTTCGACGATGTCGGGTTCGGAATGATCACTTTCGATGAACCGACTTCAGAACAGATCGGGTTGGCCCTCTGGAGAGAGACCAACAAGATCCACGAGCTTCCCTTCATCGACCTGCGGATCCGCCGCTAGGTCTCAACTACTCCCCCATCCCCGGGCGGGTCACCGCCCGGGTTCTTTTTTATCCGCAGGCGCCGGACGAGCTTCCCAATGCGTTCACGATGCGCGTAGATGTACCATCCTCCTGCGAGCAGAGCTCCGGCGACGACCATACTCACGATTGTTCCCGTTGATGACGCAGGTGCGTCGAGTGCGGCGCTCACGCCGCTGACCGTCGGCTGTTGTTCCACCGGCGGATCAGATTCTGCCGCAGCGAAAGCTGCAACATCGGCGTCACCGCCCTGGGGAACGATGTCTTCGTTGTATCTCGGCAGGAGGCGATACCCGTCCGCATCTTCCGTAACGATTCCGCTCACCGATACGCGATCTTCTTTTTTGTAGTCTTTCGCCGACAACCCAGTCGTCCGCTTGAAGGAGACTGTGATTGTCTCACTGCCCGTGTCGATATCAAGACTCGACCCGCTTTTCCCAATAATTGTTCCTTCAACGGTGACAAGCATGCCTTCGACATCTTCGTTCAGAACGCTCGCCGCAATAGCATCTGCCGGGTCTCCTTTGCCGATGACACTGATATCGCCGGCGCTCGAAACGT
>JAZDIB010000011.1:0-2933 GCA_043805355.1 Patescibacteria group bacterium | reverse complement strand
AGAGCGGCAGGTTCTCTTTCCGCATGCCGTAGCGCATGCCGTCGAACCGCGCGAGATTCGCGGAGACCTCGCACGGCATCACGACGTAGTAGACGGCAAGCGCCTCGTCCGCGTACGGGAGATCCACGTCGCGAAACGCCTGCTCATAGGCCGTGCGGATGCGCGTCTGGACCTTCTTGGCCTGGAGGTAATACGCGTCGTAGTAGCCGCGCGAGAGGGCGTAGGTGCCGAGCAGGATGCGGCGGCGCGCCTCGGGACCGAGCTGGGCGGCGCGCGTCTTGGCGTACGTCTCGAACAGCGGGACGCCTTCGTGTCGCAGGCCGTAGCGCATGCCGTCGAACCGCGCGAGGTTGGCGGACACTTCGCACGACATCAGGAGGTAGTAGACGGCGAGCGCCTCATCCGCATACGGCAGGTCCACCTCGACGACGGTCGCGCCGAGTTCCTTCAGGGTCCCAACGCCGGCCATCACGTGTTCGCGGACCTCGTCGCTCATGCCTTCGCCCCAGGCCTGCCGCGGGAGGCCGACGCGGACGCCCTTCAGGTCATCGCTCCACGCGGGGACGAACGGCGCCGCATCCGATGTGGTCTGGTCTTGGGAATCACGACCTTGGGTCGCCTGGAAGAGCAGCGCCGCATCCTCGACCGACTTCGTCATGGGTCCGATCTGGTCGAGCGACGACGCCATGGCGATGAGTCCGGAGCGCGAGACGCGTCCATAGGTCGGCTTCAGCCCGACGATGCCGCAGAGCGACGCCGGTTGCCGGATGGAACCGCCCGTATCGCTGCCGAACGCGCCGAGGCACATGTCCGCCGCGACCGCCGCCGCGCTGCCGCCGGACGAACCGCCCGGGACGCGGTCCGGATCGCGCGGGTTCCTGGTCGGACCGTACGCCGATTGTTCCGTGGACGAACCCATCGCGAACTCATCCATGTTCGTCTTGCCGAGGAAGACCGCACCCGCGTCCCGAAGCTTCCGGACGACCGTCGCGTCCGATGCGGCCACGTGCGTCGAGAGGATCCTAGAGCCGGCCGTGCACCGCTTCCCCTGGACGAGCATGTTGTCCTTGATGGCGAGCGGGATGCCGTCGAGCGGCCCTTCCGCTTCGCCCCGCGCGCGCCGCCCGTCCGAACGGTTCGCCGCGTCGACGGCGTCCTGCTCGAAGACCTCCAGGAACGCATGGATGGAACCGTCGAGGCCGCGGATATGGTCGAGGCACGAGGTCGTGAGGTCGAGCGACGTCGCCTCCCCGCTCTCTAGGAGATCGACGGCTTCGATGATGGTCAGCTCATGTAATGACTTCGGCATATCATCCACGTTCGCCTTTGGCCTTCTCGAACACCGGCGGCACCGAAAGGAGGTCGCCTTTGCGCGTCGGGAAGTTGGACAGGATCGTCTCGCGCGTCACGTCGTCGCAGGACGAGGCGACATCCTCGCGCCATCCTTCGGCGCGCGACGGCATCGTGAACGGCTCCACGTCCTTCGTGTCCACGTCCTGCAGGCGCTCGACATACCCGAGGATTGCCTCGAGATCCTTCTCCATGCGACCGAGCTCCTCGTCCGGGAGGTCCAGGCGGGCGAGGTCCGCGAGCATCTTCACGTCGTCGCGCGAGAGCGGCATATGACGGGATGGTAGCGAAAACGCGGGGTTTCCGCTAGGGGACCTCGATGCCGCATCAGGCATGGAGGTTGACAATTCCGGGAGTCCGGCGTAGAGTCGCTGTTCCATTCCAAGCACATTCCGCATCAAGCCAGGAGGAAGAGTTGAACATGGTCGTCAGCAAAGACGAGACGCGTATCCGCGACGTGCGATATTCGGGGCTCGCACGTCCCAAGGCGGATTCCTCGTTCCGCGTGAGCGCCGAGATGGACGGCTCGCCCGAACCCATCATCACGCTCGTCATCGAGACGAAGAAGGGACATCGAATCCCGATCGAGATGGACAAGCGATTGCCCATCGGGGCGTTGCCGGCCATGTCGATCGACTCGAAGCTCGTCCTCGGGGTGATGAGCGGCGAGGTCGGCAGACAGGCGCTCGAGCGCATGATCGAAATCATTGCGGCGACAGTCGCCAGGCTCGAGATCCGCGCGGAAGAGGACCGCATCGCCCTGACGCTGACCGTCGGCAAGCATTGTATCGGCACGGTCGTGGACCCCATCGTCCTGCAGAAGTCTGTCGCGATCGCCGAAGCGCGCGAAGTCGCCGCCGCCTGACGGTCATCTCCGTTCCCTCCTTCCCCTCTCATCACGCCGTACGGTCTCCCGTCGGCGTGTTTTCTTATCCGATCCTCTTGAGGAACGCCTTCTCGTCGAGGATCTCCACGCCCAGCTTCCGGGCTTTCTGGTATTTGGAGCCGGGGTCGTCGCCGACCACGACGTACGTCGTCTTCTTCGAGACCGTCTCGGACACGTCGCCGCCGAGGCGGCGGATCTTCTCCTTCGCCTCCTCGCGCGAGATGGACGCCATCGTGCCGGTCAGCACCCAGGTCGTTCCCGTGAGCGGCCCGGCGGCCTTCTTCTGTCTCGATTCGATCGTGAGGACGTCGAGTAGACGATCCACGCGGCCGGCTTCGCGCGTGTCGCGGAAGAACGCGACGATGGCTTCCGCGACGATCTCCCCCACCCCTTCGACGGCCATCAGTTCCTCTTTCGTCGCATCGCGGAACGCGGCGAACGTGCCGAACGCAACCGCGAGGTCGCGCGCCGTCTCCTCGCCGACGTGGCGGATGCCGAGGCCGTTCACGAACCGGTCGAGCCCGACGTGCCGATGCGCCTGGATCTCATCCACGAGCTTCCTCGATGAGACGTCCGCGAAGCCTTCCAGGACGAGGAGGTCGCCGGGCGTGAGCGAGAAGAGGTCCGCGGGCTCATGGACCAGCCCCTGCTGAAGCAGCTGTTCCGCGATCTTGTCGCCGATGCCGCGGATATCGAG
>JAZDIB010000010.1:0-9089 GCA_043805355.1 Patescibacteria group bacterium | reverse complement strand
AGCTGTCGGAACTCCGACCCGACGTGGTCCTGAACGCCGCGGCGTACACGAACGTGGATAAGGCCGAGACGGACCGCGACGCCGCGCATCGCGTCAACGCGCTCGGCCCGAAGCATCTGCTCGACGCGTGCGCGGACATCGGCGCGACGCTCATCCACATCAGCACCGATTACGTGTTCGACGGGTCGCGCGAAGAGGGGTATGTCGAATCGGACCGCGGCAAGGATCCGCTCAACTGGTACGGCGAGACGAAGCGGCAGGGCGAGGAGGCGCTGTTCACGTCTCCCTATCCGAAGTGGTACCTGTTCCGCATCGCCTGGCTCTATGGACCGCACGGGAAACATTTCGTGGACACGATGTTGCGGCTCGGCGCGGAGAAGGGGAGCGTGACGGTCGTGGATGACCAGACCGGGAGCCCGACGTGCACCAAGGATGTCGCGGACCGCGCCTGGTCCCTGCTCGCGGAAGATGCGCCGCACGGTGCATATCATATCGTGAACGACGGGACGTGCACGTGGTACGGATTTGCGAAGAGGATCTTCGAGCTCGCCGGCATGTCTGTCGACGTCACGCCCTGCACGACCGACGCCTTCCCGCGATTGGCGCAACGCCCTCGCTATTCCGTTTTGCGATGTACGAAGCTGCCGCCGATGCGGCGATGGGAGGACGCGCTGGGGGAATATCTGAACATGTCATCCTGAGGGGAAGCGGAGCGACCGAAGGATCTTCCAGATGGAACACCCGTCGGGGACATCAGGAAGAAATTCCTTTGATGCTCTCGGCAGCGAGTCTATGATGAAGGTCCTTCAGCCGACGCGACGTCGGCTTCTCACGCCTCCGGCGTGACCCCTTCGGGGAGGATGACGGATGTCTTATCCACATCGTGAGACGCGGTGTGGTATACTTGCGTCAACAATGTCCTTTGAGGACCATCCTATGAACGTCATCGTCTACTCGACCCCGACATGCCCGTACTGCAAACTCGCCAAGGAATATCTTGAGGAGAAGGGCGTGAAGTACACCGAGATCAACGTCGCCGCCGATCCCGCCTCTGCCAACGACATGGTGAAGAAGTCCGGACAGATGGGCGTCCCTGTCGTCGAGATCGACGGGACGATCGTCGTCGGCTGGAACCGCGAGGCGCTCGAGAAGGAACTCAAGAAGTCCGAGAAGGCCAAGGCGTAAGGCTTGAAACGTGAAACGTGCAGCGTCGAAGGCTGCACGTTTTGATTTCCGACGCTACACGTTACACGCTTGACGCTACACGACCGCCGCCTCGTACGCCTTGTTCGCCTTCGCCCAGTCGAGGTTTTTCCAGAACGCGGCGAGATAGGATTTCCGGTCGGACCCGTGGTCGATGAAATAGGCGTGCTCGTAGACGTCGAGGACGATGACGGGCAGGCATCCCCAGACGCCGCCGTGGTTATGCGCGTCGCCGTTCACGATGCGGAACGTCTTGTCGTGCGTGTCCCAGGCGAGGACGGTCCAGCCGCGGCTCGCCATGGCGCAGGCGGTCATGGCCGCGACGAACGCGTCGACCGAGCCGAACGCCGCAGCGAGCGCATCGGCGAGCGGGCCGGTCGGGACGCCATCGCCGCCGAGCATGTCGAAATATCTCTCATGGAGGTAGACGCCGTTCACCGCGAACGTCTCGCTGTCCTTCAGGCCGCGCAGGTCCGAGTATGTCGCGTTCGCGGACGAGAGGTCGCCCTTCAGGAGCGTCGCGAGTTTCGTCTCGATCTCGTCCTTCTTCGCGACGTATCCCGCGTACAGCTTGTCGTGATGGATGGCGAGGGTGTTCGCGCCGATGCCGTCGAGCGGCTTGGAGAACGGGAGTGGGTTCATATCGCTTTCAGGATATCCGCATCCTTCGGCATGCCGCGGCGGAGATAGACGATGTTTCCTTCCTTGTCGACGACCACGACGGTGCGTCGGATGACCTTGGTCCTGAAGATGGGCCTCACGGCACCGTACGCTTCGCTTACCTTCTTGTTCGCGTCGATAAGCAGCGGGAACGGGAATCGGTATTTCTCGACGAAGGCCTGATGGCTCTCCGCGTCGCCGTGGTTCACGCCGTAGACGACCGCATCCCGTTTCGCGAACTTGGACCAGTCGTCGCGGATGGAACAGAGCTGCATGGTGCAGCCCGGGGTCATGTCGCCGGGGTAGAAGATGAGTACGACGTTCTTCTTTCCCTTGAAATCCGCCAAGGACACCTTATGGCCATCTTGGTCCGGCAGGGTAAAGAGGGGGGCATTATCGCCGACCGCGAGATCGATGGATGGAGGCATATCTTTCCGGCCAGTGTAGCCCAAAGAGCTGGTGGTTGGTAGTGAGCGGTCGGCAGTTGCCTGTCGACGCCGGTCGCGCTACGCTTTTCCCTACATATGGTCCAAGAAACCCCCGGGACGCCGCCTCACGTGGGTTTGGAGATACGGGAGGGGCGGCCGTGGTGGAAGGTCTGTTGCGTCGGGTGCCTCGCGGTCATCGTCGGCATCATCATCCTCATCGGTATCGCAATGAAATAACGTCTCCTAGAACACCTATGCGTCCGAATCCCACACGCCTCCTCGCGCAATCGACCTTCGTCCTCATCGCCTTCGCCGTCGCCGGCTGGGGATGCATCAGGCCGTTCGACCGCCTCGCGGAATACGCCGGACCCACGACGTCCACCTTCGGGGACGAGAGCCCCGCGGAGGTCACGAAGAAGATCAACTTCGTCCCCGGAAGCGTCATCGAGATGCGCCAGACGTTCCTCGGCTTCGGCGCCAAGCTCGCGGCCGCGCTCGCGGGGGAGGACAAGGAGGGGACGCGCATCATCGTGCTGAAGCGGTTCGCGCCCATGAATATCGCGGACGTCGAATGGAAGCTCGCGACCATGGTGGAGTCGGAGTCTTCGATCGCGGCGCGTGCGGAGGCCCGGAAGCAGAAGAAGGCCGAACCGGAACCGGTCATGGTCGAGCAGGTCAGCCAAGGGACGATCAGCGGCTTCAACCTCGTCGACGGGCACAGTCTCTACCTCCCGGCGTTCTGGCCCGAGGACAAGACGACCGCGACCGCACTCGGCACGTCCGGCATCTGGCTTTCGGATGACGTGTTCCAGTCGCTGTCGCGCAACCATATCGCGACGCTCGATTTCGGCATGCTCGACGCGACCATCAACGGTACCGTCGCGAAACTCGCGGGATTCCGCGAGGCGTTCGCCGCGCTCCAGGGGCAAGTCGAGAAGGCCGGGAGCCGGACGGACGTCTTCAAGCTCGAAGGCGAGGCCGAGGTCTCGGAGTGGCCGCTCAAGGTGAACGGCAAGGACGTGAAGGTCGAGGTCATCAAGGCGCGCACTTGGTTCGGCGATATCGTGGTGCTCAACAACCGCCAGAATCCGCTCGTGCTCAAAGCGACGTTGAACCCGGTCGCCAGCGGGACCGGCGACCTCTTTACGGGCGTCGGCACGCTCAAAGCCCTCGTCGGCTACGAGGTCACGGAACTGATCGACGTCCAGGAGTAGCGGTCAGGCGAACCGCTCCTGCCACTTGGGGTCGACCTTCACGGTGAGGTCCAGGAAGGCCTTCGCCTGAAGGGCCTCTTCGAGTTCCTTGCGCGCCTTCATGCCGATGTCCTTGATCTTGGAACCCTTCGCGCCGATGATCATCCGCTTGTAGCGTTCATCCGTCGTCCAGATGGTGCCGACCACGTACCGCGAGCCGTCTTCGCGCACCTCGATATCGTCGATGGAGACCTTCACGGTGTAGGGGAGTTCCTTCTCGAGCGAGAGGAAGACCTTCTCGCGGATGAGCTCCTCGAGCCAGTCCTTGTGCCGGATGTCCGTGATCTGGAGGTCGGGATACATGTGGTCGCCTTCGGGCAGGACCGCGAAGAGCGCGTCGGTCAACCGGTTGAGATCGCTCCCGCGCGCCGCCGAAATCTCGATGGTCTGGATCTGTCCCACGTCGGCGTCGAGGTTCTCCTGGCGGTTCGGCCGTGACTCGGTCGGCAGGTCGCTTTTGTTCACGACCGCGATGATGGGGACGTCCGTCGCCTGGAGCATCGTGCGGATGGCTTCCTCCTCGATGCCGGGCTCGCGCGTCGGGTCCATGACGTAGACGATGGCGTCCACGCCCTCGAGCGTCTCCTTCACGAACTCGTTGAGCCGGCGCGATACGAAGTCGGTGCGCCCGATGAAGACGCCGGGCGTGTCCACGAACACGATCTGGCCGCGCGGGTCGTTCAGGATGCCGCGCACCGGACGTCGCGTCGTCTGCGGTTTCGGCGTGACGATGGCGACTTTCGAGCCGACGAGCGCGTTCAAGAGCGTGGATTTCCCCACGTTCGACCGCCCGGCCAGCATCACGAATCCTGATTTCGTCGCCATACGTTTCCTACTATATGCCGAAAGGCACGTTCCTGACGAGTTTTGCCACGACCTCCACGTGCGGCGTGTGCGGGAAGAGATCGAGCGCCGCGACGGATTCCACACGGTAGTGTTTCTTGAAGTCCTTCATCTCCTCGACGAGTCGGCGGTAGTTGCACGAGACGTAGACGATGTGCGCCGGTCTCTTCTCGAGCACGGTCGCGAGCACGCGCGGATGCAATCCGGCACGCGGCGGATCGAGGATGACGGTGTCCGCGGCGATGTCCTTCCACGACAGGTCCTCGGCCGGACCTGACGTGAACGAGCAGCGGTCGTTGACCCCGTTCGCTTCCGCGTTCGAGGCCGCGAGGCCGATGGCTTCCGCGTCGATCTCGAAGCCGTAGACGCCGATGGCCGGGTCGCGTTTCGCGAGCGCGATGCCGAAGAACCCGAGGCCGCAGTAGAGGTCGAGGACGGAATGGCGCGGACCGTCGGCGACATGGCCGAGCACCATCTCCTGCAGCTTCGCGGCCATGTCGGTGTTCGTCTGGAAGAAGGAGTTGGGCGCGATGCGGTAGCGGACACCGTTCACCGCCTCTTCGATCCACGGTTCGCCCTTCAGCGTCTCGACGCGTTCGACGAGGGAGAGGTCCGTGATCTTGGGCTGTTCGCCGAGGAGGAGCGACGTGCAGAGCGGGGAGAGGCGTTCCAGGATGGTCGCGCGTGCGGCTGCGTCGATACGCCCCACGTCCGAGACGACGAGCGTGATCATGCGTTGCCCCGTGTTCTTGCCGCGGCGGATGACGACGTAGCGGAACTGTCCATGATGGTCGCGCGCGTCCCACGGCTCGAGCGGCAGGTCGTGCATGAGCGTCCGGCACGCATCGAGGATGGCAGGCGTCTCCTCGTCGAGCAAAAGGCACGTCGAGAGGTCGAGATAGCGGTTCCATGAACCGTATTCCTTGAGGCCGATGGTCCCTTGCCACCCGACCGCGTAATCCATGCGGTTGCGGTAGTGGAACGGCTCGCCGCACGGCACGACCTCACCGACGCGTTCCTCGTATCCGGCGGCGGCGAACGCGGCGTTCACGCGGTCGCGCTTCTCGCGGAGCTGCGCGTCATAGGCGATGTGCTGCCAGAGGCATCCGCCGCAGGAGCCGGCATGCGGGCACGGCGTCGGCACGCGGTCCGGTCCTGACGTCGCGACGCTCTCGAGCCGGAGGATCTTCCGTCCCTTGTCGCGCTTCATGAACGTCGCGGCGATCTCGTCGCCGCGACACGTGAACGGCACCGACAGTGTGTCCGCCGCGCCGCGTCCCTTCTCGTCGTAGCCTTGGATGGTCCCGGTCACCCGGTCGCCGAATTTCATGGGGCGAGCGTAGCGGATTCCGCTGTTCTTGTCATGCATATCTTGACGCGTCCGTCGGATTCTGCCGTAATGCGGCCATGGTCCTTTGAATGCAACCCGAACCTGGAGGCGATCCCATGATGTGCAGCGATAGGGAATTCGCGAGCGCGCTCGGGATCTACGAGCTGTTCATCCATGTTTCCTACATCAGGCATCCGCCTGAATTCGTGGCGAAGCTCTTCAAGGGGGGCTGTCCCGCCTACTTGGAACACATGGAATTTCTGCCGATACAGGCATGTGCGGATGTCGGGACGGGTCCGCGGAATTACAACGTGGACATCTTCCACCCGGGTCGCGTGGCGACATCGGCTGACATCCTCGCTTGCATGGCGGAGCGCCGCGTGCGTCCCCTCATGGATCAGGAGCTCATCAGTTTCCTGTTCTGTTACGGGTATATCCAGCTCGCGTTCGAATTCGTCGCCCTCGGGTCGGAGACGATGATCGGCCGGAATCCGTTCGTCATTTCCGCCTTCACCTACGATGCGAACGAACCCTGCCTTCAGCTCGTCCCCGCATCCGGTCCGTTCGGCGCCCGCTGCCGCTTCCCCGTCGTCCCCCTCGACCGCTGACCCTCTCAGGCCCCATCCTCATGGGGCTTTTCCGTTATTCCCTTCCTTCTGACCCGGACCGTCCATCCCGTGACACGTCGGCCGGACCCTGCTATCTTGGCCCGGATGGCCACGACACCACGTATCCTGCACGTGATTGCCAATGACATCCGTTCGCGGGAGAATACGGGTGCGTTGTTCCGTACTTGCGAATTCCTCGGCGCCACGAAGCTCTGGTTGACCGGCTACACGCCGGCACCGCCTGACCCGAAGCTGCTCAAGGTCGCGCTCGGCGCCGTGCAGGGCGTCGCCTGGGAGCGCGTCACGGACGTCCGTGAGGCGATCCGGCGGTTGAAGGAGGATGAGGTCGAGATCGTCGGCCTTGAGATCGCGGACGGCGCGGAAGACCTCGCGGAGGCGTCCCTGTCGGACCACGTCGCACTCCTCCTCGGCAACGAGGTCACGGGCATCCCGCCCTCCCTGCTCGCGCTCTGCGACCGGATCGTGATGATCGCGCGGAAGGGGACCAAGGAGTCGCTGAACGTCGGGGTCGCGGCCGGCATCGCCATCTGGGCGATGGACATGAAACGATGATGCCGAAACTTTCGATCGTGATTCCGGTGAAGAACGAGGAGAAACATCTCCCGAAGCTGCTCGATTCCATCAAGGGGCAGGCGTTTTCCGATTACGAGGTGATCGTCGCGGATGCGCATTCCACGGATAGGACGGCGGAGATCGCGCGGTCGTACGGATGTCGCGTCGTCGAAGGCGGGATGCCGGGGCCGGGACGGAACAGGGGGGCCGTGCATGCGTCAGGCGAGGTCATCGCGTTCTTCGACGCGGACGTCCTCCTGTCGTCCACCAGGTTCCTCGGCGACTGCCTCGACGAGATGGAGCGGAAGAAACTCGACGTCGCGACCTGTAAGGTGAAGCCGTTGAGCCGCAGGCCCGTCGACCGCGCCCTACATGAGGCCTATAACGCATACGCCATCGCGACCGAGAAGGTCAATCCGCATGCGCCCGGCTTCTGCATCCTCGTCCGACGGCATGCGCATGAGGGCATCAGGGGCTTCGATGAGGAGGTCGTGTTCGCGGAAGACCACGACTACGTTCAGCGCGCGGCGAGGAACGGCCATCGCTTCGGCATCCTCCGGTCGCATCCCATTGCCGCGTCGGTGCGTCGCCTCGACAAGGAGGGACGCCTCGGCATCGCGCTGAAGTATATCTTCGGTGAGCTGTACATGCTCACGAAGGGATCGATCAAGGACCAGCCGCCGTTCCCGTACGAGATGGGCGGCGACGCGACGGCGCCCGCGGAATCGACGGAGCGCGACGAAGTATGAAGAATATCCTCTTCCGCTGGTGGCACAGCGAGACGAACGGCGTGACGGCCGCGGCCGTCATCGTGGGCGGTGCCTCGCTCGCGTCGCGCATTGTCGGCGTGCTGCGCGACCGCGTACTCGCCTCCACCTTCGGTGCGGGCGACATGCTCGACATGTATTACGCCGCGTTCCGGCTCCCGGACCTCCTCTACACTCTCATCATCCTCGGTGCGCTCTCGGCCGGATTCATTCCGGTCTTCGCGGAATACCTCGAGACGCGCGGCAAGGACGAAGCCTGGCGGCTCGCGGAGCGCGTGCTCTCCGTGGTCGGCGCGACCATGATGGTCGTCTGCGCGGCGCTCATCATCTTCGCGCCGGCGCTCGTGCCCATGACCGTCCCCGGCTTCTCGCCCGAGAAGCTCGACGTGACCATCCGGCTGACGCGCATCATGGCGCTCTCGCCGTTCTTCCTCGGCCTCTCGGCCGTGATGGGCGGCATCCTGCAGGCGACGCGGCGGTTCCTCGCGTTCGCGCTCGCGCCGGTCCTCTATAACCTCGACATCATCTTCGGCGCCGTCATCCTCTCGCCCGTGATGGGGCTCGAGGGGCTGGCCTGGGGCGTCGTCCTCGGTGCGTTCCTCCATCTCATCACCCAGGCGTCGGTCGCGCTACGCATGGGGCTCCGACGCATTCCGGCGCCGTCGCTCCGCGCCGAGGGCGTGCGCCGCATCCTCTGGCTCATGGCGCCGCGCACCGCTGGCCTTGCCGTCTCGCAGATCAACCTGGTCGTGCTCCTCGCGCTCGCGTCCGCGCTCTCCGCGGGCTCCATCGCCGTGTTCAACCTCGCGAACAACCTCCAGTCCTTCCCCATCGGCATCTTCGGCATCGCGTTCGCTGTCGCCGCGTTCCCGACCCTCGCGCATGCGGCCGGCGCGAAGCATGACGAGGAGTTTCGGTCCACGCTGGCGTCCGCGACGCGCAAGGTCATCTTCCTCATCGTGCCGTCCACGGTCGTCTTCTTCCTCCTCCGCGCGCAGATCGTCCGGCTCGTGCTCGGCGCCGGCGTGTTCGACTGGAGCGACACGATCCGGACCGCGGAGGTGCTCGGCATCTTCTCCGCGTCCATGCTGTTCCAGGCGCTCGTCCCGCTCCTCGCCCGCGCGTTCTACGCCCTGCAGGACACGTGGACGCCGCTCCTCGCCGGCGTCATCGCCGAGGCGTTCAACCTGACCCTCGCCATCCTCCTGCGCGGACCGCTCGGCATCATCGGCCTCGCGCTCGCGTTCAGCACCGCATCGTTCCTGAACCTCGTGATGCTCTGGTGGCTCCTGCATACGCGCAAGAAGGCGCTCGGCGCCGGCGACGTCGCGCTCTCGTTCGCCAAGACGCTCGCGGCGAGCATCGCGCTGTTCGGGTTCGGATGGGTCGCGCGTCAGGCGCTCGGCACGGTCTTCTCGCTCCGC
>JAZDIB010000009.1:0-5285 GCA_043805355.1 Patescibacteria group bacterium | reverse complement strand
TGGCGACGCCGACGATGTCCATGGTGAACGTCGTGGCGGTCTGGAGGTAGAACAGGGCAGCACCGATGAATCCCAGGCCGTACACGCCTGCGAGACCTCCGTTGTAGGCCACACACCGACTGATGAGTTTGTCGTTGTATTCGTTCATATGTGGAAACGATACCACCTATTCATGGACACGAACAGGTCACCCCTTGGACAGACGGGGTCAGAAAATGCTAGTCTCCGGAGACTTCCTGTGAAAGCGACCTTCCTCCTGAGCGCGACGACGCTCGAACAGCTGCCGGACGACGAGAGGCCGCATGTCGCGCTGGTCGGGCGTTCGAACGTGGGCAAGTCCTCGGTGTTGAACCGCCTGACCGGGCAGAAGGGCCTCGCGCACGAGAGCGCGGATCCCGGGCGCACGCGGGCCGTCAACATCTTCGACGTCGACGGGCAGTATTATCTCGTCGACCTGCCGGGATACGGGTTCGCCAAGGCGTCGAAGGCCGTGCGCGAGAGCCTGGGCGACATGATCTTCGAATACCTGTCGGGGGCGCGCCAGCTCAAGCTCGTGCTCATCATCGTCGACGCGCGCCGGGACGTGAACGACCTCGACCGCGAGATGATCGCCTACCTCGAGACCGAGCACATCCCCTTCGCGCTGGTCCTGAACAAGATGGACAAGCTCTCGCAGTCCGAGACGGTCCTGCTCCAGCGGTCGCTCGCTAAGGACTATCCCGACATCCCCACCTTCCCCCACTCCAGCGTCACGGGCCGCGGCCTCATCGAGCTGCGCCAGGGCATCGACCAGGCCCTGCGCCCGGAATGACCCTATCCCCCTGTCGTTCCTGCCCTTCGGCTTCGCTCAGGGTGAACTCCGGCAGGAACCCCTCCCCTTCTGTCATTCCCTCTTCCCCCTCTGTCATTCCCGCGCAGGCGGGAACCCATTTCCTCGAAATAGAGAGATGACGGTTTGTTTTTTCTAGGTTCCCGCCTTCGCGGGAATGACAAAAGAGGAAGAACCGTCTCCTCTTGCCACAACGTCCATTTTCTGGTTTAATGAGGCGCTTTCGATATGGATCACGGCAATGTCATCATCCGGTTCAGCGACGTCTCGTTCGGCTACGACGAGGACCACCCCACGCTTGAGGAAGCGAGTTTTTCGGTGCGCGAGAACGCCAAGGTCACCATCATGGGCCAGAACGGCGCCGGCAAGAGCACCATCCTCAAATTGATCACAGGCGAGCTGACGCCGAAGGAAGGCGGCATCCACCTCCAGAAGGGCGCAACCATCGCCACGGCCCTGCAGGTCATCCCGCGCGACCGGATGAAGGACACGGTGAAGGAGTACTTCGCCCGGGCCTTCACCGAGACCATCTACGACCTCGACCGCCGCATCGCCGACGTGCTGGAAATCGTGAACCTTTCCGCGCCGCTCGACAAGAGGTTGGACGAGTTCTCCGGCGGCCAGCAGGCGCGTCTCCTGCTCGCGTACGCCCTCATCCAGAAGCCCGACATCCTCCTGCTCGACGAACCGACGAACAACCTGGACAAGGACGGCATCGAGCACCTCACCGGGTTTTTGATGATGTATCCGAAGACCGTGCTCGTCATCTCCCACGACGCGGACTTTTTGAACGCGTTCACCGAAGGCGTCCTGCACCTCGACATCTTCACGCACACGGTCGAGCAGTACGTCGGCAACTACCTCGTCGTGGTGGAGGAGATCGCGGCGCGGCGCGAGCGCGAACGGATGCGGAACGCACGCCTGCTCAAGGACATCCAGGACAGGAAGGACAAGGTGAACTTCTTCGCGAACAAGGGCGGTAAGATGCGCCGGCTCGCGAGCAAGCTACGCGACCAGATCGAAGTGGCCGAGGACGAGATGGTGGACGTGCGCCCCGACGACAAGGCCATCCGCGACTTCGTCATCCCGGCGCAGGAATTCGCCGAGCCCATCGCGACCATCACGTCGCTGCGCATCATCAAGGACCACGCACCGCGCCGCGCAAAGGTGGACCTCGTCCTGCGCCGCGGACAGCGTGTCCTCGTGACCGGACCGAACGGCATCGGCAAGAGCACCCTGCTCCGCACGCTCGCGACGGGGAACGACGAGCACGCGACCATCACGGAGGGCGTCCGCGTCGGCTACTACCGCCAAGATTTCTCGGACCTGGACTTCGGCAAGACGGCATACGACACGCTGAAGGAAGCGATGGAATCGCCGTTGAACGAGAGGCTCCGCGCCGTCGCGTCGCAGTTCCTCCTCTCCTCGAACCTGCTCAAGAACACGGTCGGATCGCTCTCGGAAGGGCAGAAAGGCCTGCTCTGCTTCGCGCGGTTCGTCCTGCAGAAGCCGGGCCTCCTCATCCTCGACGAGCCGACGAACCACATCAATTTCCGCCATATCCCGGTCATCGCCAAGGCCATCGAGGCCTACGAAGGCGCCATCATCCTCGTGAGCCACGTCCCGGAATTCGTGAGCCAGATCCGCTTCGACGAGACCCTTGACCTCGGCACGCTGAAGACGACGAAATAATCAGGTATCCTGTCGGCATGCGGCACGACATCGTGGAGGACAGCTACACCGAGCCGGCGAGGAAATCCGCGTCGACTACACCCACGGCGACCCCACGGCGAAGCTGTGGTTCGAGGAGAAGGAGTAGGTTTATTCCATCGCTGGCAACGCCTTCGAGGCGGACGATACGGGACCGATCATGAGATATGAGACAGTAATTTTGCTCACCGACACGGTGAGCTTTTTGTTTACATCGATGTTGAAGAGTATCCTATTCTCATGAACCCATTCATTATCCCCCAACTCGATTACTTCTGGCTGTACTACCTTCTTATCATCGCGCTGTTTGTCATCCTGGCTTACGGTTACGGTTTTTGGAGCGGAAGAAAATTCCAAGGCGATAAGGAATGGAGCTCTAAACGACTAAGCAGAGCTGTGTTAGGGGGCAAGTTCTCCGAACAGGTAGCCCCTTTTCTTCCGAATTTCCCAAAAGACTTGAAAGCATCAGAGGCAAGATTCATTGGACAACCGATCGACTTCCTGATCTTCAAGGGAATGGATGACAAGAGCATCAGCGAAGTCGTGTTCGTAGAAATGAAAACGGGCAAATCATGGCTGAACACGAATCAAAAGACATTACGGGACGCAATCATCAATAAGCGAGTCCGCTGGTATGAACATCGGATTGATGAACGGGTCTCAAAGATCGGAAGTGGGCGCATAGCCGCAAACGCCGTCACACAAGAATAGTTTTCTACAATCACGTCATCAAAAACAGCACCGATCGGTGCCGTTGATGGGAGAGGGAGCGGTCTAGGCTCCCGGGTGCTCCCAGGTGAAGAAGACGCGGCGTTCGCGTTGGGTGATGTTGCCTTTCAGCTCGCCGATGTCCCTGCCGGGATAGAGCGAGTGGATGATGACGGCCCAGCCGTCTCCTTCTCGCTTGAGCTGGTAGACGAACGTGATGAGACTCGTGCGCGGGGCACGGACGTCGGTTCGGGTCGGCTTGACCCGGAGGGCGTGGCTCCGGCGGTTCGGGTTGAAGCGTTCGAGGCTCTCCTCCGAGAAGGACGCGAGGTCGCTCGTGGACTCCCAGCCGACCGTATGTCCCACGTCGACCGTACTGCTGTACGTCGCGTCGGGCGCGCCAGGCGTCTCGATGAGCTCGTCGATGCACTCGAGGACATGCTTCCGCAAGGCGGCGAGGACCTCCCCCTCCTTGAAGATGTCGTCGACGCGCGTGAAGCGGAAGAAGTTGCCGGCCCGCGTCCGGTCCGTGCCGCGGAAGCAGGTTTTCGCGAGGCGTTCGGTCGTCCGGTAGCGGACGATGATGGTCGTGGGCGTCCCGTCGGTGAGCGTGATGGGAAGGTACATGCGAACCTCCTGCCAGCGCTGCGGCTGGTTCAGGGCCGTGATCGGCACGGCGCCGTCGTCCTGTCTGGACGGTCCTTGACGTATCACCGACTTCGCTTTGTGTCAAGACATCCTGGACGTGCTATGGTGAATCCATGAAACGTCTCCTCATCCTTTCGCTCGGCGTCGTGACCCTCGGTAGCGGGTGTTTGGTGTGGCAAGAAACGCCTTCGACGCCCGTGTCCCCGACAGGTCAGACGACCCAGGTCCAAGGCCAACCGCAGGCTCAACCGACGCCGACGAGCGGAAAGACGCTCGATTTGAGCAATCGCGGGTTGACCTCCATCCCGATGGACGTGTTCGACCGCACGGACCTGGAAGTCCTCATCCTCTCCGGAAACATGCTGACCGGGGCGCCGCAATCGCAGATCGGTCAGCTCGCGAATCTCCAGACGCTCGACTTGAGCGGGAATACGCTGACGGGCTTGCCTGCCGAGCTCGGGAAACTCTCCAGGCTCCAGACCCTGAACGTCTCGAACAACCAACTGACCGGCCTCCCGAACGAGCTCGGCAACCTCACCCAGCTCAAGACCTTCGACATCTCCGGCAACCGATACTCGACGCAGGACCTGGCAGGCATCGAGGCGAAGCTGACGAACACGCGGATCATCAAGTGACACGACGGGAAGGACCATGACAGGCACATCGCCTGTCATGTTTGTTTTCAAGCCCCGTTCAGGGCAATATATCCATGTCATTCCTCATCATCGCATCACTCTATGAAATCCGCCGTCTCGTCGTTCGCCGTGGCCTTCTTGGCCGTTTCGCTGTTCGGTGCAGGTTGCGTCTCGTCGCCCTCGCCGGAGCAGTCTCCCTCTCCAATCTCCCCTGACCAGGGCGTTCCGACGGAACAGACCGCCCCGGTCGTAGGCGGCGATCGCGACGAACATGGGTGCATCGGCTCGGCCGGCTACCGCTGGTGCGAACCGAAAGGCGCCTGCCTCCGCTTCTGGGAGACGCCGTGCTTCGCGTCGCCCGAGGAAGGCCTCAAGGCCGCGCTCGCCGAGGAACTCGGCCTGACGCCGGCGGACATCTTCGTGAGGATTTCGACGAGCACGCCGGACTTCGCCAAGGGCTCGGTCGGCAAGATCGGCGAGGAGGACGGTCCTGCCGGGATGTTCCTCGCGTCGCAAGGCAACAACATCTGGCTCGTCGACTACGTCGGCAACGGCCAAGCGGACTGCACGGCGCTCAAGGGACGCGGATTCCCGGCGTCGATGCTGGCGAACGTGTGCGACTGACGACATCGTCGTAGCCGAATCGAAACAGGAAGAATGCTATACTGAAGTCAGTTTATCCCCTTCTTATTTTGTATGCCGCCGAACGCCCCCAAGCCCGCGCCAGCCCCGCCCCCTCCGGTCGTTCCAGCGAA
>JAZDIB010000008.1:0-13346 GCA_043805355.1 Patescibacteria group bacterium | reverse complement strand
AGCTCTCCGAGCTTGAATCGAAGATCTCCGCGCCGGAGATGCTCGCCGACCAGCGGACGCTCCGGGACGTTTCGCGTGCCTACGCGGCGGCGAAGCGCGTCATGGAGATGGGGGAGCGATACCTCGCCGCGGCGCTGGCGGCCGCGGACCTGAAGGCGGCCGCGGCCTCCGAGGATGGGGAGATGCGCGCCCTCGCGGCCGGCGAATCCGAGCGCGTCGAAGCCGAACTCGCGGAGGCGACGCTCGCGTTCGAGGTCGCGCTCGTGCCGCCGGATCCGCACGACGAGGGGAACGCCATCATGGAGATCCGCGCCGGCACCGGCGGGGAAGAAGCCGCGCTCTTCGCGCAGGACCTGTTCCGCATGTATGCCCGGTACGCGGAGCGCCACGGCTGGAAGACGGCCATCGTCTCGGAATCGCTCGCGGAGATGGGCGGATACAAGGAGATGGTGTTCACCATTCAAGGTTCCGGTGCCTTCGGAGCCATGAAGATCGAGCAGGGAGTCCATCGCGTCCAGCGCGTCCCGACGACGGAGAAGCAGGGGCGCATCCACACCTCGACCATCACGGTCGCAGTGCTTCCCGAGGTCGAGGAGACGGAAATCACCATCGAGACCAAGGACCTCCGCATCGATACGTTCTGCGCCGGGGGCAAGGGCGGGCAGTCCGTGAACACGACGTATTCGGCCGTGCGCATCACGCATCTGCCGACGAACACGGTCGTGTCCTGCCAGGACGAGCGTTCCCAGGTGCAGAACCGCGAGCGCGCCATGCAGATCCTCCGCAGTCGGTTGTGGGAGCTCGAGGAAGAGAAGCGGCGGAGCCAGATCGACGCGGAACGCAAGGCGCAGATAGGCCGAGGTGAGCGGTCCGAGAAGATCCGCACCTACAACTTCCCGCAGGACCGCATCACGGACCATCGCATCAAGCATTCGTGGCACAACATCCCGTCCATCCTGGACGGGGACCTCGACGAGGTCATCCAGGCCGTCAAACTCGGGAGGACCGGCAACGACGAGGACGACGAGTGACGGGACTTGACAAAAGAAGCGGATTTTGATTCATTGATACCTTCTCCAGCCAGACGGTCAACTTCGTGACTGCGCGGCATCGAGAAGGGTTCCCGGCAAGGAGCAATCATGTACCATACCAGTTCCGTCCTTTTTATCTCGATTTCGTCTGCACTCCTCGTCGCCATCGGCTGCAACGGCAGCCCCGAAGACGAGTTCGCCCGCCAGCATCAGGGGGGCGATGACCAGACCACCACGCAGCCGGCAGGCGGCAGCGGCGGCGAGGCCGGTTCTCCGGCCACGGGCGGCTCGGTCGGCGAGGCCGGTTCCGGCGGCGACGTCGGCGGCAGCGCGGCCACGGGAGGCTCCGGTGGAACGACCCCGGACTACTTCTCCTGCGCGCAGGTGGAGGACGGGCACCTCGTGCTCATCGTCGAGAACGACGCGCCTCCACCCGACAAGTTCTTCGGAGCCGATGGGTACATCTTCCCTCCGCCCGAATCAGGCTGGAGCGGCCATCCGGAGTCCGGCTGGGGCGAGCTCTTCGTCACGCCGGATGTCGGCGTCGGGAATATCATCTTCAATGTCGGTCTCGAACTCGGTTCGGACACCGGCATCGTCCCGAACGGGACGCAGATGATCTTCGCGCCGGGATTTTCCCTGGACGGCGTCGCCGATGAGTCCGGGCTGCTCGTCGACCCGGGCTATCACGCCTGTCAGGCGAGCACCTGCTCCATCAATCTCCTGTGCTGCTACGGCACCGTGGACGTGGGGATCACCTTCCCCACGGACGAATCCGGCAACACCAACCCCGTCTGCAGGGGCCCCGTAGCGGGCTAGTGGTCTCCGATCTTCGCGCCCCTCCCGGCATCCAGCTGGAAGGGGCGTTTTCATATTTCGCTCGGTAGAGCCGCGGAACACCTCCCACCATTGACAAAACCCCCATTTTCTGATAGGGTCGGTACAACAAAACTCTCAAAAACGCTCTTCGACAGGGAGGTGATTGATGGAAAGTCTGCAGAAAGTCGTCACTGTTACGGTCACGTCCTTCGGGGCGTACGTCGCTTTGTTCTTTCTCGGCGCAAACGGCGCCTGCTCGCTCATCATCGGCGACTTGGAACCGCCCGGCATCGTGAATTGCACGACCGGTTGCGGTACGGCCTTCACGGCCGGTTTCGGCGGTGCAGGTGGCGATGCTGCGACGGGCGGCGGCGGGATCGGCGGGTCGGTCGTCCAAGGTGGCGGCGGGACCGGCGGCGACGCTGGAACCGGTGCCACGGGCGGAACGACCGCGACGGGCGGCAGCGGTGCGGGCGGCGGTTGCGACGCGGACCACAAGTCCTGCGACGACGACTGCGTCCTCATCGACGACCCGACGTTCGGCTGCGGTCCGTCGGACTGCGAACCCTGCGTCGTCGTGAACGCGACGGCAGCATGCGTCGATGGCGCTTGTGCCGTCGACACGTGCGACGACGGGTACATGGATTGTGACGAGGACGTCGGCTGCGAGGCCGACATCCTCACCGACCCGCTGCACTGCGGCGGATGCGATCCCTGCGGCGAGTACGTCGACCAGCCGTGCCAAGCCGGGAAATGCAACCCCGGCTGCGGCGCAGGCAACGTGCCGATCTCGACCGAAGGGTACGCGTTGTGCCTCACGGTACTGCCCTCAGACCACACCCCTGGGAACTCCCTCGGTCTCGGCGGGGAGTACACGAATTCCGCGGATGAGCTCGTGAACGGGTTCCCGTTCGAGGGGTGCGAAGCTCCGGATCCGGCGGACCATCAGGTCGCGTGCAGCCTTGATATCAAGGCCGGTACCAACCTGAAGGTCCGTGACGGGTACTACGCTCCGTACTTCGAGTCGTTGTGCGACCCGACGGCGACCAACCCGGCCACGTGCAGGGGAACGCTCACCCTCTATCTCGACGGCGTCGTCCAAGCCGCCGGGACCTATCCCCTCGACGGCAGCGACGGCTTCACGGACTGCGTCGTCGATCCACCGGGCTACCACGCCTTCGGCCTCTTGCCGGTCCCGTTGTGACCGGCAGGCGACGGCTCGGAACCCACTCCGGCCCCGCTCTCTCGATAGGGTCCCCAACAGGGATCCGGTCGAGATGGAGCGGGGCCTTTTCATTTTTCCAGGGCCGTGATAACGTCCTTGCGCCCTGAAAAGGCCACGTAAAACGCGTATTTATATGCGTCACGTGGCAGAGGCATTTTACTCAGGCTTCGGCGTTGCCGAGGCTATCCCACATCCGCTGGCGGAATCCGTCGCACCCTCCCGACATTTGTCCCATCTGGGCTGGGTCGGGGCACGCGACGTTGGCCATCGGAGAGGTCTAAAAGGGTCACACACCACATGCAGAAGATTCCGTCATTGGCCGAGCTGCTCCAAGCCGGAGCGCATTTCGGTCACCGGACGTCCAAGTGGCACCCCAAGATGAAGAAGTTCATCATGGGGAACCGCCAGGGCATCCACATCATCAACCTCGAGGAGACGCGCAAGTCCCTCGAGTCCGCTCTCGCGTTCGCGAAGCAGGTCACGTCGCGCGGCGGCGTCGTCTTGTTCGTGGGCACGAAGAAGCAGGCCTCCGACATCGTCGAGAAAGCCGCGCTCGACGCCGGCATGCCGTACGTCAACCGCCGTTGGCTCGGCGGCACGCTTACGAACTTCGCGGTCATCACAGCGATGCTCCGCAAGTACAAGGACTTGAATCGCAAGCAGGAGAAGGGCGAACTCGCCAAGTACACCAAATACGAGCAGCTCAAGTTCAACGAGCAGATCCAGCAGCTCGAGGACAAGATCGGCGGCATCAAGGACCTCGCCCGCATCCCGGAGGCGGTGTTCATCATGGACATCAAGAAGGACAAGACTGCGCTCACCGAGGCCACGCGCCGCGGGGTCAAGATCATCGCGCTGTGCGACACGAACGTGAACCCGACGGATATCGACTACCCCATCGTCTCGAACGACGACGCCATCAAGACCATCGCCCTCATGGCGGACCTCGTCGGCAAGGCGTGCAAGGAAGGACGCGAGGAATGGGAGGCGGCGCGCGCCCGGTTGGGCAGCGTGCTCTCGAGCGGCGGTCCGCTGAAGGCGCCGACGAACGTGTAATCCAAACGATCTCATTCATCATTTCTGTCATTCCCGCGGAGGCTACGTGCCGACGGCGGGAAACCCTCCGGAGGGGTTCCTGCCTCCGCAGGAACGACAGGGAAAAGTACATTGTATGGCAGACGCAAAACAGGTCATGGAGCTCCGCAACCAGACGGGCGCCGGCATCGTCGACGCGAAGAACGCGCTCGAGGAGGCGGGCGGCGACATGCAGAAGGCGATGGAGATCTTGAAGAAGAAAGGGGTCGCTAAGGCCGCTAAGAAGACAAGCGAACGCACCACGTCGGAAGGCCTCGTCGCTTCGTATATCCATCACACCCGGAAGCTTGGCGCGATGGTCGAAATCCAGTGCGAATCCGATTTCGTCGCGCTCAACGAGGAGTTCCGCCAGTTCGCGGACGACATGGCCATGCAGGTCGCGGCCATCGATCCGCTCTACGTCTCGCCCGAGACGATTCCCGCGGACGTGCTCGAGAAGCAGCGTGAGATCTTCAAGGCCGAGATGGAAGGCGAGAACAAACCGGACGAGATCAAGGCGAAGATCATCGAGGGCAAGCTCGCGAAATGGTATTCCGAGGTGTGTCTGATGAAGCAGCCGTTCTTCCGCGACGAGGACAAGACCGTCGAGGAACTCCTGAACGAGAAGATCGCCAAGATCGGCGAGAAGATCGTCATCGCGCGCTTCGTGCGGTTCAACATGGGGTGACACCCAAAACGATGTCATTCCCGCGGAGGCTACGTGCCGACGGCGGGAAACCCTCCGGAGGGGTTCCTGCCTCCGCAGGAACGACAGAGAAAAAAAATGAACGGCGCGGGCAACCGCGCCGTTTTTGTGATATTCTATTCGCATTGATTTTCATAAGCATCGTATGCCTCGCATCGCCATCAACGGGTTCGGCCGCATCGGACGGAACACCTTCAAGGCCGGGTTCGGCCACAAGGGCTTCGACGTCGTGGCCGTGAACGATCTCACGGACGCGGCGACCTTGGCGCATCTCCTCAAGCACGATTCGACGTACCATGCATGGGGCGTGAAGATCTCGAGCGCCGGGACGGACCTCATCGTGGACGGGAAGAAGATTCCCGTGCTCGCGGAGAAGGACCCGAAGCTCCTGCCCTGGAAGAAGCTGAAGGTGGACGTGGTCCTCGAATGCACGGGCCGCTTCACGGACAAGACGGGCGCGACGCAGCACCTCACGGCAGGCGCGAAGCGCGTCATCATCTCGGCGCCGGCCAAGGGCGGAGGCGTGCCGACCGTCGTCATCGGCGTGAACGAGAAGGGCGCGGCCGCGACGTCGAACATCCTCTCGAACGCGAGCTGCACCACCAACTGCATCGCGCCGGTCGCGGCGGTCATGCAAGCGGCGTTCGGCATCAAGAAGGCGATGATGACCACGGTCCATTCGTACACGGCGGACCAGGTGCTCCAGGACGGCCCGCACAAGGACCTGCGGCGCGCGCGGTCCGCGGGGCAGAACATCATCCCGACCACGACCGGCGCGGCCATCGCCACGACCGAGACCATCCCGGAACTGAAGGGACTCTTCGACGGCATCTCCATCCGCGTGCCGACGTCGTGCGTCTCCATCGCCGACTTCACGTTCCTCCTGAAGCGCAAGACCACCAAGGACGAGGTGAACGAGGTGCTGCGCGCCGCATCGAAGCAGAAGCGCTGGAAGGGGCTCCTGGAGGTGACGGACGAGCCGCTCGTCTCGAGCGATTTCGTCGGGAACCCGGCGTCGTCCATCGTCGACCTGCCGTTCACGCAGATCGTCGATGGCGACATGGTGAAGGTCCTTGCCTGGTACGACAACGAATGGGGATATTCCTGCCGGCTCGCCGAGCTGGCGGCCATGGTGGGAAAGGCGTGACATGACCGACTGGCGGAAAGGCCGGAGCTTCGGCCTGGTCTACGACCTGCTGACCGTCGCGCTCGCGACGTTCGGTGTCGTGGGCGCGTTCGTGTCCTTCCGGGCCGGCGGGTCTTGGATCGTCGCAGGGGCGGTCTTCACGGTCGGCGTATCGCTCGTCCTCTGGGGCTCGTTCGTCGAGCCGTACCGACTGGTCGTCCGGACGTACCGCGAGCCGCTCGTGCCGGAACCGAAAGCCTGGGTCCGGCTCGTCTTCATCTCGGATATGCACGCGGGTCCGTTCCACGACCGGCGATGGTTTGAGCGCGTCGGCCTCGAGGTCGCGTCGCTCGGCGCGGATCTTCTCGTCTTCGGCGGAGATTTCGTCTCGTATCGCGCCGATGCGGTCATGGACGTCTCGCCGCTCGGTCGCGTGCGCGGACGCCTTGGCACGTATTTCATCCTCGGGAACCATGATTATCTCGACGATCCCGCCTCTGTCCGTCGGACCGCTACGGGATGGGGCATCGCCGACCTCACGAATGGACATGCGTCGGTGCAGAAGGACGGGCGGACGCTCCAGCTTTCGGGCGTCGACGACTGTTGGTATGGGAGACCGGCCGTGCCGCCGATGCGGGTCGCCGCGACGACGCCGCACGTGACCATCGCGCATGAGCCGGATATCGCGCTGGACGTGAAGGCGGGGGACACGGACCTCATCATCGCGGGTCACACGCACGGCGGGCAGATCCGCCTCCCGTTCGTGGGTGCGCTTGCCGGCATCCCGTCTCTCCTCGGTCGACGCGCGGACCGCGGCCGTAAGACCATCAACGGCGTGCCGCTCATCGTGTCCGAAGGCCTTGGCGAATCCGACGTGCGCGCACGTCTGTTCTGCCCGCCGGAGGTGACGGTCGTGGAAATCGGAATCTAGACATGTCATCCTGAGGGAAAGCGGAGCGGCCGAAGGATCTTCCGAATGGAACACCCGTCGGGGACGTCAAAGGAATGTCCGTTTGACGCTCTCGGCAGCGGGTTCAATTTGAAGGTCCTTCGCTTCGCTCTCTCGACATCCGTCGAGACCCCTTCGGGGAGGATGACGACTCTTATTGGCAGGCATCAAAAGTGATATCATTCGAGCATGAAACTCCGTCTCCTGTCGGGAGCGACGCATCTGCGTGGGATGCGCGTGCTCCTTCGCGTCGATTGGAACGTCCCCGTGGAGGGATCGTACGTCGGCGAGAAGGGGTTGAAGCTCGAACGGACGTTCGGGACGATTCGCGACCTCGAACGACGCGGTGCCATCGTCGTCGTGATGACGCATCTCGGTCGGCCGACGCGGCGTGACCCGAAGCTCTCGACCGAACGGCTCGCGCACGCGGCACGGCGGATGACGGGCATCCCGTTCAGGTTCTGCGGCGAGGCGCTCGACACCAAGGCGGGCCTCGCGAACGCCGACGCCCTCATACGCGCCGCAAAGCCGGGCACGGTTTTCCTTCTTGAGAACGTCCGGTTCCTGAAGGGAGAGGAGACGAACGCTGTCTCCATCGCGAAGGATCTCGCGTCGCTTGGGGATATCTTCATCAACGACGCGTTCGCGGCCTCGCATCGCAGCCACGCGTCGGTCGTCGGCGTCGCGAAGCTCCTGCCGTCGTATGCCGGCCCCGAGCTCGTCGACGAGGTGACCGCACTCACGCACCTGCTCGAGAAACCGAAGCATCCGTATATCGCGGTCGTGGGCGGGGCTAAACTCTCGACCAAGCTCGGCGTGCTCGCGGCGCTCCTCAAGGTCGCGGACCGCGTGCTCATCGGCGGGGCCATGGCGCATCCGTTCTACTTAGCCAAGCGGCTCTCCATCGGGAAATCGTATGTCGAGAAGGAGGGGGTGGCGCTCGCGCGGAAGCTCCTGAAGGATCCGGAGCTCGCGCTGCCGACCGATGCCGTCGTCTCGCCCAAGCTCGACCCGAAGAAGGCGCGCGTCGCGTTCATCGACGACATCAAGGCGACGGAGGCCATCGGCGACATCGGGACCGAGACCATGATGACGTGGTCGGCATGGCTCAAGAAGGCCAAGACCATCGCGTGGAACGGTCCGGTCGGCGTGGCTGAGATCCCGACGTTCTCGCACGGGTCGCTCGTGCTCGCGCGGACCATCGCCTCGCGCAGCAAAGGTGAGTGCTTCGGCGTGGTCGGCGGCGGCGACACCCTGCCCATCATCGCGCGGAGCGGCATGTCCGAATGGATGGACCACATCTCCACGGGTGGTGGCGCCATGCTGGAATTCATCTCGAACAAGGGAAACCTGCCGGGATTGCGCGCCCTCCAGCAGCAGGCGAAGCCGGCACCGAAGCCGAAGAAGGCGGTGAAGAAGCGGTAATAGGCCTGCAGGAACGGAAATTCGGGTCTAGATCGGCTTCCGGCTCGCGCGCGTCACGAACCTCATCGAGAAACGGCTCGGTCCGAAGACGGACGTCTAGAAAGAACATTTTGTCGTTGCGAGGAGTCCGACGACGCGGCGTCGAATTTCTTGCGACGACAGATTCATCGTGAGGATGATTTCGTGATACACTTGGCACGATATGTTTTTCGCACCCAAGATCGCGCGCGTCGTCGCGCGGGAAATTCTCGACTCCCGCGGGAATCCGACCGTGGCGTGCCGCGTGACGCTCACCACCGGCGCGTCGGCGGAAGCGAAGGTCCCCTCCGGGGCGTCCACGGGGTCGCATGAGGCGCTGGAGCTGCGCGACGGAGGTCCGCGATACGGAGGGAAGGGCGTGCGGAAGGCCGTACGAAACGTGAACGAGAAGATTGCGCATGCCATCCGCGGCATGGATGCGCGCAAGCAGAAGGACATCGACCGCATCATGTTGGAGATGGACGGCACCGAGAACCTCGGCAAGCTCGGCGCCAATGCGACGCTCGCGGTGTCCCTCGCGACCGCGCATGCGCTTGCGGCGCACCTGAAGCTCCCGTTGTGGCGCTCGCTTCGGCACACCTATCGGTTCGACCGTCCCGCGTCGCTGCCGGTCCCCATGATGAACGTGCTGAACGGCGGCGCGCATGCGGGCTGGTCCCTCGACGTGCAGGAGTGCATGGTCCTCCCGCGCCAGCGTTCGTTCGCCGAGCGGGTTCGTGCGGGCGCCGAGACGTTCCATGCGCTCGCAAAACTGCTGAAGGAGCGCGGATTCACGACGACGGTGGGGGATGAAGGCGGATTCGCGCCGAAGCTCGCGAACGTCGAAGAGGCATTCGATCTCCTTATGGAGGCGATCAAGGCGGCCGGATACAAACCAGGCAAGGACATCGCGCTCGCGACGGACGTGGCGGCCAGCGAATTCTACGCGCCCAAGGAGAAGCTCTATCGCTTCAAGGCGGAGAAGCGCGACTTCACGGCGCCGGAACTCCTGAAGCGATACGCCGCGTGGCAGACGAAATATCCGCTCATGTCCATCGAGGATCCGTTCGCCGAGGACGACTGGAAGGCGTGGAAGGCGTGCGTGCCCGTCCTGCGGAAGAAATCCCTCCTCGTGGGCGACGACTTCTTCGTCACGAACGTCACCCGCCTCGAGCGGGGCATCCGCGAGAAGGCGGCGACGGCCATCCTCATCAAGCCCAATCAGATCGGGACGCTGACCGCGACCGTGGACGCCATTCGCATGGCGCAGGAAGCTGGATTCGCCGTCATCATCTCGCATCGGTCCGGGGAGACGTCGGACACGACCATCGCGGACCTCGCGGTCGCGAGCGGGGCGGAGCATATCAAGACCGGATCGCTCTCGCGGTCCGAGCGCGTCGAGAAATACAACCGCCTCATGGCGATCGAGATGGAGATGTCGGAGCGGAGGCGCTAGGTCTTGCCGAGCCCCTTCAGGATCCGTTCGGTCTTGCGCCGGTCGACGTCCTCGACGGCCTTCTTCACGGTCTTCTTGTGCTTGGAGACGATGGCCCTGACCTGCGTCCGATACGCCCGCAGGACGTTCCCCATGTTCGCGATCTGGTCGGCGGACGGCATATCGGCTCCAGTATACCTTGGAAACCGGGCTCCGGCATGTTGATGGGCTGGCTTTCGCGTGGTAGCGTCCCGGGCATGCCACGCGACGCGACGTCGAAGTATCTGCTCCTCGTCTTCGGATGCCAGATGAACAAGAACGACGCCGAGCGCATCGGACGCCTACTTGCAGATGCGGGCCTGTCGCCCACGCACGACGAGGCCGGGGCGGACGTCATCGTCATGGTGACCTGCTCGGTGCGGCAGAGCGCGGAAGAGCGCATCTACGGCAAGATGGAGGACCTCATCCGGCTCAAGAAGCGGAATCCGCGGCTCCTCGTCGGCGTGACGGGATGCATGGCCGGACGCGACAAGGACGGCGCCATCCGCAAGCGCCTCGCGGCCGTCGACTTCTTTTTCCCCACGGCCGAGATGGCGAAGTTGCCGGGATGGATCGCGGGACGATGGGGTAGCGACGCCGTTCGACCGTCGGCAGGACCGTCGTCCTATCTCGACGTCGAGCCGTTGCGCGAGCTGCCGACGCCTTCGGCTTTCATCACCATCCAGATCGGCTGCGACAAGTATTGCGCCTATTGCGTGGTTCCGTATGCGCGCGGCCGCGAGACGAACCGCCCCGCTTCGTCGATCCTCGAGGAGGTCCGATCCTGCGCGGACCGAGGCATCGTCGAGGTCGTGCTGCTCGGGCAGAGCGTGAACTCGTATCGCGCGCCGGACCCGGGAACGTTCTCGAAGGAAAATCCGTACGTCGATCATTACGCCGCCCTGCTCTGGGAGGTGGACCGCGTCCCGGGTATCCGACGCATCCACTGGACCGCCGCGCATCCCATCTCCATGTCCGACGAGGTCGTCGACGCCATCGGCCTTCCGCATCAGGTCAACTACCTGCATCTTCCCGTCCAATCCGGGTCCGACGAGGTCCTACGCCGCATGAACCGCAAGTACACGCGGGAGCGGTTCCTCGCTATCGTCGACGCGGTGAAGCGCCGGCGTCCCGGCATCGCGCTCGGCACGGACATCATCGTCGGGTTCCCGGGCGAGACGGACGCGCAGTTCGAGGAGACGCTCTCGCTCTACGCCGAAGCGGATTTCGACATCGCATATCCCGCGGAGTACAGCCAGCGCACCGGCACGCTCGCGGCGCGCATCTATCCCGACGACATCTCGGCGGAAGTGAAGCGCGCACGGTGGTCGGCGATCCAAGAGCTGATGGAGAAGGCGTCGCTCCGTAAGAATCAGGCGTACGTCGGCGCGACCGTGGAGGTGCTCGTCATGTCGGTCGGGCAGGGGAGCGCCATCGGCACCACCTCGGAACAGAAATCCTGCCGGTTCCCGTGCGACGACCCCTCGTTCATCGGCCGTCTCGTCCCGGTCCGCATCTCGGAAGCCCTGACATGGCAATGTCACGGGGATATGGTACGCTCCGGATAAGGCCATCGGTATGCCGAAAGCCCGGAACCATCGGCCATCCACGTCCCACCGCCTTCCGCGCGTGGTGTGTGTCGTCGGTCCGACGTCGTCGGGCAAGACCGAGCTCGCCATCCGGATCGCCAAGGCGATGCAGGGCGAATGCATCAACGCGGATGCCCGCCAGTGCTACACGGAGTTCAGCATCGGGACAGGGAAGCCGGAGGGGACGCGCGGGACCTATCAGGGTCAGCGCGCTTTTTTGGTACAGGACGTCCCGCATTACCTGATGGATTTCCTCGCGCCGGCCAAGGTCATCACGGTCGCGGAATGGAAGACCATGGCGCTCACGGCCATCAAGGGCATCACCAAGCGCGGGCACCTGCCCATCGTGGTCGGCGGCACCGGACTCTACATCAAGGCGCTTGTGGACAACTATTCGTTCCCCCATGGTCGAGCCGAAGCCGCATCTCCGAGAGGCGTTCGAGCGGAAGCCGCTCAAGGACCTCGTCGCGCTGCTCCTGAAGCTGGATCCGGACGCGGTCGCGGTGGTGGACCTCAAGAACCCGCGCCGCGTCATCCGCGCGCTCGAGGTCGCGACGTTCACGGGCAAGCCCTTCACGGCCCAGCGCGGCATCGGGAAGCCGGTCGTGGAGGCGTTCCAGGTCGGGCTCGCGTTCGACCGCAAGGACCTGTTCCGCCGCATCGACGTGTCCATCGAGGACATGATCGAGCGCGGGTGGATCGACGAGGTGCGCGAGATCGTCCGCAAGGGGACGACGTCGGACGAGCCGGCCATGACGTCCATCGGCTACCGCCAGCTGGTCGAGTACATCCGCGGGGAGAAGACGCTCGAGAAGACCATCGCGGAATGCAAGACCGCGGTCCACGACTACGCCAAACGCCAGGAGACATGGTTCAAGCGCGACCCGCGCATCCACTGGGCCAAGGACGAGAAGGACGCGCTGAAGATGACGAAGGAGTGGCTGAAGGCCGGGGAGTGATCAGGCGCCCAGCTCCTTCCGCACGATATCCTCGACCGTGAGGGGATTCGCTTTCCCTTCGGTCGCTTTCATGACGCCGCCGACGAACCAGCCGATGACGCCGGTCTTGCCGGCCTTCACCTGGGCCGCCTGGTCCGGGTTCTGTTCGATGATGCGTCGCACCGTCTCGGCGACCGCGTCCGCGTCCATGGTCTGCCCGAGGCCGTGCTCTTCCATGAGATGCGAGGGGTCTGTTCCCGTGTCGACCATGAGGGCGAGGAGCTTTTGGCCGTTCGAGCTGTTGATTTGGCCCGCGTCGAGGAGGTGGAGGAACTCGGCGAAGTCCTCGGGCGTGATGGCGACGTCCGCGATGGCCATGTTCTTGGCCGCCAGGAGCCCCGCGAGTTTGGTCGTGAGCCATCCGCCCGCGAGTTTCGCGAGCTTCTTCTTGCGGTCGTTCAGGAGCTCGCCGGCGGACATGCCGGTATCGTCCGTGGATTCGAGCCATCCGCCGAGCTCGCCCATCACGTCCTCCGCGTAGTCGGCCCAGCCGTCGTTGCCGACGAGGAACGCGACATCGCCCTTCGAGAACCACCATTCCTCCTCGAGCCGCGACCGCTTTTCGGACGGGAGCTCGATGGACCTCGCCTGCATGCGTTCGCGGATGGCGACGAGGTCCTGCGGTGGGAGGTCGGGTTCGGGGAAATAGCGGTAGTCCGCGCTGGATTCCTTGGTGCGCTGTTCGAACGTCGCGCCCACGTCCTCGTCCCAGCCGCGTGTCGCGCCGAGAGGCGGCGTGTTGGAAGCATAGAGCGCCATCTGACGCTCGATCTCGAACGCGAGGGCGCGCTCGACGGACCGGAACGAATTCAGGTTCTTGACCTCGATTTTCGGGTTCAGGAAGGACTGCGTCGGCATGTTCTTGTCGTCCACCTCGAGGAGTGAGATGTTCGCGTCGCAACGCATCTGCCC
>JAZDIB010000007.1:0-9975 GCA_043805355.1 Patescibacteria group bacterium | reverse complement strand
GCGGAAGATCCCCATGAAGAGCCGGGTGCTGACCTATCAGGAGAACGCCGCCTCCATCCAGCCAAAACTGCCGAAGCATCTCCAGCGGAACCGCAGCTTGATGTCCGACGCGCTCGCGAAAGCCGGCCTCTCGAACTATCCGAAGGAATACTGGCACTGGTCCTACGGCGACAGCCAATGGGCCAGGCGGAACGGGAAGACGGTCGCGATCTACGGGGTCGTCACGCCTTCTTCCGGGTCAGCAGGTACGAATAGACGATCGGCAGGACGAGCAATGCGGAAATCATCGCGATGAACACAGGGAGGATCGCCACCCAAACGATGGCTTCGAGGATGAACGCGAGGCCGCACAGGACGAACGCCCATCCCGCGACGCGCTGGCTTTTTTGCCAGACCTCGGGGTCATTGAGCGTCCACGGTGTCCGGAGGCCGATGAAGTAGTTCTGCCGCACCTTGCCCATCACGTTGCCGAGGATGACGAAGAGGAAGCCAATGCCGAGCATCACGGCGCGTCCGACCATCCCGTTGTACTGCGGATAGAACGTGACGACGTTCGTCACGGCGAACATATAGGCCATCATGGCGACGAGCGCCGTCTGGATGACGTCCCACGACTTCTTGAAGTTCACGTAGTTCTCGCGCTTCGGGTCGAGCTTCGGGAGGATGGGGAAGAGGATAAGGAACGCGAGCGACATGAGCGGCATGATCCACGCCCCGTACGTCTTCGGCGACCAGCCGTTGGGTTCGCCTTCGAGTCCCCAGTGCGTCGGGATGACGTCCGGCAAAGAGGAATACAGCCCGATGCCGACGATGAACATCAGCACGACGAGCGTGATGCGCACGGCGAGCATCACACCTGCCTGTCCGGCAGGCAGGTCGATGGGTTTACGCGTCAGGTTTGTCATAGTTGAAGTAAGAGAGAATCATCTGCGCCACTTCCTCGAAGACCGAGGCGTTGAGCGAATAGTGGATGAACTGCCCCCGCCGCTCCGTCACGACCAGGTCGGCGCGCTTCAGGATATCGAGGTGATGCGACAAGGAGGCCTGCGTGAAGGGAAAATGCGCCTGGATGTCGGTCACGGACATGTCCTTCTTCTTGAGGAGGTCCAGGATCTTGCGGCGACTCGGGTCCGCCAGGGCTTTATAGATGCTGTCCATAATATATAGACGCTTGTCTATATATTGATATAGAACAGTGTCCGTGTCAATACCTCAAAAAGAGGCCAAATAGGCCATTCTTGACGCATCCGAAAATAACTGGCAGCGGTAGAGATACGAGATCTAACCCACATCTTTATGCCACAACGAGGACATTTCCGTCGGTTGGTTGGTCGTGCCCTTATCGTCGCGGTCGGCATCATTCCTCTCCTCCACCCCCTGCAGGCGCGCTCGGCGTCTCCCCTCGTCATCGGCGAAGTCGCGTGGGCCGGTTCGTCCCTGTCGCTCGCGGACGAATGGGTCGAGCTCTGGAACCTCGGCGATACGGACGTGCCGCTCGCCGGATACTCGCTGGTCGGTGCGTCCGCGGAGCCGATCGCATTGCCGAGCGATGCCGTCATCCCGGCACGAGGCGTCTACCTCGTCTCGAACTATCCCGCGGACGACCCGCGAAGCGCGCTCGCGGCCACGCCCCAGCTCGTCACGACGGCCGTCTCGCTCTCGAACTCTGCGCTTTCCATCACGCTCATCGATCCGAACGACACGGAACTCGACCGTGCAGGCGATGGCGGGACTCCACCGGCAGGCGCGACCGGCGACATGAAGGCGACCATGGTCCGCGACGGCGACATGTGGACGACCGCGACGTCGTCCATCGGATTCGACGCCGGTGCTCCTGACCTTGGGACGCCCGGCATGTGCGATGGATGCGACGCCGTGGTCGACGACCCGCCCGTGGGGGTCGATACGCCACCGACAGACGTCATCGCGAGCTCGACCGAACCGATTCCCACCGAAGATTCCTATGCGACGACATCTTTGGACGTCCCTCCGACCGATACGACCGACGTGGCGAGCTCGACCGGAGATGTATTCCCTGTCACGACGACGGAACCGATCCCCACGTCCGCGACCACGACGGTCGAAGTCGTCATTGAAACGGCGACGAACACGACAACGAACAATCCGACATCGACGCAGGTCGTGCCCACGGTCGAAACATCACCGAGATATGACCTCCTGCGCCTGAACGAGGTTCAAGCACAGCCTGACGGCGAAGGCGAGTGGATCGAAATCACGAGTCTCGACCTTTCGATGCCCATCCCGCTCGTCGGCGTCCAAATCCACGACGCGACAGGGAGGATCTTCACGTTCGCGAGCGGAACCATCGACCTGACGACGCCGTTCGTCCGAGCAGGTCTCGCATCCTCGCGGCTGAACAATGGCGGCGACACCATCTCGCTCCATGATCCGGATGGAAACGCCGTCGATACGCTCGTCTACGAAGGCTCCGAGAAAGGATTTCCATGGGCGCGAGACGAGGACGCCGTCGGGGCGTGGCGACTAACCCAAATCCCCACGCCCGGCGAGCCGAACGTCATTGCGGACCTCGAAGACGACGAAGAGTCCTCCATCGAAACCGATGAGAATCCCCCTATTACGACATTCGCATCCGTCGTGAAGGTCCCGCAGGCCTCGGCGACCGTCTCCCTCCCCGTTTCCGCGCCGATGTCGACGCCGCGTAATGCTCCTCCCGCCACCGAGACGAAAGTAAAGGCGACCGTCGCGAAATCGACCTCGGCGAAAGTCACCAAGACCACGGCGAAGACAGCGACCTCCACGACGCTCCAACCGACTCCCATCACCATCGCTATGACCACCAACGACACGTACCGCGGCATCCGCGTCACCCTGCAAGGCACCGTCGGTTCGCCCTCCGGCCTCCTGACAGGCCATGGGTTCGTCCTCCTCGCGCCGGACGGACGTGGGCTCCTCGTCCGCGTGCCGACCGCGAAGAAGCTTCCGGCCTTAGGCGAGATGGTCCAGGTCACGGGGACGCTGCAGTTCGACGACCTCGACACCCCATCCCTCAAGCTCGGCACGAAAGATGGATGGACCGTCCTGACGGGCTTGTCCATACAGGTCACGACGCGGACGGTCGACCTCCTGGCACCAGGCGACGAGGACCGTTGGAGCCTCGTCGCCGCGACAGGCGACGTCGTCCGCATCCAGAGCGGGAACGTGACCATCCGCGTGGACGGCTCCGACGTCGTCGTCGCGATCAAGAAGGCCGTGGACTATCGGGCGAGCCGGCTCACGGCCGGGGATACCATCCGCGTGACAGGCCTCCTCGACCTCTCGCAGGACACGCCGCGCATCGTACCGCGGACCGCGGAGGAGATCGAGCTCGTGGGCCACGCGGCGCCGGCCTCCGTGGCCTCCGCGGTCAAAGACGCGTTGCCGGGATGGACCCCGTTCGGCGCCGCGGGCCTCGCCATCGCCGGCACCGAGGGAGTCAAACAGCTCCGAGAACGCCGCAAGCGTAAATCACTTGAGCGGATGCTGGAGACATGTTCCGATGATGCCCAAAAGGACGACGTCGTCTGCGGATGACGGGTGGGTCGACGCTGGGCTTCTGCTTTTCGGACCCCTGCGCTAAAGTCCCACCCGTATGGAGGAAGAACCACGTCTCGTCTCGCCTGACGCCCAAGAAGTGGACGCCGGCCTCGACGTCTCGCTCCGGCCGAAGGCGCTCGGCGACTTCATCGGCCAGTCCAAGGTCAAGGAGAACCTCTCCATCTTCCTCGAGGCCGCTCGAGGACGCGGCGAGCCGTGCGAGCATGTGCTCCTCTACGGTCCGCCGGGCCTCGGCAAGACCACGCTCGCGCACGTCATCGCGAACGAGATGGCGTCGCACATCCGCATCACGAGCGGACCGGCGCTCGAACGCGTCGGCGACCTTGCGGCCATCCTCACGAACCTCGAGGAAGGCGACGTCCTCTTCATCGACGAGATCCACCGCATGAACCGGACCATCGAGGAGGTCCTGTATCCGGCGATGGAGGACTTCGCGCTCGACATCGTCATCGGCAAGGGACCGACGGCGCGCACGCTCCGGCTCGACCTCAAGCGGTTCACCCTCATCGGCGCGACCACCAAGATGTCGATGCTCTCCGCCCCGTTCCGCGACCGTTTCGGCAGCATCTTCCACCTCGATTTCTACGACGTGGACGAGATGTCCGAGATCGTCAGGCGCAGCGCCTCCCTCCTGGGCATCCCGGTCGCCGAGGAGGCGGGCCGCGTCATCGCGTCGCGCTCGCGTCGCACCCCGCGCATCGCGAACCGCCTCCTCCGACGCGTCCGCGACTACGCGCAGGTCCGCGGGGATGGTACACTTTCGCCGGAGGTCGTCGACGCGGCGCTCCTCGGCCTCGAGATCGACCCGCGCGGCCTCGACCAGGCCGACCGTCGGACGCTCGAAGCCATCATCGCGAAGTTCTCGGGCGGACCGGTCGGCCTCACGACGCTCGCGGCCTCGACCGCGGAGGACGTCTCCACGCTCGAGGAGGTCATCGGACCGTTCCTGCTCCGCGAAGGCCTCATCGATCGGACGCCGCGCGGACGCATCGCGACCGACGCCGCCTATCGGCATCTCGGCCTTGAACCCCCTGTCAAACGACTGCTCTGACATGTCCATCCCCATCTCCTTCTTCCTGCTCGCCTGGTTCGTCCTCCTGGTCGTCTTCGGGCTCCTGGCGTTCATCAGCGTCATCCAGATGCTGCGCTTCGGCGTCGCGGGCTCCGGGACCTACCTCTCGACCGCGGTGTTCCTCGCCGTGTCCGGGCTCGTCCTGGGAGGCGTCGGCCTCTACCTCGCCGGCGTCGACTGGAACGCGACGTTGGACATCAGCCTGACGAATCTCCTCTGACATGATCGACCTCAATCACCTGCCCGGCGGCGTTGCCGGCGAACGGACCCTCTTGGTCCTGCGGAGGCATTGGATCACCCTGCTCTCCCTCATCGTCGCGCTCGTCTTCGTCATCCTGCTCCCGATGGGCGCATATCTCGGTTCGCGCATCGCGAGCCCGGAGTTCTTCGTGGATCCGGTCCGCGCGGCGCTCTTCGTCCTCGGGGCGTCCATCTTCTTCCTGTTCACCTGGCTCTTCCTGTACCAGCACTTCATCGATTACTACCTCGATACGTGGATCGTGACGGACGACCGCATCCTGAACATCGAGCAGCACGGCCTCTTCTCGCGGACCGTCTCGGAGCTCCGACTCCACCGCGTGCAGGACGTGACCGCAGAGGTGAAGGGGTTCATCCGGACCATCTTCGACTACGGCGACGTCTTCATCCAGACCGCCGGCGAGACGCAGCGTTTCCAGTTCGAGGATATCCCGCACCCGAACGCGGTCGCGAAGATGGTCATGGACCTCGCGGAGAAGGAACGCAAAGAACACCTCGAGGAAGCCGTCGAGGAGTTCGGTATGCCGAAGAAGACGTAACTCACCTCCCCATCGGACGCATCGGCGGGAGGCGCGGCGGCAACGAGAACGGATTGGAGGGCGCGGACGGACCGAGACGCGCGATGGACGACCCCCGGACGGGGGCGTTTTGCTTCCCGAGGGAACGCATGACGTGTTCGCGTGCAGAAGACGCCTGCGGGATTGCCCCGCGGATGGCCATGTCCTTCGACCCGACGGTCCCTTTCCGTGCGGCCTCAAGCCGCGCCTCGGTCCGCTGGACGCGCGCCTGGCTGGGACTCACGCTTGGCGTGATCGGTGCCGTCCCGAGGATGTTCTTGAGGAAACCCATAGTCATTATTTATACGCGCGACGCAGCTCCGTATTCTGGTAGAAATGCTTCAGGATGGCGTCGTACGTCGCGTTGTCCTTGGATGCCATGTAGAGCGCGCCGCGGGCCGAGAGCCCGACGCCATGCCCCCACAACGTCTGTCCTTCGTCCCACGGGACAGGCACCGATACGAGCCACGGGAATCCTGTCCCGTACCAAACCTCGGTCCAGGAACGCGTGCGACCGTCCGAGCGCGAGAAGTACGGCGTGATGGCGAGCTTGCCGTCGTACGTGACGATCTGGCCGCGCGTCGATTCCACTCCGGACACGATGTTGGGGCTGCGCGCCTCCTGCCCGTAGCCGCGGTAGACCTGATCGAGATGCGCATCCACGATGAAGAACTCGTCCGCATGCTTGGTGCCGCGGTTCACGTGGTACATCGCGTAGGTGCGGGCGGCCGTGAGCAGGGCCTTCTGGTATTCGAGCGGGCTGACGTTCGACGTCTCGGCGATGCCCTTGAGATAGGATTCGATGGGAAGTTCGTTGATGGCCCAGACCGCATCGGTCGCCGGCGCATACCGCAGCTCGAGCTTGCCGCGGAACGTGTTGTCGTTCGCGCCCGGCAACCACGAGACCGGTCGGCTGTAGTCCGTGATCTCGAGCGGCGAGATGCCGTCCGTGGCCACGAAGACGTACCACCCCGTCGACTGCCCGGAACATCCGGGTCCGCTCAACGTATAGTTTCGGGTCGTTCGGCTGTAGACGACGGTCGCGATCTGCCCCTGCGAGAGCGTGCAGATGGTCGCCCCGTTCTGCGTGACGGTCATGCCGGTCGAGACGCCGCGGACCGGAAGCGTGTCATCCGTCGTTTTATAGAGGCCGACGCGGATGATGGGTTCGGCCGGCAGGGTCGAGATGTCGCCGGTCAACGGAAGCGCGTTCACGATACCGCCTGATGCCGAGGGCGTCGGGACCGGGATGGGCGTCGGATCGACGTATCCATCGGACGTCACCGTGACCGGGATATCCACGTCGCCGCCTTCGACTTCCTGTCCGTCCGCCATCAGCTTGAACGAGACGGTGTAGACCCCCTTCTTTACCGGCGCCTTCAGGGCGAACTTCACGAACCCGATCTGCCCCGGCGCGGTCGTCGCGGGCATGCGGACTGCCTCGCTCGCGGACGGCCAGGAATCGTCGCGGACGCTCGAGAGCGTCCCGAGCGACGGGCTGATGCCAACGTACGAAAGCGACAGCGTATTCCACGTGGCGGTCCCCTCGTTCTTGAACCCATGCGTCATGTCGATACGTCCGTCCCCCGTGAGCGTCACGGATTTGTTCGAGGTGAGGAGGAGGATGGTGTTGTAGCTCCCGGTCGGCGACGTGATGCCTCCCGGCGTCACGCCCTTCGCGATGTAACTGTCCGGCACGCGAACGCTGATAGGCAGCGTGACCGACCCTCCGTCGAGCCAAGCCGCATCCTCCGCTGCGAGCTGGAACGATTCCTGATAACTCCCCGGTACCTCCGGCGCGCGCAATTCTAATCGAATCGTGCCGATTTGCCCCGGTTTCACCTCGGATTCAACAAGGGGGGCGGCCTGCGAGGCCGTCTTCCAAGAATAATCCTTAAACGGGCTCGTGCGATATTTCGGTCCCCACGTATACAAGGAGATGTATCCGGTGCCGGTGCGCACCCAAGTCTTGGTGCCGGCGTTCTTGAACTTCAGGTCCACGACGATGTGCTCGCCCGGGTCTACCTGCCATTCGATGCCGCCCCTGTCCGTGAGCGTCGCCTTCCAGGGCGTGGAAGCCGAGACCGTTTCAGGCGCGGTCGTGGCTGTCGTCACTGCAGGTATCGCAATCGATGGTTTTGCGACCGTGAACGTGACTGTCACGACCGATCCTTTGATCCATGCGTTCGTCCCGTAGGAAAGGAGGAACCGCTCCTGATACGTCCCGGGCGTGGCCGGTGCGCGGACCGTGAAGGTCGCGCTCGCCATGGAACCGGGCTTCACGCTCGCAGGGGTGATGACGGCCGGAAGGTCATCCTTCAGCCATGTCGTATGGCCGAACACGGAGGATGAGCCGTACAGGTAGACCGCGGTCGCGTTCTGGCCCGCGACCCACGTCTTGGTGCCGATGTTCTTGAATTTCAGGGTGATGACTTTGGTCTGCCCTGCGGTCAGGGTCGCGCTGCCGGCCGAGACCTCGGCTTGGTAGGGTTCGACCGCCGCGGAGGCCGCCGGGACCGATTGGAGCACAAAAAGACAGGATACGGCTGCCATCAGGAAAATCCCGACCCGGCTCCGGACCCTGTTTCGCGTACTGGACATGAAAACTCGCATAATTCCTCCTGATGTTGGTTTTTGTTGACTCCCAAACGGTTTCCGATGGTCCTAGTATATCGATTTTTGGCTCTATTGTCAATCTTTTTAGAACACCAACCTGACTCATTACGATTTTTTCCTCAACGTAGCCCTCTATCGGTCCCTGGGCCGTTCACAGACGCCCCGCATCATGCGAGAATGCCCACATGTCACTTGCCCGAGCCCTTGCCTTCAACACCGGCGTCCAGTTCGCCGGGAAAATCGTCTCGACCATCCTGGGGGTGGTCATTGTCGGTCTCATCACCCGCCAGCTCGGACAGGAGGGTTTCGGCATGTATTCGACCGCGAACGCCTTCCTCCAGTTCTTCGCCATCATCCTCGACCTCGGGCTGAACGTGATGGTCGTGCAGATCCTCGGCGAGCATGCGGGCGACAAGGCCTACGAGGACCGGGCCGTGAGCGCGACCTTCACGCTCCGCGCCATCTCCGCCCTCATCCTTCTCACGGCCGCGCCCATCATCGGCCTCGCGCTCCCCTACCCGTGGGAGCTGAAGCTCGCGTTCTTCGCCATCTGGGGGTCGTTCTTCACCACGGCCCTGAACCAGATCGTCATCGGCGTGCAGCAGCGGCATCTGAAGATGCACGTCGTCGCCATCGGCGAGATCCTGGGCCGGCTCGTCCTGCTCGTCGGCGTCATCGTGGCGCGCATGATGGGATGGGGCCTCGTGCCCATCGTCGGCATCGTCTCCATCGGCAGCACGGCCAATTTCCTCCTGAACCTCCTCGTGGCGCGCCGCTACGCGAACTTCCGCTGGAACGTCGACATCCCGTTCTGGAAGACGCTCCTCCGCCGCAGCTGGCCCATCGGCGTCTCCATCCTCTTCAATCTCATCTATTTCAAGGCGGATACGCTCATCCTCTCGTTCGTGCGTCCGCAGGCCGAGGTCGGGATCTACGGCGCGGCCTATCGCGTCCTGGAGGTCCTGGTGACTCTTCCCTTCATGTACGCCGGCATCCTCCTGCCTGTCATCGCCAGGACCTGGGCGACCGGCGACCGCGCTCGGTTCTCGCGGCTCCTCAGTCATTCGTTCGACGCGATGATGCTCTTCGCGGCGCCACTCGTGGCCGGCGTACTCGTGCTCGCGACGCGCGGCATGGTCCTCGTGGCCGGCGCGGACTTCGCGGCCTCCGGCGACGTGCTCCGCATCCTCATCCTCGCCGTGGCCGCCATCTTCTTCGGCACGGTCTCGTCATACGCCATCGTCGCGCTCGACGCCCAGCGCCGCATGCTGAAGGTCTACTTCGCGGTGGCCGCCGTGACGCTCGTGGGCTATTTCCTCTTCATCCCGACGTACGGCCTCTGGGCCGCGGCATGGCTCACGGTCTTCTCCGAGACCTGCGTGGCCGTGGCCTCGACCGTGATGACGCTCCGCATCTCCGGCAGTCGGTGGATCCCGGTCGCGACATTCAAAGCCCTCGGCGCGGCGGGAGTCATGGCCCTCATCATCCTGCCGCTCAAGGACCTGCCGCTCGTCGTCCCGGTCTTCGCGGGCATCGCGGCCTACGTCGCGCTCATCCTCGCGTCCGGTGCCGTGCCTATTGCGACGATTCGCGAGATTTTCTCCCTGCGCCGCACCCCGCCCACGCTCGAGAACCCGCTCTCCTGACGCATGAACGCCATCATCCTCACGCTCCTGCCGCTCCTCCTGCCGCTCTACGCGGTGCGTTTCCATATCGGCCCCCTGCCCACGACCTTGCTCGAAGTCGGCATCCTCCTCATGCTCGGCGCGTGGACGTTGCGACGGAGGACATCCGGTTGGCGTGACGCGTTGACCGTCCTGAAGACACGCGGATGGCTCCTACCGCTCGGCCTCTGGCTCGTCGCTGGCGTCATCGCCGTCATCGTCGCGCCGGACC
>JAZDIB010000006.1:0-6587 GCA_043805355.1 Patescibacteria group bacterium | reverse complement strand
AGCGTCGTGAGCATCTTGATGGTCGTGCTCTTGCCGGCACCGTTCGGGCCGAGGAACGCGAAAATCTCCGACGCCTCGACGTCGAAGGTGATTCCGTCCACGGCGACGACATCGTGGAATTTCTTCGTCAGGTCCCTGACTTCGATGATCGCCATAGGAAAGAAAGCGTATCAGCCGACCGTGGTCTCGGCAATCAGACGAGGTGCTCCGCCTGGGAGCGCACGAAATCCTTGCGGAAGAAGCGGGTCGCGAGATGAAAGATAGTCGCGGTGACGAAATACGCCGCGAAGACGTCGATAGAGTAGTGCAGATGGCCGAGCAGGACCGTCGCGGCGAAGAGGATGGAGAATCCGAGGAACGTGTACCGCAACCATCGGTCGCGCCAGAAGACGAGGCACATGAGGAAGGGGAGACCGGTGTGGCCGGAGAAGAAGAGGTCGCCCGTGAAATTGACGAGGCTCGTGATGCGCCCGGGATCGAGCTGGGCCTGTTGCGGGAATGGGCCGATATGCGTCAGTGACATGGAGAACGACCGGATCAGGACGAACAGGCCGATGCTCTTGAGGACGAACGGGAGGTGCTTGGGCTGGAGGAGCAGGATGGCGGTCAGGAAACATACGAACACGGCGAATCCTTCGATGAAGAGGAGGTCGACGTTCATGACCGGCACGTTGTCGAGCACGATATCCGTCACTGCGTTGCTGGCGATCGCGCTGGCGTACATGCCGGCGAACCAGTTCACGATCAAGCTCCCCGCGAGGATGGCGAACCCTAACAGCACTGAAAGGAAATAGTCCTTTCGGCGCCAGAGGTCCGCATGCCTTCGGAGGATATGTCTCATTGTGCCAGAGGCGGCGGAGTCTCGCCGCTCGGACGCAACTGTACCGATTTCGCGGTTAGATTACCAGAGGAATCGGCCGTTCCGACGATCATGACGTCCGAGCCCGGCGCGACGTCGTCCAAGGACCCCTCGGTCATCATATTGACGGTCGTGGAGGCGGAGATGAACACGATCTTCGAGCCGCCGTCCTGCAGCTTGATGGTGAGGCTTCCGTCGTCCTTCGAGAGGACTTCGCCGTTCGCGACGGAGCCTCCGCCGGCGATCCGGCCGGACGGTCCGCCCGGCATCGTGCCTGTCCCGCGCTGCCCGACCATGTTTCCGTCCGGAAAACGTCCGGCGGTCGGCGACGCGTTCGCTTTCGCGACCTGCATGCCGCCGTAGAACGCGCCTCCGCCGATGGCGAGACCGACGACGACCAGCGTGATGATGTGTTGGGGCTTCATAAGGGTGTGATGAATGATGTTCAAGGAATTATTCGTAACGCAAAGCTTGGATGGGGTTGAGCTGCGCTGCTCGACGCGCCGGATAGAAGCCGAACACGAGGCCGATGGCGGCCGAGACGCCGAACGCGAGGGCGATGGAGGACCAGGAGACGACGGTGTTCAAGCTCGTGAACGCGCTCACGCCGCGGGAGATGCCATAGCCGATGAGGATCCCGAGGGCGCCGCCGAGGACCGTGATGAGGATGGCTTCACCGAGGAACTGCCAGACGATCTCCGACTTCTCGGCGCCGATGGCTTGCCGGAGGCCGATCTCGCGCGTGCGTTCCGTCACGGTCGTGAGCATCATGTTCATGATGCCGATGCCGCCGACGAGCAACGAGATGCCGGCGATGGACGCGAGGAGGATGGACAGGGTGTCCGCTACGCTCGAGGCCGCGCTCGCGAGGTCGGACTGGTTCATGACGCTGAAGTCCGCCGCATCCGCCGACGCGATGTCATGCCGCTTGAGCAAGAGCGCGGTGATGGCTTCTTGCGCGGAGGTCATGGCCTCCTGGGATTCGGCCTTTACGCTGATGGTGCCAACGTATTTGCTGCCGCTCAGGAACGTTTCCAAGGTCGAGATGGGCACGTAGATGGCGTCGTCCTGGTTCGACATGCCCGACCCGCCCTTCGATGCCGTGATGCCGATGACCGTGAATGTCAACCCGTTGATGCGGATCTTCTGGCCGACGGCGCTCGCGCCTTCGCCGAAGAGGTCATCGCGCGTCGTGGGTCCGAGGACGGCGACCTTGGCGCGCGAGGTGACCTGCGACGCGGTGAAGAACGTCCCTTCCTCGACCGCGACGTTGCGCACCTCGAGGTAGGTGGGCGACGTCCCGAGCACGGACGTGTTCGTGTTCGCGCCCTTCGTCGTGACCTGATAGCGCTTCGAGGATTCCGGCGCGACCGCCGCGACGCCCGTGACGCCGGCGATGGCGTCCGCATCCTCGATGGTCAGGGTCTGCGCGGACCCGCGACCGGCACTGACCGACGCGCCGGCGTTCGCGGACCGTTGCGTGCCAGGCATGACGAGCAGGAGGTTCGAGCCGATGGACGAGATGCTGTCCTCGATGGATGCTTTGGTTCCCTGACCGATGGAGAGCATGGCGATGACCGACGCGATGCCGATGACGATGCCGAGCATCGTCAAACCGGAGCGTACTTTGTTCGAGGACACGCCCAGGTAAATCTCTTCCGCGAGGTCGGTGGGGGACATCATACGTGTACCCCCTTGCCCTTGCGGTCCTCGACGAGCTCACCGTCGCGGATGACGAGCACGCGGGCAGCGTGTTCGGCGACGTACGGCTCGTGCGTGATGAGGATGACGGTGCGGCCCTGCTGGTGCAGGCGCTGGAACGTCTCGAGAACGAGGTCGCCCGTCTTGGAGTCGAGGTTGCCGGTCGGTTCGTCCGCGAGGATGATAGCCGGATCGTTGACGAGGGCGCGCGCGATGGCGACGCGCTGCATCTGTCCGCCGGAGAGCTGGTTGGAGAGATTCCTGTGTTTCGTCTCATCCAATCCCGACGCCTCGAGAGCCGCGATGGCCCGCCGTTCACGCTCCTCACGATCGACGCCTGCGTAGACGAGCGGCAAGGCGACGTTCCGGAGGACGGTGGCGCGGGGGAGAAGGTGGAACGACTGGAACACGAATCCGATCTTGGCACGCCGGATGCGCGCGAGCTCGTCCGCGCCGAGGGACGAGACGTCCTGCCCGTCGAGCAGGTAGGTGCCGGAGGTGGCGGTGTCGAGCGCGCCCAGGATATGCATCAGCGTGGACTTGCCGGACCCTGACGGGCCCATGATGGCGACGAACTCGCCCTTGCCGATATGGAACGAGACCTCGCGAAGGACGCGGGTCGTCTCCTTCCCGTTCGCGTATTCCTTCACGATGTCACGGACCTCGATCATAGGATCACATGCCCGGAGGACCGCCCATGCCACCTCCACCCGTCACGCCCGGGATGCGGATGGAGGACGATCCGCTCTGCGTGGCCTTCGTGGTCGCCGCCGCGGTGCCGCCTTCAATGGTGCGCGTCACGACGTAGTCGCCTTCGGCCAAGCCGTCCGTGATCTCCGTATAGGTATCGTCCGCGAGGCCGACCTGGACCATGACGGTCTCCGGAGGCGTCGCCGACGTCACGCCCTGCGCGGCTTCGGCGGCGGTCGCGTCGGTCGTGAGGACCTGGACCGTGGAGGCGTCGCCTGCGCTCTTGATGGCGCCGTTCGGCACGACGAGGACGTCGGCCTTGGATTCGGTGATGATGGAGACGGACACGCTCATGCCCGGGCGGACGCGATCGTCTTGTGTCTCCAGCACGACCTTCACGCCGTAGCTCACGACGCCTTGGTTGGCGGTGCCGATGATGTCGACCTCGCCGACCGTGCCCGCGACCGTGAGGTCCTCGAGCGCGTCGAACGTGAGCGTCGCCTTCTGGCCGACCTCAATCTGCGTGATGTCGACCTCGTTCAGCGTGATCTCGGCGATGCGTTCCTTGGTGATGAGCGTCGCGAGGGCCGTGCTCTGCGTGACCTTTGCCGCGAGCTTGCCTTCGATGTTCGTCACGACCCCGTCGAACGGCGCTTTGACCGTGCAGTCGGCCAAGGCTTCCTGCGCGTCCTGCAGGCTGTCGCGCGCGTTCTGGAGCGAGGATTCCCGTTGCTTGATCGTGTTCAACGCGACTTTCACGTCGATGTCGTCCGCGCCGACCTTCACGTCGTCGAGCGCCTGCGCGCGTTCCGCGACCGTCTCTTCGGCCTTCGCGATGTCGTCCGCCTTCGCGCCCGCCTTCAGGTCCTCAAGTTCGGCTTGTGCGATGGCGAGGGACGTCTTCGAATCGTCGTATGTCTCCTGCGCCTTCTCGATGGCGTCGGCGAGCGATCGGAGAGTGGAACGGGTATTGAAGACACCGGTGATGTCGGTCTGGATGGACGTGACGAGCTGGTCGAGACTCGTCTGGCTGAACTGCGAGGACGTCAGGCTCGCTTCGAGGCCTGCCTTCACGTCGTCGAGCAGCGTCGCAGTCTTCTCCATCGCGTCGGTGACGATCTCGCGTGCGGCGAGGATGGTGACCGGGTCCGCATCCGTCGCGGCGAGGGCGTCCACGGCTTCGTCCGCATCGTCGATGGCCGCTTTCGCCGCGTCGTAGCTCATGTAGGCCTGGATCTCCGCGGACTGGTCGAGCACCGAGAAGAGGTTCTTGAAATAGACGTTGCCGGAAAGGCCGTCGACCGCGAGCACGTCGTTCGCGTCGTCGCGTGCGTCCTTCAGCGTGACCATGAGCCCGTTCAGGGACACGACCTCGTCATCCCAGGCGTCGCGCACCGTCTTCGGGGTGGTGCCGTCGGCTTCGAGCCTTGCATCCTGTTCCGTGGTCCGGACCTTGGATTCCGCGCTCATCAGCTCGATGGACGTCGGCGGTTCCTTGAGGTCCGCGAGGGCGCGCTCCGCCTGCTTCAGCGCGTTCTGCGCCTGCAGGAGGCTAGCGTTGGATTCGGGGCTGACGAGCTTCTCATACGAGATCTTCGCGGATTCGAGGTTGAGCTCCGCGTCGCGGACGGATTGGCTCGCGTCGCGCACCTGCTTGATGGCGTCCCTCTGGTCGATGGCGAACAGTGGCGTACCCGCCGTGACCTCCTCGCCGTTCTCGACAAGGACGGCCGTGATGGTGCCGGCGACGTCGGGGGAGAGGTCGAGCTGGTTCTCGGCCGAGACCTGCCCGCTGCCCGAGATGGTCGAGACGACGGTCCCGCGCGTCACCGCCGTCAGTACGTACTGGGTCGGTGCCGTGGTGTTCGTCAGTTGCGTGCCGACGAGGGTCCCAGCGATGGCAAGAACAGAAAACGCACCGATGGTGGTTTTCTTCCGTTTCTTCGCGAAATGCGCGATGCGTTTGAGCATATGATGTCGCAGTTACTACGCATCTTTGGCCTATTCTCGTGCAATAGTCAAAAAAATCCGCTCTGTTGAGCGGATTTTGCCGAAAACCATCGAATCAGCGGCGACGCCGAAAGTTCCGCTGGGGGCGACGGGGTTCGCGGGTGGAAGCGGGCGCCGGGGTCGGCAGATCGTGGGCTTTGGAGATGGGCAGATAGGTCCGCGTCAGGCGTTCGATGGCCTCGACCTCCTTGCGCTGGTCCGGCGTGGCGATGGAGATCGCATGACCGGATTCGCCTGCGCGAGCCGTCCGTCCGATGCGGTGCACGTAATCCTCGGCCTGCGACGGCAGGTCATAATTCACGACAAGTTCGATGCCTTTCACGTCGATGCCGCGCGCCGCGATGTCCGTGGCGACGAGGATGCGGTACTTGCCGCTCTTGAACCCGTCGAGTGCTTCGCGGCGCTGGGCGAGCGACCGGTTGGAGTGGATCTCGGCGGACGAATGCCCGACCTGTCGGATGGAGCGAGCGACCTTAGTGGCGCCGTGCTTTGTCCGCGTGAACACGAGGACCGACCCGCGGCGCTCCTTCAGGATGCGTTCGAGGAGGCGTGTCTTGTCTTCCTTATTCACGACGTAGAGTTCCTGCGTGACGTTCTCGGCCATGGTGCCGGATCGCGCGATCTCGATGCGGATCGGGAGCTTCATGTACGTGCTCGCGAGCGTCATGATCTCGGCCGGCATGGTCGCGGAGAAGAGCAGGGTCTGGCGGTCAGCCGGGACGTGCTGGAGGATGCGCTTGATCTGCGGGGCAAAACCCATGTCGAGCATGCGGTCCGCTTCGTCGAGGACGAGGACGTGGACATCGTGGAGATCGACGGTGCGTTGTTCGAGGTGGTCGATGAGTCGGCCCGGGGTCACGACGAGCACGTGCGGCTTCTTCCGGAGCGCCTGAAGTTGGAGACCCATGGACGCGCCGCCGATGAGGACCGCGGTCCGGAGGCCGATGGGTTTGCCGATTTGCTGGAAGACTTCGTCGGCCTGGAGCGCTAACTCGCGCGTAGGGAGCACCACAAGGCCGCGTCCCTTGGATTGGGCGAGGCGCTGGATGAGCGGGATGCCGAATGCGAGCGTCTTGCCGGTCCCGGTCTGCGCGACGCCGACCAGGTCTTTACCTTCGATGGCGATAGGGATGGCTTTCTGCTGGATGGGCGTCGGTGTCGAAAAGCCCAGTTTCCAGATGATCTCGAGCAGTTTTGGCGCGATGCCAAGGCCATAAAAGCCGGGCTCGAGCTGGGTCGTTTGGTTCATGGCCGGACTATAGCCGTTTTCGGCCGAAATGTCACGTATTTGCCTTCATACGCCTCGATCCCTTGAGCCGTTTGAGGT
>JAZDIB010000005.1:0-15096 GCA_043805355.1 Patescibacteria group bacterium | reverse complement strand
TGACCGTGTAGGTCGTGCCCTGGTCGCGGGTGATCGTGGCGTCGCTGTCCGTGAAGGACTGCGAGGCGGTGATGCTGTAGGCGTTCGTGTTCGTCGTCGTGTCGGACACGTACATGTAGGTGACCGGCGTCCAGAGCTGCTGGTACTCGCCGCTGCGCCCGACGATCTTGGCGTTCACGGCGACCTGCGTGTTGGCGTTGTAGTCATACCCCGAGAGCGTGAACGAGCAGGTCTGGTTGGCGGATGTCGCGGCCAGTGTGCAGGTCTTGCGGACCACGCCGTTCACCCAGATCTCGACGCGCGAGAGGCCGTTGGCGCGCTGTGCGCTGACCGTGTAGGTCGCGCTCTGGTCGCGGCGGATGGTCGTGACCGACGGGTCGAACCATTGCGAGGCCGTGATGCCGTACGCGGAACCGACGGGGTCCGTCGGCGGAACCGGCGCGATATAGCCTTCCGTCACCTTCATGAGCTTCGCGTAGAGCGGGAAGGACGGCTGGGAGTTCCAGAGCACGGAAGCCGCGCCGCCGATGAGTGACGTGCCCGCGCCGTTCGAAGCGCTCGTGAGGAAGTAGTCGCGCATCGGACCGATCTTCTCGAAGTTGTTGTTGTAGACCTGGAAGAGGTCCTTGCCGGAGATGATGGTCCAACGGGTGCCGTTCCAGGAGATGTCGAAGTTGGAGCGGTCCGTGAAGGTCGGTCCGGAATATGTCGGGGCTCCGCCGCCGGTCCAGAACCATTGGTCGTTGGAAACCCGGACCCAGGAAGTCCCGTTGTACGAATACATCTCGCCGTTGCGGCCGCCAGCGCGGACGACATCGGTCAGGACGAGTGCGTCCGTCTGGTTGGCTCCGACGGCGTACACGTTGTCGGTGTACGTGGAGGGACGGGAAACGTTGGTCACGGAGTATCCGTCGTACTGGTAGAAATTGACGTACCGTGCCGAAGACGAGTGAAAGCGCTCGTCGACGCTCATCAGAAACTTGCTGCCGACCGGAACGACGGTGATGCCGGCCTGGGAATACGTATCCCAACCGCGGTCATAGCGGTCGTGCGAGCTGTACAGGAGGGACGCGTCGCTCGAGGAGAGCTGGGTCACTTCCGACGGCATCGTGATGCGCGTGTAGGTCGAGAGCGTCTCGCTGTACTTCACGAACCGGGCGCGCGTGGTGACGGCGACCCAGGTGCCGTTGCGTCCGACGATGGAGCTGATACCCTCGTTGGAATCGAGCGGCTTGCGGATCTCGGACGTGATGTTCGAATAGGTACCATCGCGGTAGGCGACGGCTTCGACGGTGTTGTCGAGGCGGTAGATGTTCTTGAGGAACACGACCGTGCGGCCGTCCGTGACGATTTCATCCACGCGCGAGAGGCCCGCGTTGCGGACGTTGAGCGTGACGTTCGTCATGTTCGTGCCGTCGGTGCGGTACACCTGGCCGCCGTCCCACAGCTCCAACCCATCGGTGTAGAACCAATAGGGGGAGGCGTAGGCCATGGCCCAGACCGGACGCTGCGTCCGATGGGTGACCTGCGTCGAGTTGTCGTTCCACGTCCACGGATTCGTGGCAGCGGACGCCGTTCCGGCCGAGAGGCCGACCGAGACGACGGTCGAAAGCGCGATGAGCGCCGTGATGAGTGTGCGGTTCATAGGTTTCTCAAAGAATAATGCCCTCCTAACTAGGTCTTTCATACCAAAAAACGGCCCAAATGTCAATGGGTGACGCCCCGAAGGGCTTCGAGGAGAATGGAGGCGGCTTTGTCCCACGGTTGAGCCAAAAAAAGAGGAATTGGCATCCCGCTTCTCTCGCCACTGGTACTGGCTGAAAGGACGATTTTGAGGGCTTCGACCCAATGATGGGGTTTGGCGGGGTCGGCGAACAAGGTCCCGGGAGGGGCAGTTTCGGGCAGGGCGCCGGCGGTCGAGGCGATGCAGGGGGTCCCGAAGGCGGCGGCTTCATGGAGCGGCAGGCCGAATCCTTCGTACCAGGAAGGATAGAGGAATGCGGAGGCGTGGCGATATAGGTCGGCGAGATCTTCGTCGGAAATCGGTCCGTCGCGTCCGACGAGCTTCAGCTCGATGTCCTCGAATCCAGGCTCGCGTCGCAACGCGGCGACGGCCTCGATGGCGGTCGAGGCGTTCTTGCGCGGGTCGTTCGCGCCGAGGGCGAGGACGTATCTTCCTCTGTCATTCCCGCGGAGGCCGGATGCCAAGCCTGTCCCCGCGGAGGCGGGGAGCGGGAAACCCTCCGGAGGGGTTCCTGCCTGCGCAGGAACGACAGGATGGGGGAGGATGGTCGATCCGAGCGGGATGACGGTGATGCGGTCGCGGGGGATGTCGAGGAGGCGCATCGCGTCGTGTTTCGTCGTCTCGGAGACGGCGAGGAGATGCGTGGCGCGACGGATCTGCGACGCGGCATCCACGGCGCGGTGCCACCAGCGCGCCTTGGGCGGGAACCACGCGGGTTCGAGGAGGAACGAGAGGTCGTGGAGAAGGAGGACGTGCGGACGTTTGAGGTCGCCGACGAATCCGAGGTTCGGGAGGAACGTCGCGTCGATGTTCCCGGCTCGGCGTCCGAGTTCCTCGTCGAGCGCGGCGAATCCGGTCATGCACGCGAGGCTCCAGAGCTTGTTCGGGATGTGGACGTGGATCGACCGGACGTTCGGTCCGGTCGGCAGCGCGTCAGGGGAGGGCGGCCGCGAGCCGGTCGTCGCGAGGACGATCTCGTCATCGGCGGCGAGCCGGACGAACGCCTCGAGTAGATGCCGCGCGACGCGTCCGACGCCACCACCCTTCGCGTCCACGACGGGACGCGCGTCAACGAGCAAGCGCATGGTCGAGGGCGTCACGCATCTTCGCGGCGAAGCGTTCGGTCGAGAACGTCTCGGCGTGCGCGCGGATGGCCTTGGGGTCGAAGCGCGTCGCGTCGAAGCGGATGATGGCGTCGCCGATGTCCTCCCATGACTGGGCCTCGATGTGGATGCCGGTGACGCCCGGGAGGACCGTCTCTTTGGCGCCGCCTTGCCCGTACGTCACGACCGGTCGTCCAGCGGCCATGGCCTCGATGATGGTGATGCCGAAATCCTCGACCTGCGGACTCACGTAGCCGATGGCATCGCGGTAGAGCGCGGCCTTCGTCGCGTCGTCCACGTGACCGAGGAACGTCGTCTTCGGACCGGCGATGGCGCGTAGCTTGGCGAGCTCCGGTCCGATGCCGAAGACCTTCAGCGGCAGGTTGAGCTTCGCGAACGCCTTCACGACGAGGTCGAACCGCTTGTAGCCGACGAGGCGTCCGCCCGCGAGCCAAGTCGATCCGGGGCCGGTGCCGATTGGGATGGCGGCGACGTCCACGGGCGGATGGATGACCTGGCTGTCGCGGCCGTAGTAGCGCCGGATGCGCGAGCGGCTCGTCTCGGAATTCGTGAGCATGACGTCCGGCCGTTCCGCGGCGAGGCGGTCCCATTGTCGGAGCCCGTGCAGGAGCGGGGGAAGGACGAGGCGCATGAGCTGCGGCTGCGGCAGGTCGTTCAGGTAGCCGATACGCTCCTGCCAGAGGAACCTCGTCGGCGTGTGGCAGTAGCAGACATGGACGCTCTCCGGCGCGGCGATGACGCCTTTCGCGAACGAGCTCGACGAGGAGATGACGAGGTCGAAGCCGGAGAGATCGAGATGCTCGACCGCGATGGGCATGAGCGGCAGGTACCACTGGTACGCGCGGCGCGCGAACGGCCATCGGTCGAGGAACGACGTGCGGATGTCGCGTCCGCGGAACTGCGCATGGCTCCGTTTCGGGTCGTGGATAAGCACGAACGTCGGCGCTTCCGGGAACATCCCCTGCAACACGCCGAGAACGCGTTCGGCGCCGCCGTCCTGCACGAGATAGTCGTGGACGAGCGCGACACGCCGCGCGGGCCGCCGTGCGGACGCGCTCATGGACGGGATCGCGGCTTGGATCGGCGTTTCCATTCCCGCCTATCTTAGCCACCGCGTCAGTGGTTTGTCATCCATATACGCCTTCGCGTCCTGAGCGAGCCTGTCCGCAGGCGAGTCGAAGGATCTTCAAATAAGCCGAAGCCACCCATTGCCATCCTTTTTACCTTCCTTTTTGTCGAATCACAAAAAGGAAGCGAATAAAAGATTTTGGGGGCGGCAGAACTCGCTCAGCGTGAAAGCATTCACGGTATAGGCTTTCACTATATCGCTCAGACAGGCTGGCGCCCCCAAACCCCGGGGGAGGGAGAAGGGATGGCGAAAAAAGAAAAGACCCGGGAGTCGGGTCGGGGAGGAGGGGTGAGTCATGCGGGGGGACTCGCGGCGATCTGGAGGACGGCGTCGCGGAAATCTTCCCACGGGAGGGAGAGTCCTTGCCGATGGATTTCCGTCGCGACCTTGAGCGCTCCCACGAGGAGCATATCCCATTGTTTGAGCTTCCTCCAGGTGGAGACGCTCAGCCGGCAGAGCGGCGTGCCGTTTTCCGCGTAGAATGCGCGGCAGGTCTCGCGGTACGAGGTGACGATCTCGCAGAAGAGGAAATCGACCGGGCCTACGTAGGAGGCGAGCACGTCCGCGGGCGCGACATGCGCGAGGGCTTTCCTGACGTCCGCCTCGAGGAGGAGCTTGCGCGTCTCCGGGAACAGGGACTGGGTGAGGGACGGCCGGATCTTCGGTACGACTTGGAGAATCATGGTCGTTCCTTCCACGAAACGTAAAAAAAGACCTGCCTATCAGGTACCGTAATTCGGCGCGTACGTCAACCACGTTGAACGTAGTCAATACGATCCCTTCCTATAGAGCACGACGAACGGGGTCTTGAGCGCGATGTAGAGGTCGAGGAGGATCGACCAGTTCTCGATGTACCACATGTCGAGTCCGACTTCGTCGTCGAACTCGAGGTCGCTGCGCCCGGAGATCTGCGCGAGACCCGTGATGCCCGGGCGTATGGCGAGGACGCGCCGCTGGTCGGGGCGATATTTGTCGACCTCGCGCGGCTGGTGCGGGCGTGGACCGACGATGGACATGTCGCCCTTCAGCACGTTCCAGAACTGGGGAAGCTCGTCGATGGACCAGCGCCGGATGACGTGGCCGATGCGCGTGACGCGCGGGTCGTCGGCGATCTTGTAGACCGGGCCCTGCTTGATGCTGCGCTCCGCGATGAGCTTGCGTTCCATCTGGAGGTTCTTGCGGCTGCGGTCGCCGAACTGCGGACCGATGGAGTACTTGCGGTACATGGAGCGGAGCTTAAGGAGCCGGAAGGTGACGCCGCGTTCGCCGACGCGCTCGTTCTGGAAGACGACGGGCCACCCGTCCTCGAGCAGGATGACGAGCATCGAGAGGAGCGTGAGCGGCGACGTGAGGACGAGGAGGACGACCGCGAAGAGGATGTCGAACCCGCGCTTCGTGATGCGGCCCCAGCCGTCGAGCGGGGTACGTTTCACCTCCACGATGGGGACGCCGGTCGCGGTCGAGACCTCGATATTGGTGAACGCCGCGGCGAAGAGGTCGGCGAGGTAATGGAACGTCAGGTTCTGATCTTCGGTGTAGGCGATGAGTTCGAGAGCCTGCTGTTTCGGGATGTCCGGTTCCGCGAGGAGGACGACGTCGACGCCGCCGGCGCGTCGGAGCCGCTCTAGACCGCGGCGCGTCTCGTCGTTCCAGTCCTCGAACCGTTTCACGACCGTGTAGCCGAGGATGGGACGCGACGCGTATTCGTTCACGATGCCGTCGGCGGCCTTGGATGAGCCGATGACGACCATCTTGAGGTGCCCGATGCGGTTGCGGAGGAGGAGGTGCCGGATGACGCGGAGGACGAGACGCTCGAGGAAGACGAACAGGATGGAGAAGGCCCACACGGCGAGGACGATGAACCGCGACGTCACGAGCTCGCGCGTGAAGAAGACGGATGCGATGAGGATCATGGTGCCGGACGTGCAGGCGAGCGCGACGCGGCCGAACTCGTTCCACGCCCGCCGCGGCCGCGTCGCATAGAGCCCCGCGACCGCGAAGAGAACAAGCCAGACGGCGACGAACAGCGCGACGGTCCGGACGTAGTCGGTGAAGGGGAGGTTCTGGAGGATGGGCAGGACCTCGGTCACGTAGCGCGAATAGCGGAGCAGGTACGCCGCAAGCCCCGCGCCGAAGAGCGCGAGGACGTCGAGCGGCACGAGGAGCGCCGTGAACGTGAGGTCGATCCGCTTGATGCGCATGGGATGGAACTAAGTATACCGCACAAACATGAACGCCGCCCGTGGATCGGGCGGCGTTCATGTTCGGGTCGGACGGTAAGCCGAATTTTGTATCCGATTGCATCTGTGAGGATGCGCATCGGATGATGACCATCTGTCTAGCCCCGACATTGCTGGCGGGGTCATGCGAGCTACCAGTTCCTCCGATGTGACTCGGAGGTCTTGCTCTTGCACCGGAGAGGGTTTACCACGCTCCGACGTCACCGTCGGAGGAACGGGGTGGTCCCCGTACTTTTCACCTTTGGCCCGCTTGCGCGGGTTAGAATAGTCTCTGTGGCACTTTCCCTAGGCTTAGGTGGAACGTTGGGCACGTGTCCTTTCGTTCTCCGTAGTCCTGGCCGCCGTTAGCGGCTCTCCATGGATTCCGCATCGCTGCGGAAAGCGGTGTTCGGACTTTCCTCCCCGCATCGCTGCAGGGCGGTCATCTGTCCGGCCCGAACGTCGGCGAATATAGCATGAAACAGGGGCATCGTCAACCCTTCGACCACGTAGAACGTGGCTGGCAGGCTTAGGGGGCAGGCTCCTTCGCGGCCTCGGAGGCGTGTGGTACCATCCATGCGGAAACCTATGAAGAAATCGGTCCTCGCCATCCTCGTGGCCTTGCTCGCCTGTATCCTTTTCGGGGTCTGGTTCTGGACCCTCGGCAGCATTCCGGACGTGGAGACGGGGAGCGTGACGCTTCGGGTCGACGCGCCCGGTGTCGAGATCCGGAAGTCGGGTTCGGAGCGATGGGATGCGGCCGATTCCGGCACGTCGCTTTCCGCCTCGGACAGCATCAGGACCGACGCCACGGGCCGCGCGACCATCCTGTTCTTCGGACGCGGCGAAGCGCGTCTGTATGAGGACACGGAAATGAAGATCGAGGACCTTTCAGCCGGAGCCACGACACCGATACGGATGCGCCTCGAGCTCGCCACGGGTCGCGTCTGGTCGCGCGTCATCCGCCTCTTCAATCTCGACAGTTCCTATTCGGTGCGGACCGATTCGGTCGTCTCCACGGTGCGCGGCACGGCGTTCGACGTGATAATCGACGAACGCGGGTCGTCCATCGTCCAGGTCGCGGACGCAGCCGTCGACGTGGAGGCGAACTGGAATGGAGACCCGGAGTCATGGATTGTGACCGAGGGATCCAAGGTCTTGGTCAATCCGGACAGCGCAGGCCCCGTTGAATCTTTGAGCGCGGACGACACGTCTTCGGAGTGGTACAAGCGGAACGTAGACACGGACGATGCATTCCTCGGCCGCACGTCGGAAGGGATTGCCGCATCCTATGAACGGCGTGGCCGCGTGCGGCCCGACCAGGCGTTGTATTCCCTCAAGATGCAGTCGGAGCGCCTCCATCTCGCCCTCGCGGGGAAGGGAGCGCCGCAGCTCCTCTCGTCCTATCTGGGCCGCCGTCTCTACGGCATCAAGACACTCGTCGACGAGGGGAAATCCGGCCTCGCGTTCCAAGCGTTCAACCGGCTCGAGCAGGACGTGCAGGACGCGTTGCCGACGCCTGCGGCCTCCGGGACAATTCCGCATCTCCGCATCGAGGTCGAGAACATGCTTCTCCTGACGCAGGGCGTCATGCCGTCGTCGCCGCTGTACCGGTTCAAGCTCAAGCTCGAGGATTTGAGCCAGTCACTCGCCGAGTCGGACGAGGCACAAGCCCTCTTCAGTCGCCTGCTCTCGGCAGACAGCCGGATGGACGAGGCGGAAGGCCTCATCGGCGCCATGCAATTGGAGGAAGCGTCCTTGAGCCTTGAGGCCGCGCATCAGGGCATCGAGAACGGCAAGCGCGACGCCGACAGGATCGTGCCGACGACGACGCCGGAACGCGGCAAGGCGATCCGTTCCAAGCTCCGGGCGCTTGAGGCGCGCGAAGCCCTGCTCCGTGCGCGTCTCGCGACCGCGGAGCGCCCGACAACAGAGGAGCTTGGAGCAACGACATCCACGGAAGCCGGCGCGACGAGTACGCAACCGCTCACGACGGACGAGACGCCGTCAGAGACCGGATCCCCGGCCGGGACGGTCCCGGCCGACACCACGCCGCCGCCCGCGACGGAGAAGCCTGTGGTCGAGGCACCATGGGACCGCATCGTCCTTACGGCTCAGCCGAACCCCGTCGATGTCGGGAGCATCGCGCAACTGCGTCTCACGGGGACCCGGTCGGACGGCTCGACTGGCGACCTCACGCCGCGTGCGACGTTCAGGCTCTTCGGCAACATCGGCAGCCTGAACGGTCCCACGTTCACGTCGACCGCCCCCGGTTCCGTGACGATCGAGGCGACGGTCATGGACAATGGGACCGCCAAGACCGCGCGGACCGTGCTCCAGGTGAATCAGGCCGTCACGCTCTCGCGCCTCGGCGTGTCCGCATCGGGTCCGACGACGGTCCTGCAGGGCGGCACGGTCCCGCTCATCGCGACGGCGACGTATTCGAGCGGCCTCACGGCCCCGGTCACGTCCAAGACGGTCTGGACCTCGTCCGATGCCTCCATCGGCACCATCTCCGGCACGTCCTTCGTCGCTTCCGCGAACGGGCTCGGTCCGGTCACGGTCACGGGGACCTATACGGAAGGCAGTATCACGAAATACGGAACCGTGACGTTCATGGTGACCGCGCCGTCTGCGGTGGGACGCTGACATATGACGCAACGGACATCATCCTGGCGACCGATCCTGGTCGGAGCCGCGGTCGGGCTCGTGGCCGCGGCCATTTTCCTGACGGGTGCCCTCCGTTCCTGGAGTGACCGAGCGACAGACCGCCTGTTCCTGCCGCGTCAGGCCGACACGTCCATCATCATCGTCGCCATCGACGACGCGTCGCTCGGCAAAATCGGCCGATGGCCGTGGCCGCGCAGCATCCATGCGGAGCTCATCCGCATCCTCGCCGAAGCTAGGCCGTCCGCCATCGCCTACGACGTCAATTTCCCGGAATCGTCCGATGCGAAGGACGATGAGGCGCTCGCCGCCGCGCTGAAGGCTGCCGGCAACGTCATCCTGCCCGTGGAGCTCGTCATCACGGAGCAGGGCGGACGTCTCACGTTCGACCCGAACGCCACGCTCCCGCCCATCTCGACCCTCGCGGTCGCGGCGAAGGCTGTGGGGCATTCCAATACGCCGACGGATCCGGACGGCGTGGTCCGCCGCATCCCCGTGGGCGTGCACGCGCCGGACGGCAGCGAGATCGAGGCGTTCGCGGCGCAGGCGCTCGCCGTCGCGGCACCTAGCATCGACGTGCGGAAGGCCCCGATGGATCGCGCCTATCGCGTGACCGTGAACTACGCCGGCCCGCCGAAGCATGCCTATCAGACCGTCTCCGCCTCGGACGTGCTGGATGGCGTCGTGCCGCCGTCGGCCTTCACGGGCAAGGCCGTCTTCGTCGGATCGACCGCGCCGGACCTGCATGACGACCGGCTGGTCCCGACGTCCGACGGGACGCCCATGCCCGGCGTCGAGATTCACGCCGCGTTCTACGACACCCTGAAGAACGGCGATTGGCTCGTGGCCGTGCCGCCATCCGCCACGGCCGCCATCCTCGTGCTCGTCGGCCTGCTCGTCGCGCTCCTCGTCACGTTCCTGCGGGCGCGGGTCAGCATCCCGCTCGCGCTCGTCCTCTGGATTGGCCTGCTCGTCGCCGCGTTCCTGCTCTTCGACCGCGGATGGATCGCGGACGTGGTCTGGCCGACGATCGCCATCGTGCTCGCGTACGCCGGCGTGACGGTCGAACGCCGCATCACGGCCGACCGCGAACGTGCGCGCCTGCGCAACGCCATCTCGCGGTACGTCACGCCGTCCGTCGTTTCCCGCATCCTGAAGGATCCCTCCATGCTGAAGCTCGGCGGGGAGAAGCGGCGCATGTCCGTGCTCTTCTCTGACATCCGCGGCTTCACGTCCATCGCGGAAAGCATGCCGCCGGAGCGCCTCGTCGAGGTGATGAACCTGTACCTCACGCGCATGACGGACGTCGTGTTCGAGCATGAGGGCGTCCTCGACAAGTACATCGGCGACGCGGTGATGGCGTTCTGGAACGCGCCCATCGACCAGAAGGACCACGCGCTCCGAGCCGTGTGCACGGCGGTCGCGATGCAGGAGGAAGTGACGGACCTGAACCGGTCCAAGACGCTTCCGAAAGGCGTGACGCTCCGGATCGGCGTCGGTATCAACACCGGCGAGATGATCGTGGGCAACATGGGGTCCGAGGCGCGGTTCGACTACACGGTCATCGGCGACAACGTGAACCTCGCGTCGCGGCTCGAGAGCCTAACGAAGGAATACGGCGTCGGCATCCTCGTGTCTGAGGCGACGTACCTGCTCGTGAAGGACCAGGTCCTCGCCCGCCGCATCGACCGCGTGGCCGTGAAGGGGAAGATCGCGCCCGTGCTCATCTACGAGATCCTCGGGATGGAGGGGAGCGTGTCCGCGCGGGACCGGAACATCGCCACCGCCTACGAAGAAGCCCTCGACGCGTATTTCGCGGCGCGGTTCGACGCGGCCATCGCGGCATGCCAAGCCCTGGCGGCCACGGCGCCCAAGGACGGTCCGTGCCAGACGCTCATCCGCCGCGCGGAACACATGAAGGAACACCGGCCGCCGTCAGACTGGAACGGCGCGTGGGTGATGCACTCCAAATGACATGACCTTCCTCCTCGATTTCTTCTCAAAACTCCAGAACCTCGATGAGCTCATCCGCTGGGGAGGCCTCGCGGCGCTCATCGCGATCGTCTTCGCCGAGACCGGACTCTTCTTCGGTTTTTTCCTGCCTGGGGATTCGTTGCTCGTGACCGCCGGGCTCTTCGCCGCGAAGGGGGATCTCGACATCGCGATGCTGTTCGTCACCATCTCGCTCGCGGCCATCCTCGGTGACGCGACCGGATTCGAGATCGGACGCGTGTCCGGCAGGCGCATCTTCGCGAAGGAGGATTCGTGGTTCTTCAAGAGGCGCCATCTCGAACGGACGCAGGCCTTCTACGACCGCCATGGCGGCAAGACCATTATCCTCGCGCGGTTCGTGCCCGTCGTTCGGACGTTCGCGCCGCTCGTCGCCGGCATCGCCGGCATGACGTATCGGAAGTTCGCGATCTTCAACATCACGGGTGGCATCCTGTGGGTCGGGTCCATGCTCGGCATCGGGTACGTCCTCGGCCGCACCATCCCGAACATCGAGCGCTCCATCCATCTCGTCATCGCCGCCGTCATCTTCCTCTCCATCCTGCCCGGCATCGTCGGCTATCTCCGCACCGGCCACTGGAAGCGATGGTTCGAGCGTTGGAACGGCACCAAAAAAACGGCCCCGTGAGGGCCGTTTTTGGTCGTCAATTTATCCGCGTCCGAGTCCGACCCGTTCGCGGACCGTCCGCATCATGGCTTCGGCCTTTTCCGTCGCGGCGTCGCGTCCGGCGTCGAGGATGCGCGTGAGCTCGGCCGGGTCCTTCCGGAATTCCTGCAGGCGTTTCTGCATCGGGCCGAGCATGCCGATGACCGCGTCCGCGACAGCCTTTTTGAAATCGCCGTAGCCGGCACCCGCGAATTCCTTCTCGATATCCTTCATCGTCTTCCCGGTCGCGTGGTGGTAGAGCGTCATGAGGTTCGAGACCGCGGGCTTCTTCGCGAGGTCGTATGACACGCCCTTGCCCGAGTCCGTCACCGCGCGCATCACCTTGCGCCGGATGGTCTCCTGGTCGTCTCGCAGGAGGATCTTCGCGCCGTCCACAGGGTCGCTCTTGCTCATCTTCTTCGTCGGGTCCTGCAGGCTCATGATGCGGCTGCCGATCTTCTGGATGAGCGCCTGCGGCACCGCGAACGTGTCGCCGAACCGCTCGTTGAACCGCCGCGCGATGACGCGGGCGAGCTCGAGGTGCTGCATCTGGTCCTCGCCGACCGGGACGGCCGTCGTGCGGTAGAGGAGGATGTCGGCGGCCATGAGCACGGGGTAGCTGAAGAGCCCGAGCCCGACGCGCTCGCCCTGCTTGCCGGACTTGTCCTTGAACTGCGTCATGCGTTCCAGCTCGCCGAGCTTCGTGACGGTCCCGAGGATCCACGCGAGCTCCGCGTGTTGGGGCACCTCGCTCTGGACGTAGATCTGCGAGCGCTTGGGGTCGATGCCTGCCGCGAGGTACGCGGCCGCGACGTCGAGGATGTTCTGCCGGAGCGCCTTCGGGTCCTGCGGCACCGTGATGGCGTGCAGGTCCACGATGCAGAAGAGGCAGGGGTGGGCGTGCTGGATGTCGACCCACTGCTTGAGCGCGCCGAGGTAGTTGCCGAGATGCAGGTCGCTCGTGGGCTGGACGCCCGAGAAGACGAGGTCTTTCATACGTTCTTGCCCATAGGATGCCGGACGCGGGAGGGAATGGCAAACCAAAAACCCCCACATGGGAGGTCGTTTGGTTCCGGGGATGCGACAAGCATCAACCTGTTCTTTCTTGGATGGTCGGAGGACGCGCGCATCATGCGAGCGGCCGGGGAGCCGACAGGCCTTCTCGATAGCCCACGGTGCACATTCGTGACTTCTTGTGGGTCGAGAGGCGTCGGCGTGCCTGGCACGTCGCGCGCTGTGTCCTCGTCTGTTCGTTCGAAGCGGATCCCGCGTGAGGAAACAGGTTCCTCAGCGGTGGACGCGATATCCGTTCCGGACGTCGTCCTTAGACCTCCACGATGATCGGGAGGATCATGGGACGCCGTTGGGTCTTGTGGTAGAGGTATTCGCCGAGGTCGTCGCGCAGCTTGTCCTTGAGGAACGAGCCGTTCGCGGCCGAACGCGGGTCCTTGTCCTTCAGCACGTCCGCGGCCTTCTTGCGCGTCATCTGGATGAGCTCCTGATGGTCCTTCATGTAGACGAAGCCGCGCGAGATGATGTCCGGGAGGTGCAGGAGACGTCCCGACCGCGTCGCGATGACCGCGATGACGATAAGGATGCCGTCGGCCGCGAGTTCCTGGCGGTCGCGGAGCACGATGTGGTTGGTGTCGCCCACGCCGAGCCCGTCCACGAACACGTAGTCCGTCGGGACCTTGCGGTTGGTGAGCTGGCCGATGCCGTGGCGGTCGAATTCCATGATCTGGCCGTTGTCCGCGACGAAGATGTTCTCCGGCGGGAAGCCCACGGCGATCGCGAGCTTCGCGTGCTCGCGCAGGAAGGAATGATGTCCTTCGATCGGGATGAGGTACTTCGGCTTGAGCATGGCGTGCATCTCCTTGAGGTCGTCCTGCTTGGCGTGACCGCCGGCGTGGACGTCCATCATCTTGTAGTGCACGACCTCGGCGCCTTCGCGGTACAGCGTATCCGTCACGCGCTGGACCGAGCGCTCGTTGCCCGGGATGACCGACGAGGAGAACACGACCGTGTCGCCCGGCTCGATCTCGATGAAGGGATGCTCGCGGTTCGCGATGCGCATGAGCACCGCGCGTTCCTCGCCCTGCGCGCCCGTGCAGACGATGACGACCTTGTCCGCGGGATAGTCCTTGATCCGCTTGGAATCGATGAGGGTGCCCTTCTGGACTTTGAGATATCCGAGCGCCTGCGCGATGGCGATGTTCGACTTCATGGAGAAGCCTTCCACCGCGACCTTGCGGCCATTGCGTTCGCACGCGGCGATGATCTGCTTGATGCGCGAGATCATGGACGAGAACGTGCCGATGATGATGCGGCCGCGCGCCTTCGCGATGATCTCGTCGATGTTCGTCTGGATCTCGCCTTCGGGGAGCTGGCGTCCGGGGGCGCTCGCGTTGGTCGAGTCGACGAGCAGGGCGAGCACGCCCTTGCGTCCGAGCGCGATCATCTTGTCGCGTTCCTCGATGGACTGCGCCTTGTCCGACGTGTCGAGCTTGAAGTCGCCGGTATGGACGACCGTGCCGCACGGCGTGTGCAGGACGACGCCCATGGCCGTCGGGATGGAGTGCGCGACCCCGAAGAACTCGACGCGGAACGACCCGAGCTGGAGCACGTCGCTCGCCTTGATGGTGTGGATGTGGAGCGGCGGGGACTCGCGGTGGTCCTCCTGACGCTTCTTGATGATGGCGCCGGTGAGGTCCGTCGCGTAGATCGGCGGGTTGCCGATGCGCGGCATGACGTGCGGGATGCCGCCGATGTGGTCCATGTGCCCGTGCGTGATGATCACGCCGCGGATGTTCTTCTCCTTGCCCTTGAGGTACTCGGTGTTCGGGATGATGTAGTCCACGCCCGGCATGTCCTCGTCCGGGAACTGGAGGCCCATGTCGACGATGACGATATCCTTCCCGTATTCAAAGAGCGTGCAGTTGCGCCCGACCTCCTCGTTGCCGCCGAGGACCATGATGCGGAGACGGTCGCCCTTGTTCTCGAGTACGTCCGTATCCTTGCCGGTCTTGAGGAACGGCTTGTGCTTGTATGTGCTCATGCGCGGGGCATGTTCGAATGCGCCGCCTTGCCGGCTGCGTCCGCCTCCACCACCACGACGCTTGCCGCCGCGTTCTTGCGGTTTCTGCGGACCCTTGCCGCGCTGGGGTTGCTGCCGGTTGATCTGCAGCGGGCGCACATCTTCCTTCTTCGACTGCGGCTCCTGCGCCTTGCGGAGCGACGCCTGCTTCACTGCCTTCGCGATGATGGACGACGTGTCTTGCGGCGTGGAGGCGCGCATCGGCTGACCCGGACGGTTGCCGGGATTGTTCCCGTGTCGCGGACGACGACGGAACGGACCGCGGGATCGGAATCCGGGGTTGCCGGAACCGCCCCCTTGTCCACTGGACGGGGGAACCGCGGAATTCGCTGAATAATCCATATGGATTGTGGGTACTTCCGGTTCGGTTATCGCGTCCCGGATTCGATTACGACATAGGTGGCACTCCGTCTAAAACGACGGTTTCGTGCCGAAACAATACGAAAATACTGTGATACAGGGG
>JAZDIB010000004.1:0-12463 GCA_043805355.1 Patescibacteria group bacterium | reverse complement strand
CACGCACGTCATCCATGCTACAATCGTACGGTCTTATGCGGATCTCGTTCTTCGGGGCGGCGCGCGAGGTCACGGGCTCCTGCATGCTCGTGGAGACGCGCACGACGCGCGTGCTCGTGGATTGCGGCATGTTCCAGGGTTCCGCCTTCACGGACGCGAAGAACTTCCGCGAATTCGGCTTCGACCCCGCGACCGTGGACGCCGCCATCGTGACGCACGGCCATCTGGACCACGTCGGACGTCTCCCCAAGCTCGTGAAAGAGAAGTTCAAGGGCGATATCTACGCCACGCCCCCGACCACGGAGATCGCGAACGTCGTGCTGGAGGACGCGGAGCAGATCATGAACGACGAGTTCAAGCGCGAGTACCGGCCGAAGCTCTACGAGCGCAAGGACGTCGAAGGCGTGGCGAAGCGCTTCCGGGACGTCGACTATTCCCGCAAGGTCGCTATCGGCGACCTCTCGTTCCGTTTCCGCGAGGCGGGACACATCTTCGGCAGCGCCTTCGTCGAGATGGAGGAGAAGGGGGGACCGCGCGTCGCGTTCTCGGGCGACCTCGGCAACCGCGACGTCCCCATCCTGCGGCCGACGGCCCAGCTCGCGCAGGCAGACGTGGCCATCATCGAATCGACGTACGGCAACCGCATCCACGAGGACGAGTCCACGCGCGGGACCAAGCTCCGCGCCGTGATCGCGGACACCATCAAACGGAAGGGGACGCTCATCATCCCGGCCTTCGCCGTCGAACGAACGCAACAGCTCCTCTACGAGCTTCATCATCTCGTGGAGAACCGGCTCGTGCCCGAGGTGGACACGTATCTCGACAGCCCCATGGCCATCGAGATCACGAAGATCATCAAGCGGTTCCCGAAATACTACGACGCCGCGGCCATCAAGATGGTCTCGACCGGCAACGATTTCTTCGACGTGCCGGGGCTCGTGACGACCAGGACGCGGGAGGAATCGAAGGCCATCAACGGATCGCCCTCGCCCAAGATCATCATCTCCGGATCAGGCATGATGAACGGCGGACGCATCCAGCACCATCTCGTGCGGTATCTCGGGAACAGGAAGAACACGCTCCTTATCATCGGATACCAGGCGCACGGGACGCTCGGGAGGAAGCTCTACACCGGGGAAAAGCGTGTGGACGTGCTCGGCGAGCGCATCGACGTCAAGGCGAGCGTCGTGCCCATCGGCGCCTACAGCGCGCACGCGGATCAACCAAAGCTCCTGGAGTGGCTCCGGACCGCGAAGAAACTCCCCAAGCACGTCTACTGCACGCACGGCGAAGAGGACGCGGCGGCCGCGCTCGCCTCGCGCATCACCGAAGACCTCGGCATCGCGGCGGACGTGCCGCGCTTCGCCGATTCCATCGACCTATGAGTTGGTTCATCTACGCCATCATCGGACACCTCGCCAACGGCGCGGCGTTCGTCATCGACAAGGCCCTCCTCTCGACCGCGTTCAAGCGCAGCGCGACGTACGCCGGGATGGTGGGCATCCTCTCGAGCCTCGTGCTCGTCGCCATCCCGTGGGTGCCGTCGTGGCCCGTCGGGCCCATGCTCCTCGTGGCCATCGCCTCGGGCGCCACGTTCATCTTCGCTCTGCACGCGTTCTTCGCGGCGCTCGGACGGGCCGAGGCGAGCCGCGTCGTACCCATCGTCGGGTCGCTCATCCCCATCCTCACGCTCGCCGGGACCGCCACCTTCCTCGGGGAACACCTCGCCTCGCGTCAATTCGTCGGATTCGCCCTGCTCATCGTCGCGACCGTCATCCTTTCGTCGTCGGGCGGTCGCGGAAGGCCGTCGCGCGATGCCGTGCTCTTCGGCGTCCTGTCCGCCGTGCTCTTCGCCGTCGCGTCCGTCACCGGCAAGGCCGTCTACGACGCCTCCGGGTTCCTGTCCGGATTCATCACCACGCGCATCGCCGCGGCCGCCACCGCCATCGTCCTCATCACGCTCGCGGATCCCATCGCGGGAAGGGAAGTCTGGGCCATGGTTCGACCCAGGAAGGGGACGAAACGACGTGGCAGACAAGCTGCGATCCTCGCGGTCATCGGGCAGTCGCTGGGCGCCGTCGGGTTCCTCTTCGTCCAGATCGGCGTCGCCCGAGGCAGCGCCGCCATCGTGAACGCGCTCCAAGCCGTGCAGTACGCGTTCCTCGTCCTCGTGGCCTTCGCGCTCCGACGGAAAGCGCCGCAGCTCCTGAAGGAACGGTTCGACCGAAACGCCGTCATGCTCAAGGTCCTCGCCCTCGTCATCACGGCCGCCGGCCTGTGGCTCGTGGTGTAAGATACCTCTTATGATCCGCAGGATTCCTTCCAGCGCCCCTCCCTCCAAAGAGACACGGACACGACCTCGACGCTCTATGCTATCCGTCTTCGTCTGGCTTCTCTTCCTCGCGTTCCTCGGCCTGGTCGCGTTCTTCTTCGTAGGCTGGCCCAAGGCCTCGGAGACCTCGGTCTACGGCATGACGTTCAGCCGCCCGTATGCGGAAGGGGATCTCGACCTCGACGCGGATGCCGTGCTGAAGGCCGCCATCGACGACCTCGGCATCCGGCATTTCCGGCTTCCCGTGACCTGGAAGACCATCCAGCCGACGACGACCTCCACCGACTTCGGCCCGCTCGATCGCGATATCGCGGCCATCACGAAAGCCGGAGGCAGCGTCACGCTCGCAATAGGGGAGAAGGTTCCGCGCTGGCCCGAATGCTGGGGGCCGGATTGGTGGAAGGCCCTGCCCCGCGACACGCAGCAACAGGAGACCCTCGCGTTCATCGAGAAGGTCGTGACGCGGTACCGCGAGACGAGCGCCGTCGTCACCTGGCAGGTCGAGAACGAACCGAACTTCGTCTACGGCGATTGCCCAGCTCCGGACATGGCGTTCCTGAAGCAGGAAGTCGCGCTCGTGCGCCGGCTCGATCCGACGCGACCGGTCGCCAGCACGGACTCGGGCGAACTTTCCGCGTGGATTTCGTTCGGCAAGACCGTGGACACGCTCGGCGTCAGCGTCTACCGCGTGGTCCGCAACCCAATCATCGGCACGCTGCGCTACATCTTCATCCCGCCGTGGTTCTACCAGCGCAAAGCCCTGTTCGCGTCGCTCTTCGGCGTGAAGAACGTCTACGTCAGCGAGTTCCAGATGGAACCGTGGAGCAACATACCTCTGACGGAAACGCCCATGGACGATCAATTCGACACCATGGACATCGAGCAGATGCAGGCGAATTTCCGGTTCGCGGAACGCATGAACCTCACGCCCATCGATTTTTGGGGCGTCGAATGGTGGTACTGGATGAAGGAAAAACAGAACCATCCGGAGTTCTGGGAGACGGCAAAAGCCTTCTACCGCAAACACCCGTCGCCGTAACCCCCCCTCCCCCTCTGACGGGGTTTGGGGGCGCCAGCCTGTCTGAGCGATATAGTGCAGGCCATGTCCTCAAACGCCTGCACGCTGAGCGAGTTCTGCCGCCCCCAAAATCCTTTTTTCGCTTCCTTTTTGCGATTTGGCAAAAAAGGAAGATAGACACCCTTGACAAAAGGCCCATTTTGTGCTATATTCGTTCGTTCTTTGATAATGCCCAAGTCGTAGAAAACGGCGAATTTCAGACCATTCCCGAATGGCCTGCAGCCCGCCGTTTTCTACCCAGGGAACTCCACGTCGCGGATCCTCCGCGGATTGGACGTACCGACGGCACATCTGCCATTCCCGTCCGCCTAAGGCGGAGGAATCCAGACAAGAAAGGATAGCGTAGCCAATGGCGAACCTATTCAAGTTGGAAGCGGGGAAGTTGAACGCGTTCTGCGACCGTCTCTCGAAGGTCGGACTCACTGCAGAACTCGCGGACAGAGTCCAGCTGGACCGAACCGGTGCGCTCGCAGGAGTAATGGTCGAGGCCTTGAAGGAGTACGTCAAAAGGATGGAAGAAACCGTTTTCGTCCACTTCAAAAATACGGCCCCGATGACTACCAAACAAATGCTCGAGGAGACGCGTCGCCAAGGATCGTGCTCCTTGCGCTCTCTCGAGCTGCTGGACCTGCTCGGCGACAAGGCTCCGGAAACCCGTCGACGCTCGTCCGGTCGGACACGATCCAATCGCAAGAGCTCGTAACCCAGCAAGGAGACTCCTCGTGAAGAAAGCTCTCAGAATCCTGCTCACCTTCTCGATCCTGACCCTCGTCGTCTACAGCGCCTACCGAGGTGTCATGTGGGTCGGCGGATGGATCGTGGACGAGCGGCCGCACGCTCAGGCCGCACGCGCCATCGAGGGGACGCTCGACAAGGCCATCGAGGCGACCAACGACACCAGTTGGTTCAACCGCTGGATGACCGGTCAGCCTCCGAAGAAGAGGAAGTGACCGGCCGTCCGCACAACCTTCGACCTCTTGCCCCCGTATCGATTCGTCGATGCGGGGCTTTTCTTTTACAGACGTACCGGCACGCGGGCGTCAAGTGCCATCGCGACCTTTCCACCTTCATCTGTCCGCATCCGTGTGATACATTCGGGCGGCTTTCCTATGCGCACTGAAATCGTCCTCGACATCGAGACGCAGAACACCTTCCAGGACGTCGGCGGACACTCGCCGGAGCTCCTGCAAATCTCGCTCATCGGGTGCTACTTCTACGAGACCGACACGTACGAGACGTTCCTCGAGGAGGACCTCCCCAAGCTCTGGCCGCGGCTCGAGCGTTCGGACCGCATCATCGGGTACAACCTCTTCGGCTTCGACTACCCGTGCATGCAGTCGTACTACACCGGCAATCTGATGAAGCTTCCGACCATCGACCTCCTGGCCGAGATCGACAAGCGCATCGGACACCGCGTGAAGCTCGACGACGTGGCACACGCGACGCTTGGCGTCGGCAAGAGCGGCACAGGGCTCATGGCCGTGGAGTATTGGCGGAAAGGGGAGATCGACAAGCTCGCCGCGTACTGCCTCCAGGACGTGAAGGTGACGCGCGAAGTGTACGAGTACGCCTTGGACAACCAGAAGGTCTCGTTCTTCGACCGCATGGGGCAGAAGCAGGACGTCCCGATGCCCATCGTCCCTCCCGAACCGAACGTGAAGCCGCCGATCAACTTGAGTCTCGGAATCTAATCTGTCGTTCCTGCGCAGGCAGGAACCCCTCCCCCCTGTCGTTCCTGCGCAGGCAGGAACCCCTCCGGAGGGATTCCCGCCGTCGCCACGTCGGCTCCGCGGGAACGACAGGTGGGAGGAAATATTGAACTTTCAATCTCTATCCACACCTGGACCTGCGACCACTATATCTCGTGGTATACTGCGGAAGCGACCACAAGATGTAGTGGTCGCACGGTTCAGCCCGACCCCTGGTACACGCACTCCGATGAGCCACGCTCGTCGGGACTCTGGGGGAAGCAGAATCGCGCGACGACAAAAAATCAATCACCGTAACCCCGTCCTTATGAAGGAGCCGGTTGTTTCAAGTGCCGCGCAGAATCCTGTCGCGAGCGCGCATTCCGATGCGAAGACCGCGGCCAACGCCGTCTGGGAATACGTCACGTCCGTGAAATCCATCCGGCGGCGCGACGGGCGCATCGACGACTTCGATCCCGCCAAGCTCGAGCGATCCATCCGTGCCGCGTTCGAGTCTGTCGGGATGACATCCGCGAACGAACAGAAGGTGCTCCAGCGCGTCTGCCAGAACGTGATGACGCGCCTCATGCACATGTTCGACGGACATACGATCCCGAGCGTGGACCTGGTCCGCGACGTGGTCAGCGTGACGCTCATCGACACCAACCTCCCGCATGTCTCCAAGCAGTACCTGACGTTCCGGACGCGCACGCGGGTAGCGCGCGACGTGCCGACCTACGGTCGCGGCATCACCATCCCGCGCCTCTTCACGGCCGAAGGGACACATCCGTACGACAGCATCGAGTGGGAGACGCGCGACGCCGTCATCAGCAACGAGAAGGGCGTAGTGGTGTTCGAGCAGCGTGGTGTCGAGGTCCCGAAGGCGTACAGCCAGACCGCGACCAACATCATCGTCTCCAAATACTTCCGCGGGCGCATCGGCACGCCGGGGCGGGAGTCCTCGGTCAGGCAGATGGTGGACCGCGTCGCCAAGACCATCGCGCAGTGGGGGAGGATCGGGGGATATTTCCAGGCCGAGACGGACGCCTCCGCGTTCGAGGCCGAGCTCACGTCCATCCTCGTGAACCAGCGCGCCGCGTTCAACAGCCCGGTCTGGTTCAACGTCGGCATCTCCCCTACGCCGCAGTGCTCCGCGTGTTTCATCAACTCGGTGTACGACGACATGCGTTCCATCCTGAACCTCGCGGTCACGGAAGGCATGCTCTTCAAGTACGGCTCCGGCACGGGGTCCAACCTCTCGACGCTCCGCTCCTCGAAGGAGAAGCTCGGGCAATCATCCGGCCATTCGTCCGGCCCGGTCTCGTTCATGCGCGGCTTCGACGCGTTCGCCGGCGTCATCAAGAGCGGCGGCAAGACGCGGCGCGCGGCCAAGATGGTCATGCTCGACATCGACCACCCGGACATCCTCGAATTCACGTGGTGCAAGGCCAAGGAGGAGAAGAAGGCACATGCGCTCATCGAGGCGGGATACGACGGATCCATGACCGGCGAGGCGTACGCCACCATCATGTTCCAGAACGCGAACAACTCGGTGCGGCTCACGGATGCGTTCATGAAGTCCGTCGAGGCGGACGGGGACCACGTCACCAAGTTCGTGACCTCCGGCGCCGACTGCGAGACGTTCAAGGCGCGCGACGTGATGCGGCAGATCTCGGACGCGGCGTGGCAGTGCGGCGACCCTGGCGTCCAGTACGACACGACCATCAACGACTGGCACACCTGCCCGAACACGGACCGCATCCGCGCCTCCAACCCGTGCTCGGAATACATGTTCCTCGACGACTCCGCGTGCAACCTCTCGTCCGTGAACCTGATGACATGCCGGCGGACCGACGGTTCGTTCGATATCGCGCAGTTCGAGCACACGTGCCGCATCATGGGCCTCGCGCAGGAGATCATCGTCGGATTCTCGTCCTATCCGACCCCAGCCATCGAGGAGAATTCCCTCGCGTACCGGCCGCTCGGCCTGGGCTACGCCAACCTCGGCTCGCTGCTCATGAGCATGGGACTCCCGTACGACTCGGAGGGCGGACGCAACATGGCCGCGGCCCTCACCTCGATCATGTCCGCCACGGCCTACACGCAGTCCGCGACGGTCGCGGAGAAGCTCGGGGCGTTCCAGGGCTATGCCAAGAACGAGGAGCCGATGCTCCGCGTCATCCGCAAGCACCGCGACGCCGCGACCCGCATCTCCGACGTAGGCGTCCCGTCGGACCTGCTCGCCCGCGCCCGCACCATCTGGGACGAGACGCTCGCGGCCGGCGAGGCGCACGGCTACCGCAACGCCCAGATCTCCGTGCTCGCGCCGACCGGCACCATCGCGTTCCTCATGGACTGCGACACGACGGGCATCGAGCCGGACATCGCCCTCGTCAAGTACAAGTGGCTCGTGGGCGGCGGCATGATCAAGATCGTGAACCACACCGTGCCGGAAGCGCTCCATCGCCTGGGGTATTCGGAGACGGAATGCCGGAGCATCCTCGACTTCATCGACCAGAACGACACTATCGAAGGCGCACCGGGCCTCAAGCCGGAGCATCTCGCCGTGTTCGACTGCGCGTTCAAGCCGGCCAAGGGGACGCGGTACATCCACCACATGGGCCACATCAAGATGATGGGCGCGGTCCAGCCGTTCCTCTCGGGCGCCATCTCGAAGACGGTGAACATGCCGAGCGACGCGACCGTCGACGAGGTGATGGACGTCTACATGGAAGGATGGCGTCTCGGATTGAAGGCCGTGGCTGTCTACCGCGACGGATGCAAGCGCTCCCAAGCCGTCACGGTCACCAAGAAGGCCGTCACGGACAAGGAAGAGGCGAAACAGGAAGTGAAGACCATCACCGTGACCGAGACCGTCTACGCCCCGCGCCGTCGCCGCCTGCCGGACGAACGCAAGGCGCTCACGCACAAGTTCCAGATCGGTCCGCACGAGGGCTACATCACGGTCGGCCTCTACGACGACGGGACGCCGGGCGAGGTCTTCATCACCATGAACAAGGAGGGAAGCACGCTCTCCGGCCTCATGGACGCGTTCTCGACCTCGGTCTCGGTCGGCCTGCAGTACGGCGTGCCGCTCAAGATCCTGGTGAACAAGTTCGCGCATGTCCGGTTCGAGCCGTCGGGATTCACGACCAACCCCAACATCCGCGTCGCCAAGTCCATCGTCGACTACATCTTCCGCTGGATGGGCATGAAGTTCCTCTCCCCGGAGGAGCGGAAGGCGATGGGCATCAACGTCATCGAAGGCGGGGCCGTGACCTCAATCGAGACGGAATTACCCACCCCGACCGCGACGCCCGAGACGCCTGAACCTGCCCTTGCGCAGGATGGACGACAGGCGACCCTGCTCGACCGCTCCGCTGCGACGGCGACTCCGACGGCCCGCGGCATCGCTCCTGGGCTCGAGATGCTTCAAGCGACCTTCAGCAACCAGTCGGATGCACCGCCGTGCGATACATGCGGCACGATGATGGTGCGCAACGGCGCCTGCTACAAGTGCCTCAACTGCGGGTCCGTCGCCGGGTGCTCCTGACGATGGCGCCGTGTCGGACGCGACAGGATATGAAAAAGCCCTCATCACAGGATGCGGGGCTTGAGGGAGAGGCCGACGTCGGCCGGGAGGGATGGACGTCACAGAGTGGCGGAGACCATGCCCGGCGGCGGAGGCCAGAAGGATGGCGTCCGGACCAGGGTCACGTGGAGCCCCAGATGTTCGACCTGGACGCGGAGTTTCCGCGCGACGCCGTCCACGTGGATGGTGAACGTGCCGTCCTCGTCCATGCGCTCGCGCAGGATCTTGTTCACGACGCCGTAGAGTTCCGGGTTCTCCGGATCGGGCATGAACGAGAGGGTGGGCGCGAAGCGGTCGGCGAAGTGCTCGGCCAACTGCCGGTCCAGAAAGCCGACGACGTCCTGCTGCGGCTCGCGCGTGCAGGTCACGACCGTCGGGTAGCTGTCGTTAAAGGGCGCGTTCTGAGGCAATGGAATCCTCCTGATCCGTTTCGAGAGCCGGAAGTATGCCTCATGATGACATGATTCGTCAAGGGTCATTGGGGATGGTCCAGGTCTACACCGGCAACGGGAAAGGGAAGACCACGGCCGCCCTCGGGACCGCACTGCGTGCCGTCGCTGTTGGGCATCGCGTCGCCATCGTCGCGTTCGACAAGGGCGGCGGAAACTATTCCGAACGGTCCATCATCGCGGACCGGCTCCCCGAGGTCGACGTCTTCCCGACCGGTCTCGACCGTATCGACCCTGCGACCGGCCGGTTCCGCTTCGGCGTCACGCCAGAGGACCGTACGGAAGGGGAGAGAGGCCTGCACATCGTCGAAGGCCTATTCACGACGCCGCGCCACGACCTCATCATCCCCGATGAGGTGAACATCGCGACATCCCTCGGTATCTTGCAGGAAAACGCCGTGCTGGACGTCCTTCGGAAGCGTCCTGCGGGGATAGAACTCATCTTGACGGGTCGCGAGGCCCCGCAGTCGTTCCTCGCCCTCGCGGACCTCGTCTCCGAGATCCATCCCGTCGCCCACTACTTCCGCCATGGCACGATCGCCCGAAAAGGGATAGACTACTGACGTCATATGCGATTTCTTGCGCAGGCCGCTTTTGGGGTTTCCGTCGCCATCTATCTCGGGTTCTGGATCTGGGCTGTCATCCATGCCGTGCAGACGCCGCGCGCCTCGCGCATGCAACGGAGTCTCTGGGGCGCGGCCATGGTCGCGAACCCGACGACCGCCATCTGGTACTGGTACATCTGGAAGCGCTGGGCGTTCTGGACGCTCTTCACGCCCGTCCTCGTGGCGTTCGCCTCGTTTCCGCTGGTGGTCCGTTCGCTCCTCACGAAGGCGGATGAGACGTTCATCACCGACCTCCTGTTCTCGCTCGGCAGCGCTCGGCTCGTCATCCTCGTCGCGACGCTCATGGCCTTCCCGCTCGTCATGCGGCTCGCGGCGCTGTTGCATTTCGGCAAGAACACGGACCTCACGGCCATGGACCGCAACGATTGGATCGTGTCGTTTTCCTTGCCGGTCTTCGGTTTCGGCGCCGCCATCGCATATTGCGCTCGCTACCGCCGCGGCTGGGCCCTCGTCGGGTTGCTCTGGTGGACCGTCATCGCCGCATCCCTCGCCTACGTCACGCAGAACATCACGCAGGCGCTCATCCCGGAGGGCAAGGAAGCCCGCGAGGAATTCCGCCTCAACCGCTGAAACAAGAAAAAACCCGCGCACCAGATGGTGGGCGGGTTTCGGTCAGGGGGCGTTCTTGATGCGGAGCGCCGCGATCTCCACGATCTTAATGACCCGGGGCGGTTCGGAAGCGCCGGGGGCGACGAACGCCGCATCGAAGAGCGAGGCGTTCCTCTCGCGGATGCGGTCGCGGAACTTCTTCGCGCAGCCGATCCAATCGACGTGGATTCCCTCCTTCTCGAGCCGCGTCTTGACCAGGGTATCGGCATAGGACGCGATTCTCTGCCGTTCGGACACGGTCGACCCGCGCGGCGGCAGGATCATGGCGGAAAGGACGGTACAGAGGCAGGTCAGCATCTCCGGCGTGAAGCCATCGAGCATGCCCTGCCCCTCCGGGCCGTTCAGGAACGCCTCGACGGCGTCTTCCCAAGCCCGTTGGGATGCTGAAAGGAACAGGACCATGTGAGACGACTCCTTGCCGTCAGTGATACGCCACAAGAGACGAACGTGTCAAACGTCCGTCTCTTGAAATCGTGACGGAAACGGCTATTCCTCGTCCCCGATGTCAATCGGCTCGATCTCGAGACTCTTCTCGAGCATGTCGAGACGCGCGAGCCCATCGATCGGCTCATCTACCTCTTCGACGGGCTTCTCGACGCCCGCCTCTCCGGCCTCTTCCTCGACCTCCTCGAGGTCGTCTTTTTCATCTCCGGCAACGATCACGGACATGCCGAGTTCGTTCAGGTCCTCCTCGACCTGGGTCCCTCCCGCGCCCCACTCGTCGGAATGTTGGATTGGCATAGGTGATGTGGATAATCTCGCACCAGAAAAAGTAGCAAGCGCGTTCAATGGCGGGAAGGGGGAGTCGCGTCAAGAGGGAAAGAATGTGATAAGGTTCCTGCACTATGGAATCCGTCAGCATCGCCCTCCTGGCCCTGCTCGTCCTCGTCGCGGCCGCCGTGGTCGGGGTCGTCTATCTCGGCCTGCAATTGAGGAAGCTCACGCCCGGAGCAGGCCCGGATCTGGGGTCGCTCCAGCTCATCCAGAACCAGATGGCCCAGCTCCAGAAGGAGATGGGAGACCGGATGGGGGAGACGAACCAGACCGTGCGCCAGAGCTTCGCCGCATCGAACGGCATCGTTCGCGACGTGACGGAACGCATGACCAAAGTCGAGGAAATCTCACGCCAGGTCCTGATTGAAACGACGGAATTACAGAAGCTCCAGCAGATGCTGAAGAATCCCAAGCAGCGAGGCGTCCTCGGCGAGTACTTCCTCGAGACGCTGCTGAAGAATGTCCTTCCGCCGGAGAGTTTTCAAATGCAGTACCGGTTCGCGGATGGGGAGATCGTGGACGCGGTCGTGTTCGTGAAGGACAAGATCGTGCCCATCGATTCCAAGTTCTCGCTCGAGAACTACAACCGCCTCGCCGAGGAGGAAAACCCGACGGAACGGGAACAACTCGAGAAACTCTTCGTGAACGACCTGAAGCTTCGCGTGAAGGAAACGGCGAAGTACATCCGTCCAGGTGAAGGCACTATGGACTTCGCGTTCATGTTCATCCCGCACGAGGCCATCTACTACGACCTGCTCGTGAACAAGATCGGTGCCGTGACCGATACACAGGAGAACATCATTCAGCTTGCTGCGTCCAAGTATCACGTCCTCGTCACATCGCCGACTTCGTTCCTCGCGTACCTCCAGACCGTCCTGCAGGGCCTACGCGCCCTTCAGATCGAGGAACAGGCCGTGGAGGTCATCAAGCGCGTCGGGGAGCTTGGGAAGCATATGGCAGCATATGAGACGCATTTCAAGGCCCTCGGCTCCAACCTCGGGACGGTCGTGAGCAAATACAACCAAGCGGACAAGGAATTCGCCAAGATCGACAAGGATGTCACGAAACTGACCGGGGAGTCGAACGGATTTGAACCTCTGCAGATCGATAAGCCATCGCTGGACGTATGAACGACTTCAGCATCCCAGTACCAGCCGAGAAGAAGAGCTTCCGCCGATATCTCCTAATTGCAGGAGGAATCATAACCATAGCGATTGCGATCACCGCAGCGATCCTCGCACAGGTGCAGCTCTCCTATGCCGGACGCATCTTCCCGCCGGATGCCAGTTCGGTCCCATCGGCGGACGTCGCTATC
>JAZDIB010000003.1:0-22129 GCA_043805355.1 Patescibacteria group bacterium | reverse complement strand
ACCGGACGCTACCGCGTCATCACGGACCTGCAGGCCCTCGAGGATGGAGACGGCGGCATGGACTTCAAGGTCGCCGGCACCCGCGCGGGCGTCACGGCCGTCCAGATGGACTGCAAGCTCACCGGCATCCCGATGACAGTCGTGCGCGAGACGCTCGTGAAGGCACGCGCCGCGCGCCTCAAGATCCTCGACGTCATCGAAGCCGAAATCCCGGCACCGCGCGCTGAACTCTCCAAGTGGGCGCCACGCATCGAGACGCTCCGCATCAACCCGGACCGCATCCGCGACGTCATCGGTCCCGGCGGCAAGATCATCAACGAGATCATCGCGACCTGCGGCGTCGAAATCGACATCGAGGACGACGGCCTGGTCATGATCACGTCGCTGAATCCGGAAGGCATGAAGAAGGCGAAGGAATGGGTCACCAACCTCACGCGCGAAGTCGCGGTCGGCGAGATCTTCACCGGCCCTGTCACGCGGCTCATGGACTTCGGCGCGTTCGTCGAGATCCTCCCGAAGCAGGAAGGCCTGGTCCACATCTCCGAGCTCGCTCCCCAGCGCGTCGAGAAGGTGACGGACGTCGTGAAGGTGGGCGACATCGTGACCGTGAAGGTCTACGAAATCGACTCCATGGGACGTATGAACCTCTCGATCAAGCGCGCGGACCCGAACTACCAGCCGTCCGATCGCGATGAACGCCCGCTGCGCGACCGAAAGCCCATGGGCGGAGGCGGCCGACGGTTCTAACGACAAAAAGAATGGCCGAGCCGCTCATCCACGACTCGACGCCGAAGGGCAGTGCTATCTTGGCATACGGCGAATCGCCGCGCCGGATGCGCCTCCCCATCATCCTCGCCCTTGCGGCGGGGATGATTGCGGTCTCGGGCGTCGTGCTGTTCGCGGTCGTCACGTTTTCCGACGTCATCCCACTGCCCGACACCGCTATCTCTGTCATGTTCCTGAAGACGGATGCCCCGCTTCCTGCCGAGGCGCCAGTGGCATGGGTCGAGGCCCGGACGACCGCGAAGCCGTTCCCGGTGCTCGTCGGCTACCGTCGCGACACGGACGGCACCGTCCAGCCATATGCCATCGTCCCCCGATGCACAGGGTCCGGCGGCGTGACGAGTTGGGCCTTCCGTCTGCTTGATGACGACGCAACCTCGTCGCGCACATCCCTTCGCAGTCTCGCGGGGTCCGTTCGGAACCTCTTTGCCCCATCCTGGCTCCGCATCTGGCCCAAACGAGCGTTCCAAGACCTGAGCGACGCCCCGGACGACATGAGTATCGGCGGGAGTCTGACGCTCTCGACTTGGAAAACGGACGTGAAGGCCCCCATTTCCGGGACGACGGAGGATGTCGGACGAAATGTGCTCGATCTCGATACGTTTCCAGGAGCTTGGACGATTGTCGAATCCTCGTTCCGCTCACGTGGGCTGGGCCTCCAGCTCACCGAACGGCCGAAATCCGCCTCCTGGTCGATTGACCCCGAAGGTCGGCTCACCGTCCTCCTAGCGTTTCATGACGACCTTTCGGGCCGAACGAAAGCGGAAATCGCCGGAAGTCTTGGTATCTCATCACTTCTTCCCACTACTCTCGCTGACGGGACTCCTGTCAATGAGTTGACAATCGACGCGACAGGCTTCGAAACGGCAACCTCCGTCCGAAGCGACGAGGGTATTGAGGCTGTGTTTACGGATGCAGTCGTCCACATCGGACCGTCCGACGGCTCTCTTGAGGATATTCCGACGCCCAAAAGCTGCTCCGGCCCCATCCTCTCGGCTTTCGACCTCGATGAATCCCGCGAATTCCTCACATCGCATGGCATCCCCATCTTCCCTGGGACTCCTCAACGTATCCTCTGGACGACGGACACAGGGAAGGTCTCCGCGTGCTGGTAAAAAGTATCCACATGGCTCACGGCCTGTGGATAAGAAAATATTCTGCTTACATTAGCCCTGAATTTTACGTCTTTTGTCGCATCTATTGATGCGACCCCATTTTTATCGTATACTGATAGGGTATACCAAGTTCGTACCTTGCTAGTGGGATGCCGACCCTCCAAACGGCGCTGCTCTTTTCACTGTCACTGGACCGACACCCGTTAACATCCTGACGACGGACGTCGGTTCTATGTCTCAACTCGACCCCCGATCCCTTCACTGGGATCCATCGACATCAAAAAACTAAATCGAAAGCTTCGGTGTAACTCTCACTCCCCTCAAGGGAACATTCATGGGCACCTGAAACCCATGACGAGACGTCACCAGGGTCCGGTCGAGACAAGCAGCCCTTTTTACAGCCTGGATTCGCTCGTGTCCACGATCGTCAGCGGTTACCCCGACAGTCCGTTGGGACCCTCGCTCCCTCATAGGAGCAACCCGCATCGACGAAACAGACCACAGCACACCTAGGCCGAGAGCCGCGACCCACGTATATCAAAACTATCGGGGCGTACGCGGCTCTTTTCTTTTTGCCCGTTCGCGCCTTGCCTTTTCCCCCATCCGTGGATAAACTACGTTCACTATGGATACGAACCGCACGGAACACTTCAAAGAACGCCTCTTCGAGGACAAGACTCGTCTTGAGCAGGAGCTCCAGGCTATCGGCTCAAAAGACCCGACACAGGCGTCACGCTTCCAAGCCGATTATCCGGAAAGCGGCAGCAATTCCGATGACGACAACGCGGCAGAAATCTCGGAATACTCTGATGAGATTTCGATAGAGGCACGTCTCGAGGCCGAACTCCGGGACGTGACGAAGGCGATTTCCGCCATCGAGAACGGCACGTACGGCGTTTGCAAGTACTGCAACAAGAAAATCGACGAGAAGCGCCTGGAGGCGCGCCCGGCATCCTCGAGCTGCATCGACTGCAAGAAGCTCCTGACGCAAGAGATGTGAGGTGGGCGCTCGCGCCGATCGGCATCATCGCGGGTCTTGTCATGGCGGATAGGTATACGAAGATCATCATGATGGCGCACCCGATCCTGGGGGCGCCGTTTTCGTTTCCTGGCGTCATCGAGACCGTTCAGCATCGGAACTTCGGCATCATCGCGAACCTCCCTCTTCCTTGGATCGTGACGGTCCTGCTGACGGTCTCCGTCCTCGCCGCCATCTCCTATGGAATCTTTCGCGCCCTCAAGCAGATGCACCTATCGGAATCGACGGCGCTGTCGTTCGTGATGGCGGGCGCCATCGGCAACCTCTGGGATCGCCTGCAATGGACGTACGTCTTCGACTGGATCCTTCTGTTCGGTCGTTCCGCCATCAACCTCGCCGACATCTGCATCGGCGTCGGTCTCCTCTGGTACGTGTTGGGGCGGCGCGCCGTAGCCAAATCATCTATTTTCGTACAAAAAATGCACCCGTAACCAACGAGTGCAAAGAGAGAAGGTGCATGCCGTCGACAGGAGGGGATGCCGTCAAGTCTTGAGGGGGAGGTTGTCGATGCGCTCAGCGAGATCGTCGCCCTTCAGCGCTTCTTCGATTTCGTTCGTGACCTCCTCGTCCTCCAGATATGACGCGACGTCCACTTCGAGACGGACTCTTGGGATATCGACCGTCTGCCCTTCTTGCTGCATGAGCTCGTTCAGGGCGCCGTTCGAGAGGTCGTCAGCCGCCTCGCCGAATTCCTCCTCGAATGCAGCGGAAGCCTCCTCAACGGCGGCGACCGCAAAGAACTCATTCGTCGCCCTCGAAAGAACCTCCCCTGCCTGAGCGACGAACGCCCCGTACCGGACGAAGGCCTCGTCTGACTTCGAGATTCCGCTCGATACCGCCTTTTCCCAGGCTTGGAATCGATCCAGGTGAAGCCGGTGGTGCTCCTCCGCCTTCGCGATCAGGCGTGCGCGCTGATAGAGCAGGTCCCCTTCACGGAGAAGCGCCTTCTCTCGGGATACGCGCCGTCGATATAGGCCGTACTGAATCCTGGAGATGACACCCGCAACGAGAGCGATGCAGACGATCGCCAGCGCCCAGGGGACTGCCTGCCGCCCACCTGATGGAGCGTGGGATAGTGCCCATACAAACGCAAGTCCTCCAAGAACGATGAGCGCGGACATGAAGGTGATGAGACGCAAGACGTCCCCCCCGAGTTGCCAAAAATGCGTCAGCTCCCGCTCGGCTTCGCACTCGGCCTGATACACGATGGCGTTATCTCGCCTATTCACCCATTCCTCGATTTTCGACGTACATCTGTTCACGATTTTCTCCCTGTTTTCCGATCGTCGGCACGAAGTCCATACCATTTTCAGCAACCCGTGTCAATCGATGTCCATCTAGATGGCCTAAGTTTTTCCGCTCAATGGAGCCGGATTTGACGACATGCTCGGCATGCCGTAGCGGTGGATACAGGTGCAGGACAACCCACGAAAGAGAGGTACGCCGTGAACCGCAACGCCCCTATCCGCTTCCTGCTGTCAGCGTCCGTCGCGACGCTCACGCTCAACGCCTGCCGATCCGAGGAGGGACTTCCCGTGTACGACGAACATCGTGATGCGATCCGCGACGAAACGGAATCGACGCCCGATACGGAACGGGAACCGCAGCGCTTCCTCGACCCTCCGGCTTGGACGGACGAGGATCGCGGCCCGGACACGCTACCGAGCGCTTCGGATGTCGAGGAGACGTTCGCGACGGACGTCTGGCTCACGCCCGGGTGCGACACGCTGGACGGCATCGTCCCGGTCACAGCCCGGCATGAGCACGAGTCCTCCTGCGAGACCCTCCATGCCCTCGCGGTCATGGGGACGCCGGAGGGCGACACCTTCCAGGTCGGCGCGTACTTCCTCTGGGCGTCGCTCCATCCGGACATCATCTCCCCGCCCGTCGCGCACGGCTCGATGCGCGACCTCTCATCCCTCCATGCGAATCAAGATGTCTTCGACATGGGCGGGACGGATGAGCCGACGTCGACCGTGATTGCCTGCGCGGTGAATGACTGCCCGACGGACGGGTCCGATGTCGGCCTCTGCCAGGAGATGGCATGCGCCACCGCGACCGTCGCGTCCGTGGTCAATCTCGAGGGGACCTGGTCCCTCACGGGTCCAACGATCCCGTCCGAAACGATCTTCGATCCAATCCAGCATGGCCGGGATTTCTCCGACACGGCCCTCGACGTCTGGAGGGGCCGCATCCACGGGGCCGTGATCCGTTTCGAGATCGGCGACTACCAGTTCGACGGGCATATCCTGTCGGACCGCAACACCCTTTCGGGGACCGTGACCGAACTCATGACCTATTCCGCCATCGGCCCGTGGTCCGCGACGCGGATCTCCCCTTGACTCCTCGGCTTCCGGTCCGCTCGGCCGGAAGCCTTTCCATGCACTATGGCTTCGAACGTTCTCACATCATCCATCGTCGGCCTCGACGGGCATCGCGTCGACGTCGAGTGCGACATCGCGCCTGGCCTTCCGGCCTTCACGGTCGTCGGGCTCCCGGACACCGCGGTCCAGGAGGCGCGCGAGCGCGTAAAAGGCGCGCTGCGGCAATCCGACCTGCCGTTCCCGCGTACGCACGTCACCATCAACCTCGCGCCCGCCGACCTCCGGAAGGCCGGGACGCATTTTGACCTACCTATCGCCATCTCGGTCCTGACCGCGCATGGCGACCTGCCGAAGTGCGACCCGTCGGAGCGCGTCCTCATCGGCGAGCTCGCGCTCGACGGGAGCCTCCGCCCCGTGACTGGCGCGCTTTCGAGCGCGCTCATGGTGAAGCAGCTCGGCATCAAGGAGCTCATCCTCCCGGCCGGAAACGCTTCCGAAGCATCTCTCGTCCCGGATATCGTCGTGCGTGCCGCGACCTCATTGCGCGACGTTGTCGCGCACATCGCGGGAACGAGACGTTTGCCGCACGTAGAACCGAGCGCACGTCCGTCGATGACGCCTCTCGGGACCCATCCGGACCTCGGGTCGGTACGCGGGCAGGAGTTCGCACGTCGAGCGCTCGAGGTCGCGGCTGCCGGAGGACATAATATCCTCATGCAGGGACCGCCCGGTTCCGGAAAGACGCTGCTCGCACGGGCCTTCCCCTCCATCCTGCCGCCGCTTTCACATGACGAGGCGCTCGACGTCACGCGCATCCATTCCGTGGCCGGCAAGCTACCGCGAGACGGCTTCATCTCGGAGCGCCCGTTCCGGAGTCCGCACCACACAGCGAGCGGCGTCGCGCTTGTCGGAGGCGGACCAATCCCCCGGCCTGGCGAAATCTCACTCGCGCATCGCGGCGTCCTCTTCCTCGACGAGTTCCCGGAGTTCAACCGCTCCGTGCTCGAGAATCTCCGCCAGCCGCTCGAGGATGGTTATGTCACGATCTCGCGCGCGAACGGCACCGTGTCGTTCCCGGCGCGATTCATCCTGCTCGCGGCCATGAACCCGTGCCCCTGCGGGTTCCGGACCGACCCGGACCGACCGTGCAGCTGCACGCAACATCAACTCCAGCAATATAGGAAGCGCATCTCCGGACCGATGCTCGATCGCATGGACATCACCATCGACGTCCCCAGTGTCCCGACGGACCGCCTTGTCGATCTCGAGCCTGGTGAGATGTCCGCTCCGGTCAGGTCACGCGCATGCGCCGCCCGCGACCGGCAGATCGAGCGCTACCGCGACATCGGCATCCTGACGAACGCGGAGCTGACGAGTGACCATGTCCGGTGCCTCATCCAACAGGATGACGCGTCACGCGCCCTCCTGCGACGCGCCGTGGATACCTTCCGACTGTCCGCGCGTGCCTATTTCCGGATTCTGAAGGTCAGCCGGACCATCGCGGACCTCGACGGGGCGGATGGCGTCGAAGAACGTCATGTGGCCGAAGCCCTTAAGTACCGCCAACCTCTCTAAAAAGGGCCGTTTGGCTACATTGAGCCATTAATTAGCATTTTTAGGCTAAAACGGTTGACCGTCTATGATTGCGTTGATACGGTACCCCACGCTGAATTTCGGTCTAAGCGATTGCAGGCATGGGGACCCATCCGACCCCCTCCAGTTGAGAGATACCCGTCTGCACGTCGCGCGAGAGGTCCCTATCACACCACTCCTCAAACACATCGTCACCACCACCGCGATCGCCCTGTTCCGGGCGATCAGGTTCCTGAAACGAGCGCTCCAACCCGCCTTTGGCGGAATCGCATGGGCGCTTCTTTTGACGTCGCGAGCGCTGGCCCACGTACTCATCCTTCCGATCTATCGTCTGGTCGTGACCGTGAAGCTCCGCCTCCAGAAGCTCGCGCTCCCGACGCAAGGAGCCGCGCTCCTGCTCGTGACCAACAAATATCTCTTCCACACGGCGCTCGGCATCGCGACGATCACGTCGCTCATCGTGAACATCCAGGCGCGCCAGGCGAACGCGCAGGATATCGGGAAGAACAGCCTCCTCTACGCACTCGCGACCGGCTCCGAGACTTCCATCGTCGAGGAGGTGGCGACAGATTCCCCGATGCCGATGGAACCGCATATCGCTCCCGGCACGCTCATCGCGATCCCGCACGTCGACTTCGACTACGAGGATCCTACGACCGAGATCGCCGGCATCTCGGTCCCAGGCGCCATCAGCGCGCTCCCGACGCTCGACCTCGAGAACCCGACGGCGCCACGCACCAAGACCGAGACCTATATCGTGGAGGACGGCGACTCCATCGGCACCATCGCACGCAAGTTCGGCGTGGATGTCGGCACAATCCTGTGGAGCAACAACCTCACGGAACGTCAATACATCCGTCCGGGCGACGCCCTGCGCATCCCGCCTGTCTCCGGCGTACTCGTCACGCTCAAGAAAGGCGATACCGTCTCGAAGCTCGCGGCGCGCTATGACGCGGACGCCGAGGAGATTATGGACGCGAACCGCATCTCGGACGAGACGACGCTCGCGCTCGGCACGGAGCTCGTCATCCCGGGCGGAAGACCTCCGGCGCAGGTGCAGGCGGTCGCCTCCATCGCTTCGCGCGGCTCCGAGCCCGCTGTCCGGTCAGGGTCGCTCTCCTCAAACACCAAGAAGCCGGCGGACGTCGACACGGCCGACCTCCCGTCCGCGCGCCTCCTCTGGCCGACGAGTGGGCACATCATCACGCAATATTACGGATGGCGCCATACGGGCCTCGATATCGACGGCGACCTCACCTCCCCTCTCTACGCGGCGTATGACGGCATCGTGACGTCAGCTGGCTGGAACTCCGGCGGCTACGGTCTCCAGATCGTCATTAAGCATCCGAACGGGATGACGACCCGCTACGCGCACGCCTCCAAGCTCTTCGTGAAATCCGGAGACGAGGTGAAGCGCGGCGAGGTCATCGCCATGATGGGGAACACGGGACGTTCGACCGGCTCGCACCTGCATTTCGAAGTCTACGTCGGGAACAAGCGCCAGAATCCGCTCTCTTATATCCGCTGATTGGTCAATGGGGCGTTCCACCGATGACGAACCTGAATTCGTCGTTGCGAGGAGCGTAGAGCAGAAAACATGCACGACGCGGCAATCTCCCCGTTCGGGACGAACCCGAAAGGGAGTTTGCCGTGCGCTTTGGTCTATGCGCTCGCAATGACAGGGGGTGACGTAGGCAAATCGTTGACCCTGTTGGTGGTCCGTGATACAAATCGTGCGAGGTCTTTGACATGAAGCGACTGACAATACGACAACAACGGACGCGTTTGGTTATCATCACGCTCATAAATATCACGCTCCTAGCTTGTCTGATTTTAATGGGCTATGCGATTCGGAGCGAGCATTGGACCACGATTGTCGGATGGATTCTCGCGTTCAGTTTTGCATCTTTCTTGGGAAGGATGTCAGCCCTAGATAATGGCGTCGTACAGCTCGCATATCTCCGCTTCCGCCATCGACGTCTCATGCGGCGCATCCAACTTCCTATAGAGCGGCAGGGGCCCTACCGCTCCCTCGGTGCCCTCACATCGGACGAACTCGTCCGTTGGCGCATCGAACACGCGCCCGACGAATCGGAAGACATCCGTACTCTCGCAGATATCGAGCGCCGCATCGAGACTCTCGAAGCATCACTCGCTCCCGCACCTACGGACACTCGCTCCGCCCACCGCCCCTGACCCCGCCGCTCCCGACCCATCCGGTCAGGACCTCCCGGCGGGTGTTTTTATGCTTCGCTCTGTGATATGCGATAAAGATGGCCAGCATGTTGACGTGACGGGCGTTTTCGCATATCGTCCCCTGACCTATGACGCCCCCGACCATCACCCGGCTTCCGGGCGCACGCGTCGAACTCACGTTCGTCGTCACGCCAGATGAGGCCCGCCCATATCTCGACCAGGCCGCCATCGATCTGCAGGAGCATAAGCCGATCCAGGGCTTCCGGCCCGGCAAGGCCCCCTACGAGGAGGTCAAGAAGGCCGTCGGCGAGATGCGTATCTACGAGACTGCGCTCGAACGGATCGTCCGAGCTCGCTACGTGAAAACCGTGCTCGACGAGGGTATCGAGACGATCGGTTCCCCGGCCATCTCGGTCGGCACGCTCGTCCCGGGGCAGGACATCACCTTCACCGTGACGGCTCCCATCATGCCCACGGTCGTGACTGTCATGCCGTATGATGCGCCAATCGTGACGCGCGCCATCAAGACCGTGAAGGAGACGGACGTCGATGCGGTCATGGATGATCTCCGGAAGATGCGCCGCCAGGAGACCGCCGCGGACCACGCGGTGACGAAGGATGGTATGGCCATCGTGAACCTTGAGATGAAGAAGGACGGCGTCCCGCTCGAAGGCGGCAGCACCTCGAACTACCGGATCTACATGGAGGAGCCGCACTACATCCCGGGCTTCACGGATCATCTCCTCGGCCTCGCGAAGGGCGACGAGAAGACGTTCACCGTCACGTTCCCGAAGGACCATTACCAGAAGATGCTGGCGGGCAAGGACATCGAATGCACGGTCAAGATCGCGGACGTCTTCGATATCGCGTTGCCCGTCGTGGACGACGCGTTCGCGCAGGGACTCGGCATGGAAACCGTGGCGAAGCTCCGCGAGACGCTCCAAGCGAACCTCGAGAAGGAATCCACGCAGAAGGCCGACGAATCGGCGGAGATCGAACTCCTCGAGAAGCTCGTGCGCGGCTCGAAGTTCAGCGACGTCCCGGAGCTGCTCATCAACGAGGAGGTCCGACGGATGTTCCGCGAACTCGAACACGCGGCCGAGCATCAGGGCATGGACATGGGCGACTATCTGGCACAGCTCAAGAAGACGTCTGACGAGATCAAGCTCGACATGGTGCCACGCGCCATCGAACGCGTGCAGACCGCGGTCCTCATCAAGGACGTCGCCAAGCGCGAGTCCGTCACGGTCGACGAGGCGGACATCGACGCGGAGATCGACCGCATCCTCGCGGGCGTGAAGGACCCGGAGACGCGCGAACGCGTGGCGTCCCCGGACTACCGCGACTACGTCATGGCGCAGATGCGCAACCGGAAGACGCTCGAGCTCCTCAAGGGCAAAGCCATCAAGGACGCCTGAACGACGAACGGCCCCTATGCCACATCCCCTCTCGCCCCAGGAATCCGTCGGCATGACGGCGCTCCTCGCCGCGGAACGCGTCCTCCTCCAGCTCGACGTCCGCTCCAAGAACGCGGCGTACGGGTTCAAGGCGCACCGCGAAATCGTGACGCACGCGGACCGTGCCGCGAACCGCGTCATCCTCGAAACGTTGCGCAAGGGAACGCCTGACTACGACATCCTGTCGGAAGAGGGCTCGCTCCGGACCCGCTCGCCATGGCGCTGGATCGTGGATCCCCTTGATGGCACGACGAATTATGCGGCCCGGCTCCCGCTCTGGGGCATCTCCATCGCACTCGCGTATCAGGGAGACGTCCGACTCGGCCTCATCTCCTTGCCTGCGCTTGGCGAACGATACGTCGCACGGAAAGACGGCGGCGCATGGCGCAGCTTCAGCGGGACAAAAGGTCAGACGACGACGTTGAAACGCATCCATGTGTCCAAGGTCTCTGCGCTTCGTGATTCGCTCGGCCTTGCGTGCTTTGGCTACGTCGCCGCGAACAAGCGAGCGCTTATGTCCATCGAGCCAACGCTCGCTTACCGCTCTAGGTCGATTCGACATCTCGGAGCCGCCGTCATCGAAGCCTCGTGGGTCGCCTCCGGTCGCGCAGACTACTCGATCCTCACCGGCGTCCGACCCTGGGATGTCGCAGCCGGCGCCCTGCTCGTGCGGGAAGCGGGTGGCCGCGTGCTCACGCCTTCGGGCAGGGAATGGACGCTCGACCATGGACGCGTCCTGTTCGTGACGCCTGGCGTCGAACGAAGCGTCGTCGCCATCACCCGACGCGTATGAGCCACTTCGTCGTACGTGTCATCCCGAATGCGAAGATTTCCGAGGTCGCCGGGTTCCGCGATGGCGCGTGGGCCATCCGTCTCGCCGCGCCGGCGGTCGAAGGCAAGGCGAATAAGGAGCTCATCTCCCTCCTCGCGGACACGCTCGATCTCGCGCCGAGCACCGTCGACATCGTCAAAGGGTTCGGCTCGCGCATCAAGACCGTCGAAGTTCCCCTTCCGGCCATCCGTATCGAAGAATCGTTCCAAAATAAAACGCCGTCAGCATGACGGCGGGTAGGTCGTTAGGCATCCATCCGGACACCAAGGAACCAGTATTCCACATCGAAGGAGATCTTGTCGCACTGCACCAGCTTGAGACCACGTGTCTTTGAGTTTCCCCACAGGCATGGCACATAGACATGCTTGCCGTTCGCCACAGTCGATCCAAGGCCGACGATATAGACACCTCTCTGGATGTCCGGATACTGCGCCGCGAATCCGAGGAGCTCCTCATACCTCGCATGACGGAGGCCGAGCCGACGAAATCGGCCAAGGATCTCGTGTTCGTCCATCGGACGGACAATCTGCTCGAGCACGCACGGGACAGCGACTCCCGGCTTTCCCGCTTCGACGCGGTGGATGAGCGGGCCGTGACCGATGACGCCATAGACGTCATCAAACATACGCAACAGGTCCGGCAGCGATGGCTGTGAGGCGAACGGACGAACAGGGAACGTCACCCTCCAAACCTCCTTCGTGGGGTAAAGGACGTGTCGAACCTATCACAAATCCCCCGTCCTTTCAAGGGATGGGGTCAAAACCGCCTCGTGACCACGGATTACACCTTAGGATGCGCCATGTGGTCAGGACAAACCCTTTAATGAGCCCGTGTTTCCCGATGGCCGCATGGCCGTATTCCGAACACGTCGGATGAAAGCGACAAACAGGTGAACGAAACAGACGCGAAAGAGGACCATGATCCGGTGAAAGCGTCCGCTGATACAACCGAATCGCCCCTTGCCCTATTCGACGTGGAATCCTGACGAAAAACGACATCATGCCGGCGATGTCCTAGCTTTCCGCTTCTCGACATTCCTCTTCGCGCGCGGCGAAAGGGATGTGGGCTTGGACAAGGCGTCTGGCACCTTCGCATACAGGCGTCGAACCTCCTCCGTCAGCTCCTGATGCGTCGCACCGAGGGCATCCGGCTTCAGGATGAAGAGGATGTGGAGGTTTTTGGGCGTTTCTGAGAGGAGGTTCCGGCACACGGCGCGAAACCGACGCTTAATCCGGTTCCGATCCACGGCCTTTTTCCAGATTTTGGTCGATGTAATGAAGGCAATCTTCGCCTCATCGCCGCACCGTCGGATACGCATCGTCGCATATGGCCCAAAAACCGACCTCCCTTGGGTCGAAAGCTTCCCAAAATCCCGGGATGCTGTCAGGCGATGTTTTCGTTCCAGCATGGAATATGAAGAAAAACCCGATATTATCGGGCTTTTCCAATGGTCAGGCGCTTCCGCCCCTTGGCACGACGCCGAGAGAGGACCTGTTGTCCGTTCTTCGTCGCCATGCGCGCGCGGAACCCATGAACCTTTGCTCGCCGAATCTTTTTCGGCTGATATGTACGCTTTGGCATGCTGCAAAATCGTTAATCAGTACAACGGAGTATCGCACGGACATCGATTTTTGGCAAGTATAGGCGCTTTTGGTCATGATATATCCACCTTGTATCCACATGTTTGACATGTCGCATACGCACTGTTGATAATTGCATCACCTATGGACTTCGCAGAAACGTGGCAGGCGGCGCTCGGAGAGCTGGAACTTACGCTCTCCAAAGCAAATTTCACGACGTGGTTCAAAAACACGTACATCTCCTCCACGGAGGACGGAAAAGTCGTCGTTTGCGTCCCGAATACGTTCACGAAGGCCTGGCTTGAGAAAAAATACCACGATGCGGTCGTCCGCGCGCTCCGGAACGTCACAAACAACACGATTCGGGAGGTCAGCTACAAGGTCGAGGTCAAAAACACCTCCCCGATTCCGAATTTCCAGGCGGATGAGCCGGTTTCCGCATCGGAGACCTCCGATGCGTCCGCGTTTCAGCAACATAGTAGCTTGAATGCCGAGTCACCAGCTGAAACAGGCCTGAATCCGCGCTATACCTTCGAATCGTTCGTGGTTGGTAAGGCGAACGAGATGGCACACGCCGCCGCCATCGCCGTCGCGACGAAGCCGGGCGAAAACTACAACCCGCTTTTCATCCACGGAGGCTCAGGGCTCGGAAAAACCCATCTTTTGCACGCGATTGGTCGCTACGTTAAGGAAAAGAATCCAAAAAGCCGCATCTTGTACGTTACAAGTGAGACGTTCACGAATCAATTCATTCAAGCCATCCGAGGCGGACAGGGCCGTGATTTTAAGGAAGCCTATCGGAATGTCGATGTGCTTCTTGTGGACGATATCCAATTCATCGCCGGCAAGGAAAGCACCCAAGAGGAGTTTTTCCACACCTTCAACGCGCTCCACCAGTCGAACAAGCAGATCGTCATCACCTCCGACCGGTCACCCAAGGATATCCAGACGCTCGAGAGCCGGCTGCTCACGCGCTTCGAGTGGGGCATGATCACGGACGTGTCAGGCCCGGACTTCGAGACGCGTGTCGCCATCCTCGAGGCTAAGACGCGGGAACGTGGAACCACTCTCGGCAATGAGGTGCTCCGATATATCGCCGGGACCATCCAGTCGAACGTGCGCGAACTCGAAGGTGCCCTGAACAAGATCATCGCGTACCACCAGTTCAAGAACATGACGCCGACGCTTGAGTCGGTCCAGGCACATCTCCAGAGCTACCTGCCGAGCGTGCCGAAGCGGACCGTAACGCCACGTCGCCTCATGGAGATCGTCACGGGCTATTTCGACATCACCTTGGAAGAGCTCCTCGGTAAGAGCCGCGAACAGCGCCTCGCCCATCCGCGACAGATCGTCATGTATCTTCTCCGACACGAAGCCAAGTGTTCCTTTCCTGCTATCGGTGACCAGATTGGTGGTTGCGACCACACGACGGCCATGCATGCCTGCAGTAAAATTGCAGATCTCCTCAAGAAGGACGACCTTGTGAAGCGCGACCTGTCGCATCTCCGCGAAAAACTCTACTCGGCGGGAGACTCGGGATAACCCTGTGCGACCGGGTGGATATCACGTGATTGTTCTGCCGCCCGACCTGATCCTTCCACACGAACCCACACCGAAGCCACAATGACTTGTGGAATGAATCATTGACGAAAGGCCCGTCCTGACGTTCATTTCGACACTTTCCCCACGGTCCACACCCCCTACTACTTCTCCTATCTTTCTCTTACTTTTACCTATCCTGAAGGAACAAGACTATGAAGTTTACATGTACCCAGGAAAACCTGATCCTAGGGCTCACGATGGTGAGTCATGTGACGGGTAAAAACGTGAATCTTCCTATCTTAGGAAACGCCCTTCTTAAGACAGAGAATGGGAACCTAAAACTCTCGTCGACGAACCTCGAGATTGCAGTAAGTTGTCTCGTACGTGGAAAGGTGGATCAGGAAGGTGAATACAGCGTGCCGGCCAAGCTCTTGCTCGATTATATTTCATTACTCCCCTCCGGCAAGGTCGAGATGACGCTGACAGACGATGGACTCGACATTGGATCGAATGGACAGGAGACGACCATCAAGGGAATGGCGGCTAGCGAGTTTCCTCTCCTCCCGAAGCTCGCGAAGGGTGAGGGATATCATCTCTCGACGACGGAGCTGAAGCGGGCGCTCGGACAGGTGACGTTTGCGGCCTCGACGTCCGAGTCACGCCCGGAACTCATGGGCGTGGCATGTTTCTTCGGCATAGGAGATGGGTCCAAGGACGCCGTCATCGCAGCGACGGATTCCTATCGCCTCGCGGAACGGAAGATGACCCTGACGGGCGGCCCAAAGCACGAAGTCCGGACCATCGTGCCCGCGCGGTCCATGATCGAGATCGGGCGCATCGTCTCCTCGTACAAGGATGACGTGACCGAGAACGCAGACGTGACGTGGACCTTCACGGAGAACCAACTCGTGGTCACGTTCGGGAACGTGGAGCTCGTCACGCGCCTCATCGAGGGGACGTTCCCTCCCTATCAGGACATCATCCCCAAGGAATTCAAGACAGAGGCCGTGGTGGCCCGTTCCGAGCTCCAGAAGGCCGTCCGCGCCGCTAGTCTGTTCTCGCGCCAAGGCCTCTTCGACGTTCACCTGACGTTCGACCCGGACGCGGGCACATGCACCGTCGCTTCCGCGGACCAGGGGACCGGCAAGACCAAGACGGACGTGAAGGGAAGCGTGACCGGGACGGCGAACAAGGCGACGTTGAACTACCGGTACGTGATGGACGGGCTCTCGGCTATGCAGACCGAGACCGTGCGCATCGTCCTCATCGACGACAACAACCCCATCCTCCTCCTCCCGGAGCCGATGTCCGAAGCCTATCGGTACCTCGTCATGCCGATCCGGCAGTAGATCGGAAACAAAGTGCCCCGCTCAATCGAGCGGGGCACTTTTCTGTCGCGTGGACGTTACGGCGACGTGTCGCCGCGATTGACGTGGACCTTGATACGTTCCCCGTTGCTCGTCGAGTCGTCCTGGTACGTGATGACCGTGAAAAGGTAGTACATCCCGGGTGAGGGGGCTGATTCCCATCGGACCGACATCGTCGTGCTGTTCGGGATGAATTGCGACGCGAGGAGCCGCGTGTCGCCGGTCTGCGTCTCCTGGAGGAAGACGTCGACCTTCTTCCGGCTCGTGGTGTCGTTGGCGGTCAGGGAGATGGTCACCGGGAAGTCTGAGGACGGGATCTGCGCGTTGTCCGCCGGCGAAGTGATGAAGACGGTCATGGGCGCGGATTCGGCCGTGAGGTTCACGGAGACCGTCGCGCTGCCAAGGTTGCCGACATCGTCCGTCGCGGTGATGGTGAGGTCGTGGTAGCCGATGCCGATGGTGTTCGGGACGTGGACCTGGAACGTCCCGGAGCCCTCGATGCCGGAACCGATCGTCACGCCCTCCATCATGGCCTCGATGCGCGTGATGCGACGGGGCGCGGAGACGTTTGCCGTGACCCAGGCGTCGCGCGAGGACCAAGTGGTGTTCGCCCCGGGCGACGTGATGGAAACGGTCGGTTGCATGCCGGGCTGATGGAGGTCGTCCGACTCGGTCGGCGGCGTGGACGTGGTGTTCCAATTCGAGTCCTTGGCCCACGCCAGCACCGCGTTTTCCCAGTTCCAGAACTGCGGATCGCTCTGAGGGGATGTCGGCGCTGGGCCGCGCGGATCGTCCTTGTCGATGTACCACAGCTCGCAGTGCGCCTCGTGGTAGGTACGTTCCTCCACGAGGTCGGCGGGCGTGAATTCGGTGGCCCGCTTGCCCGAGACCGTGTCGATGCGGATCTTCACCTCCTGCGATTTCCCGAGCAGGATGGGCTTGGTCGTATCTGGCGGCGCCGGTTTCGGGAACGCCTCGACCAGCTTACCCTCCAGCGCGCGCTTCATGAACGCCTGCCAGATGGGCGCGGCGATGACCGAGCCGTCCGCGCCACGTTTCATCTCCGTGTTGTCGTTCTTGCCGACCCATACGCCCGCCGCGAGCGACGGGACATATCCCATGGTCCAAGCGTCGTGGAAGTTGTTGGTCGTCCCGGTCTTCGCCGCGACAGGACGTCCCGGCAGGGTGAGGTGGTTTTGCGTGCCGAAGATGTAGGCGCGCGCGTTGTTGTCCGAGAGGACGTCGGAAAGCGTGAGCGCGGTCTCGCGATCCACCACGCGCGTCCCTTCCGAGGCCTTCCATTCCTCGAGTACCGCGCCCTTCGGGTCCTCCACCTTCAGGATGGCCGTCTGGGGGACCTGCATCCCCTCGTTCGCGAAGGTGGCGAAGGCGCGCGTGTGGTCGAGGAGGAGGACCTCGCCGCCGCCCAGCACGAGCGAGAGCCCGAAGCGGCTGCGGTCGCCGAACGTGCTGTATCCGAGTTGATCCGCGAAATCGAGGACACGCCCCACGCCGACAAGATACAGCATCTTCACGGCCGGGATGTTGAGGGATCCTTGGAGCGCCATGCGCGCCGAAACCGGGCCGTGCTCGCTCAGGTCATAGTTCTTCGGTTCGTAGTCCTTCACGTCGGTCTTGAACTTCGTGTTCACGTCCCAGAGGGTCATGGTCGGCGTATAGCCCTTGATGAAACCGGCGGCATACACGATGGGCTTGAACGAGGACCCGGGTTGGCGCGGCCGCAGCGCGACGTTCACCTGACCGTCATTCTCCTGGTCGAAGAAGTCCTTGGAGCCGACCATGGTGAGGATCTGCCCGGTCTTCGGGTCGAGCGCCACGAGCGAACCGTTGGTGAAATCGAACGTCTTACCCTTCGCCTCCACGCCTGCGAGGACCTCTTCTTCGCCGATTTGTTGCATATCCCAATCGAGGCTCGTGGTCACGCGCAAGCCGCCTTGCTCCACGACGCGTTGGCCGTAGGTCTCGACGAGAAGGGAACGCACGTACGTCACGAAGTGCGGCGCCTTGATCTCGCCCACCTGCTTCGGGAGGAGTTTCGCGAGCGTATCAATCTTCTTCGCCTCATCTGTCTGTTCCCGGCTGACGTATCCCTGTTCGGCCATGAGGTTGAGGATGATATGCTGGCGCGTCACGAGCTTGTCGCGGTTGTCGCCGCGCAGGCCTGTGCCATATGGCGAGTAGAAGTCCGGTGCCTGCGGGATGGCGGCGAGGAACGCGGCCTCGTCGAGCGTGAGATCCTTCGCCGGCTTGCCGAAGTAGCTCTGCGAGGCAGACTCGACGCCGTAGATGTTGGAGCCGTACGGGATCTCGTTCAGGTACATCTGCAGGATCTGATCCTTCGTGTAGAGCCGTTCGATCTGCAGGGCGAGGACGAGCTCCTTGACCTTGCGGGTGATGGACCGCTCGTTCGTGAGGATAGCGTTCTTCACGAACTGCTGGGTCAGGGTCGAGGTTCCCTGCACGCGTTGAGACTTGAGGACGCTCATGAGGAACGCGCGAAAGATACCTTTCCAATACACGCCATGATGGCTGTAGAAATCCTTATCCTCGACCGCGATGGTCGCGTGCTTCATGACGTCGGGGACCTCCTCGATTTTCACGAGGGTCCGCTTCTCGTCGCCGTGGATCTCGTAGAGCAGGACTGTGCCGGTCCGGTCGAAGAGTTTGGTGGATTGGGCGACGTTCCGATCCAGGAGTGAGTTCGGATCCGGCAGGTCCCGGCTGAACCAGGCGAACGCGACCGTCACGCCGAGGATACCCAAGAGCACCAGGCCGGTCCCGATAGCCCCGATCCAGATGAGGATGGTTTTGGCGGGCGTCTTCCGGCGGGGATTTCCGGGTTTCAGCGACGATTCCGGGAAGAACCGTTCGGTCGGGATGAGGTGTCGAATCGGCATACAAGGAGGTGTTTCGAAATGTGGCTATATAGAGCCAAAAAGTATGGTATATCCCTTGACAAAATAGGGCAAATGTGATATGGTCCGTCGTCAGGATTGAGGACCGACCCCGTCAAACGGGACGTCCGAGACCTGCATATCCCAATATATGATGATTCTGCGTAACACGTCTCTCATCACCCCCGCGGCGCGCTATGCGCTCGCGGTGATTGCTGCGGCTGTCGCGCTTTCGTCCATTAATGTGCAGGCCGCGAGCGCGTCCAAATTCCTTCCGGAGACCCCGGTTGCGGTAACGGAAATGTCCGTCGCGGATGACACGGCGGCCCCGGCCACCCTGGTCGTCCCGAAAGCCGAGACCCCGGTCGTGAAGAAGTCGGCCAAGCGCGTCTGGAATACGGTGAACGCCCCGGACCTGGAGACCCAGGCCGAGCATTCCACCGAGCCGCCCGCCCGCACCATCACAGTGCCCGTGTCGGCCTACACGTCCGCGGTCGAGGAGTGCGATTCCTCGCCGTTCACCACGGCCGACGGATCGCGGGTGCGCGACGGCATCGTCGCCGCGAACTTCCTCAAGCACGGTACGCGCTTCCGCATCCCCGCGTACTTCGGCGATAAGGTGTTCGAGGTCCATGACCGCATGAACGCCCGGTACTCCTACAAGATCGACATCTGGATGACGACCAAGACCGAAGCGCGCGCCTGGGGCGTCCGCACCGTGAAGGTCGAGATCCTCCCGTAAGAGGAGAGACGATCGGATCACACAGCCCCTGCCGATGGCGGGGGCTTTTCGTCCCGACGTCTCGACAAACGCGATGGTCATTGCTACCATCGCGTCGCATACGGCGTGGTGGCCAAGTGGTAAGGCGAGGGTCTGCAAAACCCTTATTCGCGGGTTCGATTCCCGCCCACGCCTCCACGTAAAAACGACAGGTTCCCCTGTCGTTTTTACGTGGTGCTTCCCTTCGCGGGCTATGTCGATTCCGCTTCCTTTGCTATGCTCCCGGCCATGAAAGTCTTTGCGCACCGCGGATTGCACAGCAGGCATCTCGGCGAGAACACGCTCGCCGCGTTCGTGCGTGCGGTCGAGGCCGGTGCGGACGGCATCGAGTTCGACGTCCGCGTCACGCGTGATGGTGTGCCCGTCGCCATCCATGATGAGAACCTCTCACGCGTGGCCGGGGATTCACGCCGCGTGCGGGACCTGACCGAGAAGGAACTTCAGGCAGTCGTGCTCCGCGGCGAAGGAAGAATCCCAACACTGAACGAGATCACGGCAAGCATTTCTTCCACCGTCGAGCTCGACATCGAGATCAAGGACCGCGACGTCCTTGAGCCGCTCCTCACCAAGCTCTCGACCAGTGCTAAGCTCCGCGAGCGGACCATCATTTCCTCATTCGTCTTGGACGACCTGCTCGCCGTCCGCACCACGTGTCCCGATGTTCGTACCATCCTACTCAACCGCTCATGGCCCCTTCCGCTGAAGGGAAAGAACTACTGGCCGCGCGTGTGCGAGCATGGGCTCTGGGGCCTCGGATTCCGTTCGACCATCCTCAATAGACAGCGCGTCCGCATGTTGCAGGAGCAAGGATGTACGGTCGCGTCCTGGGACGACCAGCCGCTCAAGAGCGACATCGGCCGCATGGAGAATCTCGGCGTGGACATCGCCATCATCTATCGCGTGAAGCCACGGACGTGACGGTCCGGACAGGCCTCGAAAAGCCGGTCGGCCCATGCTACCGTGGTGCCATGCCGACACACGCGACGCGGAACGAGACCGCGCTCCTCATCGACGCCAATGCCCTGATTCATCGGGCGTGGCATGCGTTGCCCCCACTCACGGCGCCGGACGGCCGCCTCGTGAACGCGGCGTACGGGTTCGCCTCGGTCCTGCTCAAGGTCCTCGCGAGCGAACGACCGACCTATCTCGGCGTCTGCTGGGATACGCCGGAACCGACCTACCGTCACGAGGCCAAGCCGGAATATAAGGCACAGCGCGAGGAACAGCCCGAAGAGTTCTATGCGCAGATCCCGCTCGTGAAGGAGATCGTCACGGCGTTCGGCGGGACGAACATCGAGCTGCCCGGGTATGAGGCGGACGACATCCTCGCGACATGCGCGACGCGTCTCGCGGCCATCGGCGTGAAGGTCACGCTCCTCACGTCCGACAAAGACGCCTGGCAGATGATTGGGCCGGATATCCGCGTGGTGGCGTTCAAGAAAGGCGTGAGCGAGACCGTCACGTACGACGAGAAGGTGCTGAAGGACGTGACGGGCCTCACGCCGCCGCAAATCGTGGACTACAAGGCGCTGGCCGGCGATCCATCCGACAACTTGTCGGGCGTGAAAGGCATCGGCGACAAGACTGCGACGGATCTTTTGATGCGATTCGGCGACCTCGATGGCATATTCGTTGCGGCACAAGACACGATGAGCGAGCTCACACCGTCGGTGCGCAAGAAGCTATTGGAAGGCGAGCAGGAAGCGCGTTCGACGTATCCCATCGTGCGGCTCGTGACGGATGCGCCCATCGGCGCGAAGGTCGAGGACCTGCGCCGCCGCATCGTCGACGAAAAGGCGCTTACGTCGACGTTCCTCGACCTTGGATTCAAGACGCTGCTCGACCGCGCGTTAGGTACGAAACATGAGACGAACGGTGCAGAATCAAGGTCCGTCGAGAAGCCGAAGACGAAACGAGGTGCATCGATCAAGCATCTCCTGTCCCCGACAGACGAGGAGGTCCTGTCCGCGCTTGCGGTCTCGTCGGACGAGAAGCGCCTCATCATCCGCGCCGTCGCGGATCCGCGCGCGTCGTTGTTTCGCGAATCCCCTGCCATCGCCATCGGGACATTGTCCGCGTCGCTTCTTCTGACGGGCCGACACCTAAAGTCCACGGACGTCCGTACGAAGCTCGGGAAGGTTCTGAAAGACGCATCCATCGCGAAGGTCGGACACGGGCTGAAGGACGTCTGGCATTGGTCGAACCGTGACGGACTCGAGCTCAAAGGCATCGCGTTCGACGTGGGCATCGCTTCCTATCTCGTTGCCGGAGGCGAGGGCGACCATGACCTCGCTTCCATCGCATCGGAGCATGCCGAGATGACGTTCACGGATGCGGAAGATCGTCCCCTGCAGGAAGTCGACGCTATCCGTGCCTGCGAACCAGCGCTCGCGGAGGCGCTCGCGACGCAGGGACTCGAACGCGTCTTCTGCGATATCGAGATGCCGCTCATCCCGGTCCTCGCGGCCATGGAAGCGGTCGGCATCCGCATCGACCGCAAGCGTCTTTCGAGACTGTCCGAGGAATTCCGCGGCGAGAAGGCGCGACTTGAGCGCGAGATGGAGGAGTTCGCCGGCGAACCGTTCAACGCGGGCTCGCCGCAGCA
>JAZDIB010000002.1:0-5161 GCA_043805355.1 Patescibacteria group bacterium | reverse complement strand
TCGTGGGAGCCCCACTTTTCTCCGTCGAGGTCGCTTTGTCGACCTTATCGATGATGAAGGTCGCGATGGCGTACGCAAGGACGATGATGACGAGACCGATGATCGTGTTCTTAATGATGGACGTCGCCGTGTCCACCTTCTTGCTGTCCCCGCCAGCGGTCATCCAGATGAACCCGCCGTACAGGAGATAGACAAAAAGAATCGCGCCGACGAGCGACACCACGCCTCCGATCATGTTGCCGATGAGCGTCGGGAGATCTGAGACGCTGGTTTGGAGGTCGTCGGGCGCCGCGTTCGTCAATCCCTCCTTCAGCGCGTCGCCCAACGCCGCCGATGATGGCGTCGGGAGGACGGCCACGCCCACTCCCGCCACGAGAGCGATCGAGGCGATGACCATGCCGAGTCGATGTCGTGGATTCATGTGCGGTGGTTAGACTTCCTGCGTTGCGGTCACGAGCCTCGAGATCACGAAACTGGTGATGGCCCACGCGGAAAGGATGATTGCCAGGCCGATGATGCCCGAGACGATCAGTTTCTTGGCTTCCGACGTCTTTTCCTCGTTCCCGCCGGAGATCATGTATTTGAAACCTCCGAGGAGGACGATAACGACGGCGATGATACCGAGGAATCCGAGCGCGACGTTGATGATGCGCGCTGCGGTCTGTCGGACGTCTCCTGACCCGAGCTTGATGGACGATTGGATGGCCCCGACGCCGAGGTCATTTGCGCTGAGCGAGTCCGGCTGCGCGAACACTACGGACGGCAATACGATAGCTGCGGTCATGCCGAGGGTCGCTGCGAAACGGACGAGCTTTTTTGTGGTGTTTGTCATGTCATGCGTCACCTCCTTTCTTGTGTTGGATGTCGATAGGATAGCAGGTCGGACCCCGTACCGATAGGGACGTGGGTCCCAAGACAGGATTCAGCCTCCGGAGGGACAGGAGATGCATTCCGTGGTCGTCTCCGTGGTCCCGGTCGTCCCCCCCGACCCCGTGGCGATGAGGCCGATGATGTTCGTCACGATAGCATACGACAAGGCGACGATGATGAGTCCGATAGCCGCGTTCATGAGCGTCTTGCGTGCCGATTCGACTTTCTTGCTGTCGCCTCCCGCCGTCATCCACGTGAACCCGCCATAGAGGAACATCACGAAAAAAAGCGCGCCGATGAGCGCCAACGCCGAGGAGATGAGGGTATTGATGATGCCGGGAATATCCTTGCCTTGGAACGTGTCCTCGAAACCGAACTTCGACCTCTGTTCCTCTATCGACTTCGCATCAATCATAGTCATTATGGATTCGGATCACCAGGAGTCGCGTATTCCACTTCAACGGGCGCGGCGGGCGTCTCGACCTTCCCCATCAGGGCATCCACGACGAACGAGGTGATGACGTACGAGAACGCGATCATGGCGAGGCCGATGACGGCGTATTTCATCGTGTCCTTCGCTTTCTGCACGCGGTCGCTCGACCCGGCTGTCATCCAGAGCACGCCGGCATAGACGAAGACGAGCAACGCGAGGCCGCCGACCATGCCGAGAAACGCCTGAATGACGTTCCGGATGATGATATAGAACGACGCGTTGGGCCCGAGCGGATTCGTGAGCGTGACGGGCGACCCGCCTCCGGACGCCGGGGCCGTCGCGCCGCTCCCGCTCAGGGTCTTCGTCTCCCCCGGCATCTTCGCGCAGCACGTCGTCCCGCCCGGGCAGAATTCCGGATACCCCTTGCTCGTCATGGCGAGGCCCGTGCAGGGATTCCCGCACTCCCCTCCCTCGACCTTGGCATCGCTCGCCGCCCACGAGCACAGCGCCGACCCCTTCAGGATGCAGCATGTCTGGGTGCAGGTGGTGTCGGCGTCAAGCTTCGCCTTCGTCGCCATCTGGACCTGGAGCCCGGTGACCTCGTCCGCCGTGCAGGCGTCCTTGCAGGTCCCGATGAAGGTCCCGACCGTGCAGCTCGCCGCATGGACGGGCGGCATCAGGAACAGCAGCCCCGCGACGGCGAGGACGAGTGAGAGCGGCAGACGGAATCGCATCATACGTTCAGGGTCATTTCGTCTTGCAGCAGACCGTGTGGAAGTCGCCCGGGCAAAGGTTGGTCTTGCAATCCAGGCTCTGGCCCGTCCACGCCTGTTGGACATTGTTCACGGTCGCGCCTTCGAAGGTATGACACGACCATGCGCTCCCCTGGGCGAGGCACTTCGCGTCGCTCCCGGTCGGGACCGCGGTCTCTGCGCCGGTCGTCCCGGTGATGCCCTTCACGATCTGCGCGACGATGGTCCAGGCCGAGAGCACGATGATCATGCCGAACGCCGCGCCCTTGATGGCCTTGGTCCCCTTCTCGACCCTCGTCTTGTCCCCGAAGGACAGGAGATACAAGGCGCCGCCGTAGATGAAGATGATGAGGAAGAGCGCGCCGGAGAGGCCCATGAGGAAGTTCGCGAACCCGACGCCGGTCTTCACGATGTCGTCGAGCGTGCACAGGTCGCTCCCCTTGAAGCATTTGGCGTAGACGTCCCCCGGGACGATGCCCTGCGGCGCGCCCGAACCGGAGGTATCCTTTGCTGTCGCCGCGTTCCCCGGCGTCGCCGTCACGCTCGTCTTGGTCCTACAGCACCATTTCCCCTCCGTGCAGTCGTACAGGCCGATGTTCTCATCGTTCGCCCCGCATTCAGCCATGCAGCTGCCGTTGGAATCCGTGCAGGATGCGGCCGCCGGAAGTTGCGTCGACAGGATGCAACAGACGTCCCCGTTGTCGTCCGGGTCGTCGGCCGTGTCACAGTCCGCCGACTCTGACGTGACGCCCGGCTGTTCGAGCTTCAGAATTTCGCACTGGCCGGCGCTGTAGCAGGTACCTTTCGCCGTATCACACGCCGAACCCGCGAAGACGGCCGTCGGACGCGACAGGAGCACGCACGCCACGAGGACGACGAACGCGGCGATGAAACGAAATCGAAGGGAAGACATCATGGCCTAGTAGGAATATTTCACGGTCTGGCTGATCTTCTGCTGGGCATTCTTGATGGCGGTGGGAATTTCTTCGACGCCGTTCAGCACGTTGTCGACCATCATCTTGAACGCATCCTCCATGGCCCCCGGGTCGTTGCCGAGATACCAGCTTTTCGCGGTCAGTACCTGCGCGGCGAAGACGCCGACATCCTCATTCTCGAGCTGGGCCGTCAGGAGCGACTTCTCGGCCGCCGGACGCTTGGCCTCCGTGAGGTACTTCGTCGCTTCCGCGGGCTTGATCATGAAATTGAGGAAGTTCCACGCGAGGTCGCGGTTCTTCGTCTTCTTCGAGACGGTCCACGTCCAGTAGTTCGCCATGTTCATGACCGGATTCCCCTCGATCTGCGGGAGCGCCGCGATGCCGAGGTTCAGCTTCGGGGCCTGCGCGCGGATGTACGGCAGGTGGTAGCTGTAGCCGAAGAAGAACGCGGTCTTCCCCTGGATGAACGCTTGGTACGAATCCGGCTGGGCCGCGTTCCACGTGTAGACCTCCTTGCTCGGGTTCGCGAAATCCGTGTAGAAGGAGAGTGCCTGGTAGGCGGGCGGCTCTTCGCGGACGTCCTTCAGGGCCGGCGGGATGAGGGCGAACGTCGGCGAGCCGTCCTCCGCGGACATCTCCGCGCCGTTCTGCATCATGAGCGCCGAGAGGATGTCGGACATGCGTTCCACGTTGTACGCCGTGCCGAGCGCGGCGCCGGATTGGAGCAGGTTGCCTTGCGTGTCCTGCTTCACGAGCCGCGGGATGACCTGCTGGAACGTGGCCCAATCCTTGGGCACGGTCGCGATGCCGGCCGCGTTCAGGAGGTCCTTGTTCACGTACATCGCGAGCGTATCCACCGACATCGGCACGGCTACGATGCGTTGTTCGAGCTGGCGCTTCTCCGGATCGGTCGAGACGTTCACGGTCCGGACCGTGTCCTTGATGACCGCGTCGGGATAGTTGGTCTTGTAGGAGCGCACCGAGATGGACGGCTCGCTCTCGAGCACGTACGTCGTCTCCTTCTTCAGCGTACCGACCACGCGCTGGAACGCGGTCGTGGTCTGGAGCGGCATGGGCTCGATCTTGGAGAGGTATTTGGAGATCCACGTGTCGTGCACGAGGAAGATATCGGGCCCGCGGTCCTCGGCGAGCGCGTTCACGAGCGCATCCTCGTATTCCTCCAGGCGGAACCGGCGGTAGTTCACCGTGACGTACGGATGGAGCGCGCGGTAGTCGCTGATGATGTCCTGATACACGTCCACGTCGTCCACGACGGACCAGATGGTGAGGTCCGTGCGCTTGGACGCGGCCTGCGTCGCGGAGTCGAGGCCTTTGGTGCATCCTTGCCCCGCGAGGAGCGAGAGGAGCACGAGCCCCGTCATGAAACGTCCCATGCGTCTGATGGTCATACCTTGGCTGTAGTGTATCCGAAACGGACGCGGCCTGCCACTGGCGGCGTCGGACGTCACGCCTTCGAGGCCTTCTTCAGATACGTCCGCGTCTCGTCGCGCATGTCGGGACGCCGCAGCGCCTCGGCGATGTTCGCCTTGAGCCAGCCGATCTTGCTGCCGGTGTCGTGGTACTCGCCCTTCAGCACCGTAGCGTAGACGGGTCGCGTCTTCATCAGGGTGAAGATGGCGTCGAGGAGGATGAGTTCCCCGCCGTGGCCGCGCTTGGTCTCGGCGATGGCGTCGAAGATATCCGGCGTGAGCACGTACGCGCCGATGGCCGCGAGCCGCGACGGCGCCTTCTCCGGTCCGGGTTTCTCCACCATCCCCTTCAGCTGGAACACGCCGGGTTCGACTTCGGCCGCCGGGTCGATGATGCCATAGCGCTTAGTTCCCTCGTCGTCGACCGGGATGACGCCGAGCACTGGGTCGCCGTACCGCTCGTACGTCTCGATCATCTGCTTGAGCCGCGGGACCGCGCCCGAGAACATCTCGTCGCCGAAGAGCACGGCGAACGGCTCGTTCGTGATGAGGTGCCGGCTGTTCAGGACCGGCGTCGCGTTGCCGTACGGCCCCTTCTGCCGGACGTACACGAAGTTGGCCAGCTCCGAGATACGCTCCACCTCGAGCAACTCCTCCCCCTTGTGTTGCTCTCGGAGACGATGGGCTAGCTCGAAGGGGTAGTCGAAGTGGTCCTCGATCGCTCTCTTGCTTTGGCCGGTG
>JAZDIB010000001.1:0-2076 GCA_043805355.1 Patescibacteria group bacterium | reverse complement strand
TGTGTACGACGACGAGGGAGTCGCGACCGAGAAGACCTACCTCATTCGCGCGGGGAAGCTCGTCGGCAGGCTCCACTCGCGCGAGACCGCCGGCAAGATGGGGGAGCGGCCGACCGGCAACGCGCGCGCCATCGACTACCGCTTCGCGCCCATCTGCAGGATGCGAAACACCTGCATCGAGCAGGGGGCAAGCGCGTTCGCCGACATGATGGCCGACATCAAGCTGGGCGTATACTGCGTGAGCGCGCAGGGCGGTCAGACGAACGGCGAGATGTTCACGTTCTCCTCGGCGAACGCGTACATGATCAGGGAAGGGAAGCTGGCCGAGCAGGTGCGCGACGCGACCCTCACGGGCAACGTGTTCGTGACGCTCAAGAATATCGACATGATCGGGAACGACTTCGCTACACACAACGGCCCCGGCGGATGCGGCAAGAGCGGGCAGTTCCCACTTCAGACGAGCCATGGGGCACCGCACGTGAGAATCCAGAACGTCGTCATCGGAGGTGAGTGACGTGAAGGCGATCATCGAGAGCGCGGCCCGGAAGGGCGCGGAGCGGTGCGAGGTCTTCCGCCTGACCTCCCTTCGGACGCAGGTGGACTTCGAGACGTGCAGGCTCAAGGGCGTCTCGCGGACCGAGGAGACCGGAGTCGCCGTGCGTGTCGTCAAGAACGGACGCCTGGGCCTTGCGACGAGCACGCGACTGGACAACCTCGACAAGATCGCGGACGACGCGATCGCGACCGCGGCGTTCGGCGAGGTAGCCGAGCACGGGTTCGCCGCCGCGGCGGTCCCGACCGCGCCGAAAGTCGTCGACCGGCGGATCGAGGACCTGTCCACCGACGCCATGGTCAAGCGCATGGAGGAGGGCGTCGCGAGGGTCCTGGACTACGAGAAGCGGATCAACGTCGAGGCGACGACGCGGAGAGACGTGCAGGAAGTCTCCGTGGCGACGTCCGACGGGTTCGACGGCGAGTACCGGCGGACGCAGTACCAGTTCTACATCGGCGGTCGGCTCATCGATGGCACGAACATGCTGGACGCCGGTGGCTACTACGGTGGAACGGCCCTCGATGGCGGGGGGCCCGCCATCGTTGACCGCGTTCTCGAGGACTTCCGGAATGGGCGCACGAACGTGTCCGTCCCCGGCGGCCCGACGACCGTGCTCCTTACGCCACATGCGATGGCCGACGTCCTGATGACGCTCTACACCGGCATGAGCGGCTCGATGGTCGAACGGAAGGTGTCTCCGCTCGCGGGGAAGCTCGGGCAGACCATCTTTGACGAGCGCATCACGATCCACGACGACGGGGCGGCCGACGCGGGGTACTCGTCGGCGCCGTTCGACGACGAGGGCGTGCCGATGCAGAGGACACCGCTGGTCGTGGCCGGCGTGCTCAAGGGGTTCCTCACGGACCTCCGCACGTCGAAAAGGCTCGGGCTCGCTCCCACGGGGAACGGTCTCCGCCTCAAGCGGCTCATCCAGACCAAGGACCTCGGGAAGATCCCCGAGCCCGAGACCACGAACTGGGAGATGGCGGGCGGAGACGCCCCGCGGGCCGAGCTCATGGCGCGCATGAAGAAGGGCGTGATCGTGGACAGCATCATGGGCATCATGATGAGCAATCTGCTCGCGGGGGACTTCTCGGGCAACGTTGCGCTCGGGTTCGGAGTCGAGAACGGGCGCATCACGGGCCGCGTGAAGGACACGATGGTCGCCGGGAACGTCTACAGGCTCTTCAGGGACAACGTGGTCGCGATCTCGAAGGAGGTCGAACGCGTGGGTCTCATGGGGTTCATCGGGAGCCACAAGTACCCCTGGGTGCTCCTCAGGGACGTCTCGATCTCGACGAAGTCGTAGCAGGGGTTTCCACGCTGTGGAGGTCTCCATGCATCGGAAGCTCGTTCCCGCCCTCGCGATCGTCTGCGCGCTCGCCGCAGCCGCGAGCGCCGGCGCGAAGGACTACTGGTTCCCGCGCGTCGTCGTCGACGTGACCGTGAACGCTGACGGCAGCTTCCAGTACCGCGAGTCGCGGACGTACGAGTTCGAGGACGACTTCACGTTCGCCTACTAC